>JBGSQD010000230.1:0-25339 GCA_041738275.1 Geobacterales bacterium
TCCGACCTCTTCGATTGGGATCGGAATCCTGGGGACTGGTACGACGTTTCCCTATACCGGAGTGGAGAGCCTTGTAAAATCCGGTGATGATCCGTTGGGGCTTGGATTCTTCGGGGCGCTCAGGACGCCGGTACCATATGCCGAATTCAGAAAACAGCTGGAGGCCAGGAACTGACAAATATCGCTGACAGTGATCGCATTTGAAATCGTATGCAGGCACAACAAACAACAAAAGGAGGAACTACGAAATGGCTAACATCAAAAATCGAGATTGGGTTGAACCGGCTCACCCGGTTCTAGTGCAGCGTTTTGGTGATCTGGTCGAGATTTACCGGTTTATCAAGGATTCGATTCAGCCCAAGGTTGATACAATTTTTGACCGGGTCTCCCAGCAGATCGGTTTCGTGGTTACCACAACCCTGCCGGTCAAATTTGAGATCGTTGAAGGTGGCAAGATCGAAAAGGTTGAATTCGCGGCCAAGAACCTCCAGGGAACCCTGTTCGAAAAGGAATTCGCCCCGATCTTCAAGGAGATCGCCGGCAAGAAGCTCGGCAAGGTGGCAACCGGGAGCTACAAGCTTTTCCTGATCTGGCATGAAGCTCTCAAGCTGAAGCTCAAGACCGACTGGATGGAGCCGGCCCACTTCAGAACATCTCCCAGGATACAGCTTCAGGCCCAGGCCTCGGAAGAGCTTGCATACCAGCTTAATCCGGGCATTCGTGAACCAGCTCACTGGTTCGATGCCGGCTTTGCCCTCGATAAGGAAGAACAACTTCTGATTGCCGCCATTGACGAGGTCTACATCGATCTGAAACTTGCCAATCGGGTCGCGGTGTCGCGGCAGGAGAGCCTGCAGTTTGTCCCTGGAATCCGTGAACCTGCCCATTTCCGGCAGATTGAAGAGCTGCTGGAGCATGAAGACGCCAGCAGGCTGATCAACGAGCTGTCGGTTGTCCTGAAAAAGTATGGCTTGTGATGGCAGCTACGGTGGTTGCTCACCACTACATCTTAATAAAGGAGGAACTCATGAAATTCCTGTTCACGTTCTTTTTAACCCTAATGTTGGCGGCGAGCGCCGTTCTGTATGGAGCAGACAACTCACATGCCGCCCACTTCGGCACGCGTTGCCAACAAGATTTCCAGAACAGTTGGCAAACCAATCTTTCCTATGTATGGCGGCGCTGCTCATGGTTCAACAACGAACTTGACGACACCGACACCAAGGATTTCTATTATAATCTGCACGGCGCCCGCACCGCATTTTCCTCCTGCGACGATTGTGGCGCCGGACCGGATGACGTCCATCTCTTCTATGTCAGCACCCATGGCGGCGCCGATGCCACCGATGCCCGATTGGTGATGTGGGACCAGAATGTCCGCGCGCGCTCCAACACTGACAACTGGCGTCTTGGCGATGAGGACAGGCATGCAGCATTTTTTGCCCAGTATGCCTGTTCGACTCTCAAGCTGGACGGGATCATTGACCGCTGGGTCAACACCTTCAGAGGCGGCCTGATCATGGCAACCGGCAGCCACGACAAGTTATATGACAGCCTTACCACCGACGAAACCGGCGAGGATTTTGCCGACGACCTGCAGGACGGCAAAAGGGTCAAATGGGCCTGGTTCGACGGCAACGGCGACTGGTGGGAGGACCAGGATGTGGCAATCCTGGCCAGCGGCAGTTCCAATACCTCCGCACATGATGCACAGGCTGATTGCCATTATCGTCGTGACCGGGTCAAGTGGCAGAATTTCGGGGATTATGCCCGGTGGCGCGATAATGATGTGGAATGGATGTGTTGGAGCTGGATTACCGACAACTAGTTTCCTGATGAACCCAAGGAGGGGTATCTGCCATGAACAAAACCACGCTGTTTCTTTTAATCGCAGGGCTGTATGCCGCAACCGCCCATGCGGGACACTCCGATTATCTGACATCGTTAACCAGCTCGGCACGGGAAAAGGGGCTCGGTAAGGATAGCCTCGAACTGCTCATCCCGCAGCCCGGTCCCGGAAAGGAGCAGGCCGCCACAAAACTTCGCAGTCTGCTCGCCCAGGGAACCTTGGGTCGCAGCCTCACCGTGAAGCTCGGTCGCCCGACGCAGCAGGGCAAAAAAGGAGTGAGTTACGTAACTGACAAGGGCTCGCTGGAAGTCTTTGCCGACGGCAGCAGGTTCCGGTTGCGCGGCAACCTGGATGCCGTCAAACCATTGCCTTCCGGCAACAAGGCGCCGCTGGCAGCTGATCGTCTGGAAAAGCTGGGTCGGGACTTTGTTTCGCAACAGCTTAAAGCTTTTGTCGCCATACCCAGAGGAGAAAAACTGACATTTCTCGGCACCAAGAATCTGCGACAGGGCGGTTCTGACCTGCAGGGAAAACGGCACAGTGAGGAGTTATTTGCCAGTATCGCCATATTCGGCCGAGAGGTGGGTGGCGTTCCGGTGGTGGGGAGCGGCTCGAAGATTGCCGTATGGTTCAATCCCGACGGGCAGGTAATAGGAGCTGATGTGGACTGGCCCAAATACAGGCGCAGTGGAGAAAATGTGCCTCTGTTGAAGCGAGATGCTCTCTTCAAGCGTGTGGAGGCGAGTACGACCCGGTTTGCCGAGAACAAGGAGAGCAAAATGACCCGCTTCGAGTGCGGCTATGTGGATCTGGGAGCTACGCGGCGCTCGACAAAGACCCCGATCCAGCCGGGTTGTTCGGTGGCGTATCAGGGATACGATCCGGAGAGTGCTGCGACATCATGGGCCAAGGTTGAGTATGTGCCTGCAGCCCAGAAGGTACTTCCGGACAACCGTTGGCCACTGGCTGTTTTTATTGCCGGCTCTGGCGAACCTGAGCCAGGGAAGCTGATCCCCGTTCCCGGAGACGAACCACCCAAGGACGCGGCGCAGAGCGCTGTAGAACCAAAGAAATGATGCCGTGTTGATTTGACAGGTTAAATAAAATGGAAGCCTCCGGATTCTGTCTCCGGGGGCTTTTTCTATTTGTACCTTGCCATGATAGTGTTCTATGATATGTTTCAGTAAATTTCACAGGGACAGGAAGAGCCATGACTGATAACGAAAAACTGATGGAAAATGACGAGGAAGAAACCGAAGAAGGAAGTTTTGCAGAGTTGTTCGAACAGAGCAATACTCAAAGCAACCGGTGGCTGGAGCCGGGACAGAAGGTTTCAGGTCGGGTGCTGAAGGTCAGCGCTGAATGGGTGTTCATGGATACCGGCCAGAAAGGTGAAGGAATTATCGATTGCAAAGAATTCCTCGACCTGGACGGCAACATAACGGTAAAGGCAGGCGATACAGTTGCCGCATATTTCCTTTCTTCGAGCCATGGAGAAATGCGCTTCACCACCAGGGTTGGCGGCGGGGCATCAGGCAGCTCCCAGCTGGAAGAGGCCTGGCAAGCGGGCGTCCCTGTGGAGGGGCTGGTGGAGAAGGAGATAAAAGGAGGCTACGAGATCAAGCTGGGCGGCACGACCCGCGCCTTCTGCCCCTTTTCCCAGATTGCACTGCGCCGCGTGGACAACCCGGAATCGCTCATCGGTACCCGCCTGACGTTTAGAATCACGGAATACAGCGAAAATGGGCGCAACATCATCGTATCCCGCAGAGCCCTTCTGGAGGAGGAGCAGCAACAGCTCAAGGAGGAAGCCAGGGCTGGCCTTGTGGAAGGAGTCAGGGTCACCGGCACGGTAACCTCCC
The DNA here is from genome assembly GCA_041738275.1 of Geobacterales bacterium. Taxonomy (GTDB): domain Bacteria; phylum Desulfobacterota; class Desulfuromonadia; order Geobacterales; family Pseudopelobacteraceae; genus JACPFJ01. Next base: position 3,712 of record JBGSQD010000230.1, read on the forward strand.
TGCAGGACTTCGGCGCCTTTGTCGATATCGGCGGCCTTGAGGGATTGCTCCCTATCTCCGAGATCGGTTGGACCCGGGTGCAGGATGTCCGGGATGTTCTGAGTGTCGGCCAGCAGCTGCAGGTGGTGGTCAAGAACATCGACCGGGAAAAAGACCGGATTTCCCTAAGCCTCAAGGACACCCTGGCTGACCCGTGGGAACAGGTAATCGAAAACTACCCGGAAGGGTCGTTCCATACCGGAACAGTGGCGCGGTTGGCCCCATTCGGCGCTTTTGTCACCCTGGCCTCCGGGGTGGATGGGCTGATCCACATCTCCAAGATGGGCTCAGGCAAGCGCATCAATCACCCCCGCGAGGTGTTGAAGGAAGGGGAATCTGTCGAGGTAAAGATCGAAAGCGTTGATCGGGGCAACCGACGCCTTTCCTTGGCCCTTGCCGGTGCGGCGCGCGCCGCTGACGAGGAAGAGGAAACGCTGGCAGAGTTCCGCCTCCGGACGGCCGAGGCTCCCAAGGGTATGGGAACGCTGGGAGATCTGCTGCAAGCACGGGCCCAGAAAAACAAGAAGTAGAGGTGCGGTAGTTTTATTTCGTCTGCAGGGGTGCGACATTGATTTTCATCATTTTCACGATACACTGAAAATACTGTTGTGAATCAATGTTTCCGCCAAGGAGGATAAACTATGGGTTCTAAAGCACGTGAAATCATCGGCATGGATGTGGATGTACTGCTTGACCTGCTCCGGCGTGCCTATTGCGACGAATGGCTCGCCTACTACCAGTACTGGCTGGGGGCAAAACTGGTAAAGGGACCGATGAAGGATGCTGTCGGCGCCGAACTGCTTCAGCATGCCAACGAGGAACTGCTGCATGCCGATATGGTGGCCATGCGGATTATCCAACTCGGCGGGACCCCGATCACCAAACCCGAGGAGTGGTACAAGTTTACCAACTGCGGCTACGATGCCCCCGACGACCCTTTTGTCAAAACCCTCCTTGTCCAGAACATCAAAGGCGAGCAGTGCGCCATCGGCGTCTACAAGCAGCTACTGGACATCACCAAGGACAAGGATCCGGTTACCTACAACATGGTCCTCCAAATCCTGCTGCAGGAGGTAGAGCATGAAGAAGATCTTCAGGCGCTTCTGGAAGATTTTGAGCTCATGATGCAAGCAATCAGAGCATAACAATATATATTCAGGCACTACGCGTTACCAGCAACATAAAAGCCCGCAAAAGCGGGCTTTTATGTTCATATTCCGGTCATTTCCTGCACCTTGAGTTCCACATCATCCAGGTTGACCCGCACAACCCGTTTTCCCGACTGCTCCGCACGCACCAGACCTTCTTCAACCCAGATGAGGATCTGCGCCTGTTCCAGTCCAAACTTTTCCGCCGCCTTATCAAGGGGGTACCAGGTGTTCTCAAATGACATTGCCATCTCCTTCTGCACATGGATTTAAAATGTTCCATAAACACCATCAGAGCGAGTCAGATACCTTCACTGCTTGTTATTAATTATACCATTTAATTCCGGCAAATTCCGGTGTGGCGAAGAAATGTGAAATATGATTTGCATCAACAGCAGTCCTTGACTGCTATTGGCGCGTCAGATAAAGTGCCACATATTGAATTATCCATTACAATGAAAAATCCTTATCCTGCAAACAGGATAAGTGCGTTAACTTACTAAGGAGAAAGAATGAAAAAAGATGGGGCCATATCACCTGCTACCCAATTGTGCGCCGTTATCGGCAATCCGATCGCCCACAGCCTGTCGCCGGCGCTGCACAATGCCGCCTTCAATGAACTGGGCCTGGATTTTGTTTATGTGGCTTTCCGGGTCGAGGATGCAAAAGCTGCCTTGGCCGGCATGCGCGCACTCAATAATTTTCGAGGGCTTAGTGTAACTATTCCGCATAAAATTGAAATAATGGACTATGTGGATGAAATTGCCGAGGTAGACCGTTCTATCGGCTCCATAAATACCGTTATCAATGAAAACGGCCGGTTGATCGGCCTTGGCACCGATGGACCTGGTGCATTGAAGGCCCTGGTGGACGCCGGTGTTGAGCTTGACGGTAAAAACGTCCTGATGCTGGGGGCAGGCGGAGCAGCACGGGCAATCGCCTTTACCCTTGCCCGGATGACCAGGCTGGGCAAATTACAGCTCCTGGATGTCAACGAAACCATGCTCCAAGGCTTGACCGCCGACCTGAAGGCCGGCACACCTGCCCGCATCGAATCCGGGCTGCTGAACGACAGTTCACTGGCACAGGCAATGAACAATGCCGATGTTATCGTCAATTGCACCCCGATCGGCATGCATCCCAACGAAGACGCGTCATTGGTCCCCCCCGAGCTTTTTCGCTCCGGACAGACCGTCTTCGACATCGTCTATACCCCGCTTGAGACCAGACTGCTGGCTGATGCCAAGTCTCGCGGACTCAAGGTTGTTTCCGGGGTCGAGATGTTTATCAATCAGGCGGTATTGCAATTTGAACGTTTCACCGGCGCAGAAGCGCCTGTAAAGGTCATGAGGCAGGTTGTAATGGAGCGGCTGGGATTATGAATATTGTACTGATAGGTTATCGCGGAACCGGGAAAAGCCGGATAGGAAGGCTTCTGGCAAAACGCCTGAGAATGCCGTACATCGGCATGGATGCTGCCATAGTGGCAAAATCCGGCATGTCCATACCGGAAATTGTCGAGAAATTCGGCTGGACAGAATTCCGCGACAGGGAGTCTGCCGAGGCCCTGGAATTGGCTGGACGAGACAATATAATCATCGACACCGGTGGCGGAATCATTGAGCGCCCCGAAAACATCAAAGCCCTGCAGAATAACGCCTGCGTTATCTGGCTGAAGGCTTCCGTGGAGACGATAGCTTCACGTATTCAAGGCAACAGTGACCGGCCGGCATTGACTTCCGGGAAGACATTCATTGAAGAGATCTCGGAAGTACTGGAGCAAAGGATTCCCAAATACAGCAGCGCAGCAGGCTATGAAATTGATACCGATGAATTATCCCCGGAGCAAATCACGGACTGGATTATGGATATCTGGGGAAAACAGTAACCAACCAGCAGAGTAACGCAGATTCGATCTTCGAAGATCACAGGGAAATCAAAAAGGGGGTGGGCTGCTTTCACGCAGTCCACCCCCTTTCCATTTCAAAGCAATATCAGACGACTTTCAATCCGACTATTTGCCGCCACCATAACTGTGCAGACCCGACAGAAAAAGGTTAACACCCAGATAACAGAAAATCGTTGCGGCAAAGCCGATGATGGAGAGCCAGGCCGCTCGCTTGCCGACCCACCCCCGGGTGAAGCGTGCATGCAGAAAAGCAGCATACACAAACCAGACGATCAGCGACCAGGTCTCCTTCGGGTCCCAGCTCCAGTAGGTTCCCCAGGCATAATTAGCCCAGGCCGCCCCGGTGATGATACCAAGTGTGAGCAACGGGAAACCTACCATGATGGCCCGGTAGTTGAGGTCGTCCAGCACCCGTATCGGTGGAAACATGCCCATAATACTTGATTCACCTGATTTCTGCCCACCTTCGTCATGGGCCGCCTTGATCAGGTACATGATGGAGATGCCGCATGCCACGGCAAAGGCGGCATAGCCAAGGAAGCAGGTAATGACATGGTAAAGCAGCCAGTTACTCTGCAGGGCAGGGACAAGCGGTTCGATGCCGGTATTCAGACCGAGTTGCGCCCAAGCCATGCCGAGCAGGGCGAAAGGCATGACAAATGCGCCGATTACCCGGTATTTATACTTGATATCCAGCAGGGCATAGATCAGCACGATCGTCCAGGAGAAGAAGACTACCGACTCGTACAGGTTGGAAAGGGGTGCATGCCCGACACCCATGTCATAGGACTCTTTCCAACGCAAACCTATGGCAATAGTCTGGGCAAACAGGCCGCCGTAAGCAACAGCCATGGCAGCTGCGCCAGCTGTCTTGATCCGGCTTGCCAGGAACACAAAGAACAGCAGCATGGAGATTAGATAAGCAAAGGTCGTAACGTTGAATAGAAGTGAGCTGGTCATTATTCTTTCTCCTTGTTGAGATTTGTCTTGATTTTATCAACCAGCCCGTCCAGGTAGAGCAGGAAGGATGCCTGATTCTTGCTGGCATTGCCACCGACAGTTACAGTGCCATTCTGTATCCGAACCCAGATGCGACGATGGGACATGAAAAAGGCTGCGTAAACGCCAATCACCATCAGAAAACAACCTACCCAGACAACCCACACGCCAGGGTCTTTTGCCACCTGCAGACCGGTGTACATCCTCAACTCTGCCCCTTTGTAATGAATAACCGGCCCCCCTTTGTGCTGTCGCGCATGCTGAATATTAAGCTCAGGATGATTGGCATAAACAACGAACTGCTCACTGGCGCCATTGGGCGAGTGCAGCTCAACCTGTGCGGCAGGGCCGGTGAGTCCCTGAGCGTATGGTGAGATGTCCTCGGTCGCCTCTATGACATGCATGCTGCTGCCGTCCGGCAGGGTGACCGACGAGTCGCTGTTGACAGAAAGCGGAGTTGCACTCTTGCCGTCAAGGTCGCTTATCGTAAAGTGGTAATTACCGGCTTTGCCGTAACTGGACTGGTAAAAGGTAATACCCTTGTATGAGAGCGGATCATTAACAATGACGCGCACATGCTCATAGTCGGTCACCGGCTTGCCGTTTTCCAGTACCGTGAGGATACTCTTGAATTCCCTGGGTGCACCGGTGTTGTAGTAGGCAATACTGAATTGCTCGCACAGTACGGAGAAACCAAGGTCGATCTCTTTCCCTGAACGTGACATGACACTGGAAACACGCTCACCTTCAAGAATGTTCACATACGCTTTATAGCCGAAAAGCGAACCGATGATCGCGCCGATAAAGATGATGATAACGCTCAGGTGAACACAATAAACTGATAGTCGGCACCAAGGGGTTTTCTGAGAAAAAAGGTACCAGGAACCATCGGCTTCCGTTACCACCGGATCAGCAAAATCAGCCTTCAGGATGGCAGCAATCCGTTCTTTGATTTTTCCGGGCTCATCTTGGTTACCGAAGGAAACAACACCTGAAAGCGACTTTTCCAGACTCGTATTTAAAACAGTTTCAGGCCGGGTAATGATCTTCCAGATGTGGGGTAATCGCTTGATGGAGCAGGCAATCAGATTGGCGGTCAGCAGGCTGAGCAACATGATAAACCACCAGGAGTGATACATGTCGAAGAAGCCCAGCGAACTGTAGAGTTTCAATTTTGCCGGACTGATTTGCGCAAGATATTCAGGTGGAGGAGTTCCTTGAGGGATGATCGTCCCGATGATTGAGAGGAGCGCCAGAGAAATGAGAACGAACATTGTCAGCTTTAATGAGCAGAACAAATCCCAGGTGGATTGCAGGAAACTGCGTTGCTTTGTTGTCACTATTGATTACTCCTTTAAAAGATGCCGCCTGCGATGTGTATTCATGACATTCACGACTATCACCGGCAGCAATTGTTGAACGTGTATCATGGGCATTGATGCACTGTCTTGATTGGTTAAGATATGAACATATTAGACAAATCTTTGTGGGGGAACATAGATGGGGATATATATTTGGGGCAATGACCAATATGGTTCAGGTTGCAGCAGAACAAGTTCTACCGGGGAATATGTAAACCAGGCGTGCTGAACAAGGGGGCCTTGGATCGAGCAATTACACGCTGTCGTATCGCAGCACCCTGAACCTTGTCCGCTGGAACAGGGGTTGTCATTACAGGGTTCCTTCACCGGCATGGCGCTGGATATCTGCACACCGGATCCTGCATCAAAGGAGGCGGCCTGAGCAAAGTTCCGAGCCGGCAAAAACAGGTACAGAACAATAAGCGTTGCGGCAAACACATGATTTGTATAGTTCATAAATAATGTCAACACGAGTAAAACTCTAAAGAATTTTCTCAACCATGTCAATCCTGAAAAAGCCATTCGATTTAATTATTCATATATGACAAAAAAAAGCCTGCAAAAGCAGGCTTTAAAATACGTCCTCGCTGAAATTTTTAAGCTTTCTGGACATTTTCCGCCTGGAGCCCTTTCGGACCCTTGACTACATTGAAGGAAACCTTGTCTCCTTCGGCCAGGGTTTTGAAGCCACTGGCAGTGATAGCAGAGAAATGCACGAAGACATCGCCACTACCGTCATCCTGCTCGATAAAACCAAACCCCTTGCTTTCGTTGAACCACTTGACTGTGCCTGTTGCCATCGTTACATTTCTCCTTTTGTCTGGCATTCATTACTTAGTGTTACGTATTCCGGCGTCCCATGACTCAAGGTGATTTTACCACCTGTTAACAATCGATGCCATCCTCGTTCCACCTGTTGCAAACACTTTAACAGAAAATTATAATATTTCCAGTATTTCAATAACATTATTTAACCATTCTTTATCGGAACCTCAGCATAAGAGTTCCATATAACGCCCAGGCCAGCGCTACAACCGTTGCCACTGCACAGAACAGAGCAATAATACGATGGCCTGACGCATCTTTCCTTTGCTCCTCATACCCAAGCAGCATACCCAGGACAATGCCGCCGACAATACCGCCACCATGAGCCCAGTTGTTAATCCCCGGCATAATAAGTCCAAAAATTACAAGACTGATCACCCAGCCGCTTACCTCTCGATAAACAGCCGAGCCATAAGTGCCCCCACGACTCTTGCCATAATAAAGCAGTGCGCCGATCAGACTGCAGACCGCCGCCGAAGCGCCTATGGTAAAGGGAATCCCTGCCAGATAGGAAAAAACGTACCCGCTAATGCCGCCTAGCGTATAGATAATGAACATGCGGCTGATACCGTATTCCTGGATGACCCAGGGAGCGATCTGACGCAACGCCATCATATTGAAGATAATATGAAATATCCCGCCATGAAGATAATTTGCCGCAAGCAGCGTCCAGATCCTGCCGTATCGATCAATTGGGATCGTACCTGTACCACCAAGCAGCAAAAGACTCGTATCATCCGGGGAAAGCATGCTGAGCGGATTGAATGACATCCCTGTCCTTGAGCTGAACATAAGGGAGAGGATGTAAAACAAGATATTTATCGTCATGATGGACTTGACCAGCCAGCCGCCATCGAGCGCGCCACGCCCCCAGCTGATCGCCTGCCACCAGACTGCTTTACGTGATGTCCCGCACCATGAGCAGGTAGATTCATCGCTACCTATCAACTGCCGGCAGCGTGGGCAAAGTATGGCCCGTTGTGTCATTGATGTTACCCCTTCACTGTTTGTTTCGCCGACTATATCATCAGAGAGCAGGTAATCCAACTTGTAAACAGGTTGTTTTAGGTAAACATGCTCTTGCATAACCGTCATAAAGCAAGCAACTGCCAGCTTTAAAGATCGACGCACTCAAAAGAAAATATTTTCATTCGAACGAATTATTTTGCAGACAAACGTATTATTCAATGCTAGTGTAAACAAAATTTGGAGTTTTTTACCCCAGTTGGATTTACATGTCCTCTGGGCTTTACTTCAGGGGACGTAAGATCAGGAAGCAGGACGCTCGGCGGCTTCATGATCAGGGATCAGTTGCCGGGCATAACACGCGAAAGCAGGAGAAAGAAAAATGGTACAGGGAAAAGTTAAGTGGTTCAACGACAGCAAGGGTTTTGGTTTTCTTGAGCAGCAGGGTGGCGAAGATGTGTTTGTGCACTTCTCCGCAATCTCTGGAGACGGCTTCAAGTCTCTCGCAGAGGGTGATGAGGTTAGTTTCGAAGTGGTGAAGGGCCCTAAAGGCCTCCAGGCAGCAAACGTCACAAGGATCTAATCCAGACCCGCGATATGCCCGATCAAACCGGGACACATATCCTATAAAAAGCCCGCGAAAGCGGGCTTTTTCATTTCTTGCTGCATCCAGTTATAAATCAACTAACAACCGACTTGCTGGCAGATGCCATTAACGAGCCCGCTGTGAGCGCTGTGGATGACGCGCAGCCGGCACGGATGTCGAATGAGGCTTCTGTTGCTGCGAATTTGCCGAACCTGCTGCCTTTGCCGGGCCTGAATGGGGACTTTTGCCACCCTGACCCACCGCTTTTTTAGGAGCCTGTGGCTTGCGGTTCTGTGGTGGCCGTGGCGGGCGGGCAAACTCACTGTCTTTATGAGGCGCGGCAACGCTGTAGTCGAAACCTTCCACGGTACGTCGCTCAAGCTGGGCGTTAAGAGTCCGCTCGATGGTACGAACCATGACGGTGTCTTCACTGGTGACCAGGGTAAATGCATCTCCACTCCGGGCAGCGCGACCAGTCCTGCCGATACGGTGGACATAGGCCTCCGGCGTATCAGGGATGTCGTAATTAACTACATGAGAGATCTGCGAAACATCTATGCCCCGGGCAGCAATATCGGTCGCGACCAGAATCTGAAAAGTACCGTCACGAAAACCATCCAGAGCGGCCTGACGACGATTCTGGGAAAGATTGCCCTGCAGGGAAGCGGCCTTGTAACCGGCCTTTTCCAGCTGTTCTCCAAGACGTTTGGCACGGTGCTTGGTACGGGTGAACACCAGCACTGATTCAGTATCGGTATGACGCAACAGTTCCAACAGCAAAGGTGTCTTGAGATGTTGCGCTACCGGATAAAGGGCATGGCTGACCGTAACCGGCGGGGCAGTGTTGCCCACCTGTACCGTTACCGGATCCCGCAGGATATCGCTGGCCAGATTGCGGATGTCAGGAGGCATGGTGGCTGAGAACAGCAGGGTTTGCCGCTGTTGGGGGATGTGTTTGAGTATCCGGCGAATATCAGGCAGAAAACCCATGTCGAACATCTGGTCAGCCTCGTCCAGAATCAGCACCTCCAGGTGCGACAGATTGATGGTGCCTTGATTGATATGATCCAACAGCCGACCGGGACAGGCCACGACGATCTCGACCCCTCGCTTCAGCTTTTCGATCTGCGGATTGACCCCCACACCGCCATAAACAGTGATACTTTTCAAACGGGTCTGCCGGCCCAATTGCCCGATAGCCTCGTTGATCTGTTCCGCCAGTTCGCGTGTCGGTGCAACCACCAGGACGCGGACTCGCCCCCGTTCACCCTGCATCAGGCGATGCAGGATCGGCAAAGCAAAGGCGGCTGTTTTGCCGGTGCCGGTCTGAGCCAGTCCCATGACATCACGCCCCTGCATAACCACCGGTATCGCCTGTTCCTGAATTGGCGTGGGTGTTGAGTAACCCGCCGCTTTGACCCCGGCTGTAACCTGGGGGTGAAAATTGAATGTTTGAAACTCCATAAAACTCCTTCTTTCCTTACATTGACTTAAAGCAGAAAAACCCCGGTTCATGCCGGGGTTTTTCTCTGTTGTTGGCGTGACTCTGATTAAATTCTTGTGACGTTTGCTGCCTGGAGCCCTTTAGGTCCCTTGACGATATCGAACTGCACCGCATCACCTTCAACCAGGGATTTAAACCCGTTACCGGTGATTGCAGAGAAATGTACAAAGATGTCCTCACCCTGCTCATGCTCAAGAAATCCAAAACCCTTGCTGTCGTTAAACCATTTTACCTTACCAGTTGTCATGCTTCTTTCCTTTTCTGTTCTGCTTTAGTGTAATGCATCCACGATGTCGCGGATGTCTGAAAACCTATCATTCCGTTAGATCAGTACCGTTCCGGTTTGCGATTACGCAAAGCTTTCCTGCGTCTGCGTTCTGCTTCAAGCTGCTTGCGCTTTTTCTTGACCGACGGCTTTTCGTAATAACGTCGATTCCTGAGATCTTTCAGGATCCCTTCTTTCTGCACCATGCGCTTAAGGTCGCGCAGAGCCTTGTCAATGTCATTGGCATGCACGATGATACTCATGGGCGTACTCCTCACGTTGTACAAAAAAACCCCAGGAGCTTCTAAAGTCCCTAGGGTTTATTTACTTCAAAAGATGTTTCAATATATCACAATGATTACAGGTTGTATGCAATAAACTACGGTACGAAGTATTTATCGTGTATTCTGGGAAGCATAAAGTCAAAAAACCATGGCCCTTTTCTATTGAGCGGAAAGTGATCTTGTGATACTTTAATAAGCTATTTGCACCATCACTAACAGCGGGAGAAATGAATGTTCGGTTCCCTTATCAAAAATATCATCGGCAGCAAAAACGAGCGCGAGCTGAAGAAGTTATGGCCTCTCGTCCATAAAATAAACGGAATGGAATCTTTGATCTCGAAGCTTTCCGACGAGCAATTGAAAGACAAGACCTTTGAATTCAAGGAACGCTATGCGCGTGGCGAATCTTTGGATGCCATGTTACCCGAAGCCTTTGCCGTCTGCCGCGAGGCAAGCAAACGGGTGCTGGGCATGCGCCACTTTGATGTCCAGCTGATCGGAGGCATGGTACTGCATTCCGGCAAGATTGCCGAGATGAAGACCGGCGAGGGCAAGACCCTTGTGGCAACACTGCCGGCTTACCTCAACGGGATTTCCGGCAAGGGTGTACATGTCATCACGGTCAATGATTACCTGGCCCGGCGCGACTCGGAATGGATGGGACGGCTGTACAATTTCCTTGGTTTGTCCGTTGGAGTGATCGTGCATGGTGTCGAGGACGAGCAGCGCCGCGAGAACTATGCCGCCGACATCACCTACGGCACCAACAACGAATTCGGTTTCGATTATCTGCGCGACAACATGAAATTCGCCCTGGAAGATTATGTCCAGCGCGGTTTCAACCATGCCATAGTGGACGAGGTCGACTCCATCCTGATCGACGAGGCCCGAACCCCCCTGATCATCTCCGGACCCACCGAGGAGTCCACCGACAAGTACTACATTATCGACCGCATCATCCCGCTGTTGAAAAAGGGCGAGGTCATGGAGGTTGAGGCCAATACCCTCTCAGGCAAGCGCAAAGCATACTCCGGCGACTTCACCATCGACGAGAAGGCCAAGAGCGCCACCCTGACCGAACAGGGGGTCCTGACAGTCGAGAAACTGCTCAAGGTGGACAACCTGTACGATCCGCGCAACATCGAACTCCTGCACCATACGCAGCAAGCATTGCGGGCCCATGCCATGTACAAGCGGGACGTGGACTATGTGGTAAAAGACGGCGAGGTCATGATTGTCGATGAATTCACCGGCCGGCTCATGCCTGGACGGCGCTGGTCCGACGGCCTGCACCAGGCCATCGAAGCCAAGGAAGGGGTCAACATCGAGAACGAGAATCAGACCCTGGCCACAATCACCTTTCAGAACTATTTCCGCATGTACAAGAAACTTTCCGGCATGACCGGTACAGCCGACACCGAGGCGGAAGAGTTTCATAAAATCTACAAACTGTATGTGATGGTTATCCCAACCAACCGGCCATTGCTGCGCCCTGACTTTCCGGACGTAATCTACAAGACCGAGATGGAGAAGTTTAACGCCGTTATCGAGGACATCAAGGAGCACTATGCCGTCGGGCAACCATGCCTGGTGGGCACCATCTCCATTGAAAAGTCCGAGGTACTGGCGGAGTTACTGAAACGGCAGGGCATACCTCACAACGTGCTCAACGCCAAGCAGCACGAGCGCGAGGCTGAAATCGTGTCCCAGGCCGGCCGCCTGAAGGCCATCACCATTGCCACCAACATGGCCGGCCGAGGAACCGACATCCTGCTGGGCGGAAATCCGGATGCCCTGGCCAAGCAATGGCTCCGGACCAATCCCGAGTCCACCGATGAAGAATATCAGGCCATCCTGGACAAGTACAAAGGGGAATGCTCGGCCGAACATGACGAGGTAGTCAAGCTGGGCGGCCTGCACATCATCGGTACCGAGCGCCACGAATCCCGCCGCATCGACAACCAGTTACGCGGCCGTTCCGGACGCCAGGGCGATCCTGGCTCGTCACGTTTCTACCTGTCGCTGGAGGACGATCTGCTGCGGATCTTCGGTTCCGAGCGGGTAGCGAAGATCATGGATTTCCTCAAGATCGAGGAGGGGGAAGCTATTACCCACACCATGATCAACAAATCCATCGAAAATGCCCAGAAAAAGGTGGAGGCACACAACTTTGACATCCGCAAGCATCTGATCGAATATGACGATGTCATGAACAAACAGCGCGAGGTCATCTATACCCAACGCAAGGAGATCCTGGCCGGCCAGGACATCCGCGACAGTTTCCTGGAAATGCTGGACGAGACTGTCGAAGACGTAGCCGCAACCTACTGCATCGACAAGACTCCAGCTCAGGAGTGGGACTGGCATGGCATAAGCGAGATGGTCTACAAATGCTTCAATCTGCAACTGGACCTGCCCCAGGATATGTTGTCCCGCCTGAACCCCGCCAACTTCTCTGATACCCTTAGGGAACAGGCCCATGCCATCTTCCAGGCAAAGGTTGCCGAGATGGGGGACGAGCTGATCGACCATCTGATCAAGGTCATCATGCTCCAGGCCATTGACACCCACTGGAAGGATCACCTGCTCAATATCGACCACCTTAAGGAAGGTATCGGCCTGCGCGGCTATGGCCAGAAGGATCCGAAGCAGGAGTACAAGAAAGAGGCCTACAACCTCTTTATGGAGTTGATTATCCGCATCCGCGAAGAGGTAGTGGAACGAATCTACTGGGTCAAGGTAGAAAATCCGGACGAGATCGAGGAGATAGAAGAAGAACAGCGCAGCCAGAAACTCATTTTCAATCTTGCCGGTGATGAAGAACGGGCACACGAACCAGCCAAAAGCCAGAAAGTAGCCGGAAGAAACGATCCTTGTCCCTGCGGAAGCGGCAAAAAATATAAGAAGTGCCACGGGAAATAGGGGGGAAACATATGGACATCAAAGGTTTTCAATTTTCCGCCGTTGAGGCTGCCATAAAAAAACCGGGTCGCAAAGACCTGGCCATGATCTTCTCCGAGGTGCCGGCCGCAGCCTGCGCAGTCTTTACCACCAATGCCGTCAAGGCAGCACCTGTGCTGCTCTCCGCAGAACACATTACAAGCGGAACGACGCAGGCCCTGGTTGTCAACAGCGGCAATGCCAATGCCTGTACCGGTGAGCAGGGCATGGTCGTGGCACGCGATACGGCTCGCCTGGTGGCCGAGAAACTGGGTATTTCCGACAAAGCAGTTCAGGTTTCTTCAACTGGTGTAATTGGCGTACAGATACCGACGGAACGGCTTCTGGATGCAATTCCCGGCCTGATCGAAGGACTTTCGTCAGGCACCCTGGACGACGTGGCCGAGGCCATCATGACCACCGACACGTTCCCCAAGATGGAGGCCCGCAGCGGTCTGGCAGGAGGGGTCAGCTACACCGTTGCCGGCATCGCCAAAGGGGCGGGAATGATCATGCCCAACATGGCCACCATGCTTTCCTTTATTATCACCGACGCCAGCGTCGAGCCGGCGGTACTGGAAAAGGCCTTCCGCCGCGCGGTCGATACGTCATTCAATGCCATCACAGTGGATGGCGACACCTCCACCAATGACACATGCCTGATCATGGCCAACGGCATGGCCGAGAATCCGGTTATTTCCAACGGGTCTCCGGAGGCCCATGATTTTGAACAGCTGCTGAACAACGTGCTGCTCTCGCTGGCAAAGCAGATCGTTAAGGATGGTGAAGGCGCGACCAAGTTTGTCGAGGTGCGACTCACTGGAGCGACAAGTGATGCCGCTGCCAAGCGTGCTGCCATGGCTATTGCCAACTCCAGCTTGGTAAAAACCGCCTTCTTTGGGCAGGACGCCAACTGGGGCCGCATCTTTGCCGCGGTAGGCTACTCTGGTATCGAGGTGGACCAGTCAAGACTTTCACTGCAGTTTGACGACGTATGCATGGCCCGCAACGGGGTCTTTGCCGGTGGTGACGCCGAGGCGCGTGGAACCGAGGTGCTCCGGAAAAAGGAGTTCACTGTTACCGTGGACCTGGGCCTTGGCAACGGCTGCGCAACGGTCTACACCTCCGATCTCTCCCATGAGTATGTCAGCATCAATGCCGACTATCGAACCTGATCCGCATCAAAACAACGATGTTTCGGAAGCCTCCTCAAGGAGGCTTTTTCAATTTGCTCACTTTCCAGACTCAACCCGAATCACAGAGGTTTATTGTGCGCATTGTCCGCACCGTTATTATTTTCTGCCTTTTCTCCTGTTCCTCAACGTTGTATGCATCCGATGACCTGATGAATGCCGGTCGTACCGCTACCATTGATTTTCTCGTGGAATATGCTGTTTCACATGGGCTTATTGCCGGTGGTGTGGTGGTAATAGGCAATCACAAAGGCATTCTTTACAGCACCTCCCAGGGGCGCCTGACCGCTGCCATGGATTCCCCTCCCCTTACGGAGCACACAATCTTCGACATTGCTTCCCTGACCAAGGTGTTTGCCACAACCCCTGCACTGATGAAGCTGCTGGAAGAGGGTCGTATCAACCTGATGGACCCGGTGACGCGCTGGTTTCCGGAATTTGAGGGAACCGGGCGGGAAGATATCACCATCCTCAATCTGTTAACCCATACCTCGGGTCTCGATGACCTCACCCTCAGCAGCAGTGAGCCACTAAAATCGGCCATCCAGAGAGCTGCCTCGCAGAAAAACTGGAATTTACCGGGTAACCGCTTCCGCTATGCCGACATAAACTTTATCCTGCTTGGCGAGTTGGTTCATCGGGCGTCAGGAATGTCGCTTGACAGGTTCTGCAGGGATCAGTTCTACGCCCCGCTGGGATTAAAAAACACGATGTTCCTTCCGCCACATGAACTCGCAGCAGTTATTGCTCCGACCCTTGGCGCGCAAAACGAACTGGCAGCGGGCGTTGTACAGGATGCAAATGCCCGGCAACTGGGTGGTGTGGCTGGACATGCAGGGCTGTTCAGTTCAGCGTCGGATCTGTCTGTTTTTATTCGCATGCTGCTTGGCAGCGGTATTCTCGACAACAAACGAATTTTTTCAGAACGGGTGGTAACCCAGATGACGGCCCCCTACTTTTATAGTAACGGAAAAGTTGTGCGCGGCTTGGGATGGGACATCTATTCACCCTTTTCTGCTCCTAAAGGGAATTCATTCTCTGAGATGTCCTTCGGCCATACCGGTTACAGCGGTTCGTCGGTCTGGGTCGATCCTCAACGCGACCTGTTCGTGATTTTGCTGACAACCCGCCTTGATTACCGCGATAAACGTCATTTCAAACAATTGCGCAGCAACATCTCCACCTTGGCCATGGCGATCTTTTCAGTCGACAATAAAGATCAAATTCTTGGCGATCTGTTGCAAAGCCGCTGAACCGCTTAAAACTTGACAGGTTAGAGCCGGTATGATAATTTTTTTCCGTATTTTTTCATCCATTTATGCCGCACCCACCAATCAGGGGAGGGACCGATGAGCATCAAAATTCTCCTTGCCGATGACAGTATCACCATACAAAAGGTGGTCGGCATCATTTTCGGGGGTGACGATTATGCCCTCACAGTGGTGGATAACGGCAAAGCCGCCATCGACAAGGCACGTGAGCTGGCTCCCGACGTCCTGCTCATAGATGCCCTCATGCCAGGCATGTCCGGCTACGAGGTTTGTGAGGCTATCCGGGCAACTCCGGCATTGGCTTCAAAGCCGATTCTGATCCTGACTGGTTCCTTTGAGCCCTTTGATGAGGCAAAAGCCAAGAGTTGCGGAGCTGATGACTTCCTCGCCAAACCGTTTGAATCCCAGCAGATTGTCAACAAGGTACAGGAACTATATGTACTGGGGGCTTCTCGTGCTGCTGCACAGCTGACCGAACCAGTTCCCGAACCGCCTGCCATAGCTGTTCCGCCGGTAATACCGCAAGAAGCACCGGCCATTGTAAAACCTGTCATGGCGGAACAACCGGAAGATATCTGGGGTGCGTTTACCTTCAATGAAGAACCTCCCCCCTCTGTTTCACCAACACCGGATGTGCCTGAAGCAGCGCTGGAACCTGATGTGTTTGCAATCATCAATGAAGAACCAGAGGCGCAGATTACGCAGCCCCAGGCTCCACCGGCAGCCCCCCCGACCCACACCGGCTCGCAGTGGATCCCTGTAGAGGAAAACACCTTTGACTTTACGGAAGAATCCATTACCGAATTACCTGCCGCCGCCTTCTCTGATCAAGCACCGCAGCTGGCAGAGGTTGGTTTTGGGGATATTTCCTTTGAAGAAGAACCACTGGAAGCTGCAGCACCAGAGACATTCGCTGCTGAACCGGCCGCCTTTACTGCACCCGCAGCAGCAGAATTCACCGAGACCGTACCTTACTTCACCGAGACCGTTATTCCGGAATATACCGAGAACATAGCTCCAGCATCCGCAGCAGCTGACTCCGGTTATACAGAGCCGGCAACAGAAGCTTTTGCGCAGCCTACTGAAGCAGCAATCGCCCCCCCCCTTACCGAAGAACAGCTTAAGGCAGCTATTGCCGGTATTTCTCAGGAGGTTATCCAGCGCATCGTCTGGGAAGTCGTGCCGGACCTGGCAGAAACACTGATCAAGGAAGCCATCCGCAAGATCAAGGAAGGTATGTAGCAACACCACCAAAGATGCATACACAGATGGGGATGCTCACACATCCCCATTTTTATTATCCAAGACAAAACAGCAGGCAGGGAGTCGCACCATGATCAAAAAGGCCATTGCCAAAGTCGTAGAAAGGGAAGATCTGACTGAAGGTGAGATGATCGAGGTCATGAACCAGATCATGTCCGGCGAATGCACACAGTCCCAGATCGGCTCCTTCATTACCGCCCTGCGCATGAAGGGCGAGACCGTTGAGGAGATTACCGGCGCGGCGCGGGTCATGCGCGAACGAGCCACCCCGATACGAGTCGGTAAAGGAGTCCTGGATATCGACCGGGATGACATCAATATCGACCGGGAGACCATCCTGGATGTAGTTGGTACCGGCGGTGACGGCACCAACACCTTCAACGTGTCCACTACCGTATCCTTCGTGGTTTCGGCCTGCGGTGTCAAGGTGGCCAAACATGGCAACCGCTCGGTCTCGTCTGCCTGCGGCAGCGCCGACGTACTGGAGAAACTGGGCATCAACCTGAACGTCACCCCGGAGATGGTGGAACAGTGCATTGACCGGATCGGCATCGGCTTCCTGTTCGCCCCTGCCCTGCACGGCGCAATGAAGCACGCCATCGGCCCGCGCCGCGAAATCGGTATCCGCACCATATTCAACATTCTCGGTCCCCTTACCAACCCGGCAGGTGCTGATTGTCAGGTTATGGGGGTCTACCGCTCCGATCTGGTGGAATTACTGGCCGGTGTACTGCACAAGCTGGGATGCCGCCACGGCTTTGTCGTACATGGTTCGGATGGCATGGACGAGATGACGATCACCGGTGAAACCCTTGTGGCCGAGGTCACTCCCTCCGGCGTCAAGCTGAGCACTATCACCCCGGAACAACTGGGCCTGGGCCGGTGCGACATGGCGGCGCTCAAGGGCGGTGATGCAACCGCCAATGCCGTGATCGTCCGCTCCGTTCTTGCCGGAGAAAAGGGGCCACGTCGTGACATCGTCCTCCTTAACGCCGCTTATGCCCTGGTAGCCGCCGGTAAGACTGCCACACCAGCGGAAGGCATGCTCCTGGCAGCCGAGGCCATCGATTCGGGACGGGCGCTGCAGCAGGTGGAGAAGCTTGCGGCAATGACGAGCCAAGACTAGCTGCACAAAACATGAAAGATGACATTATGACCAACACCCCCGATATCCTGAAGAAGATTATCGCCCACAAGCAGGAAGAAGTTGCCGCTGCCAAGGAATCCGCATCGTTCAGCGAGTTGAAGGTCCGCATTGCAAATCTTGAGGACGTGCCTCGCGGTTTCGAACGGCACCTTCGCGCTGCAGCGGCCTCGAATTGGACCGCCATCATCGCCGAGATCAAAAAGGGTTCTCCCAGCAGGGGGATAATTCGACCCGATTTTGACCCGCTAGATATCGCGGAAATCTATCAGAACAATGGCGCAACTTGCCTCTCTGTGTTGACGGACGAGAGATTTTTCCTGGGACACCTTAGCTTCCTCCCGCTGATACGCGAGACCGTCTCCTTACCGCTTCTGCGTAAGGATTTCATCTGCGACAGCTACCAGATTTACGAAGCTCGCGCCGCAGGTGCCGACGCCATCCTGCTGATTGCCGCCATGCTTGACCTGAATCAATTGCTCGAATTTCACGCAATTGCCAAGGATCTGCATCTGGATGTGCTGCTGGAAGTACACGATGAGCAGGAAATGGAGACCGCGCTCAAGACCGATTGCACCCTCATCGGGGTAAACAATCGTAATCTGAGGACGTTTGTGACCGATCTGAACACCACTGGACGCCTTGCGCGGATGATGCCTGCAGAACGGTTTCTGGTGGCGGAAAGTGGCATCAACAGCCGAGCCGACCTCGTTCGCTTGCAAGCAGAGGGCGCAGGTGCTTTTCTGATCGGTGAATCATTGATGCGTGAAGCGGATATGGGTGCCAAGCTGCGGGAACTGCTGACCGACTGACCTTGAAACAGGATAAGTGCGTTAATGAATTGAAAGAGGGAACTTGATCGTGAAGAAACAAGGGATCGCCCTGGCAATAATCGCCTTTGCGGTGTACATAATTGGCGGGTTAGCCTGTTTTAGCGGGGTTGCATTAATCATCTTCATGAAGGGTATTAACCTGTGGGGATTGGGCGACGCAAAGACCATCGGCTACCTGCTTATCTGTGTCGGCGCCTGCCTCTCTGTTCTCGGCGTGCTCCTTATGCGCATCTTCAGAAATCGGAAGATCATCTGACCGTAGTCGCATCTGCTTCAGTGGGTGATGGCAAATCCCTGCTCACGCAACAAACTCAGGGAACGTAACAGCTCCAGCGCGCGGCTGAGCTGATAGTCCTTGGCAAGATCCGGCTCTCCCCTGCCCACGTGGGGTGATTTCTGGAGTACCTTGATGCCATCTTCCTTCCCATCCAGTGCCAGCCGGTTCTCCAAATCCTTTTCCTGCAAGTCGTCCGTCGCACCCCCCTTACTGCCAAGCGGCTTGACAACACCCACTTCGATGTCCGGGAGAATCCCCTTGGCCTGGATTGAACGGCCATTGGGGGTGTAGTAGCGTGCCGTGGTCAATTTCAGTGCGGCATTTCCCGGCAAAGGGAAAACCGACTGAACCGATCCCTTGCCGAAACTCTGGCGGCCCATGACAATAGCTCGTTTGTAATCCTGAAGAGCTCCGGCCACGATCTCCGCGGCACTGGCGCTTCCGGCATTGATCAGCACAACAATCGGATAATGCGCTTCCTTTTCACCCAGCGAGGCGTGGAATTCACGGTTGGAATCGGGCATCCTTCCCTTGGTGGAAACGATCAACGTCCTGTTGATGTCATCACCGATAAAGCAATTGGCTACATCAACAGCCGATCCAAGCAGGCCGCCTGGATTGAAACGCAAATCCAGCACAAGCCCTTTCAGCTGGCCACCGGAACCCACCCGCAGATCCTGCAGTGCTTGCCTGAAATCCCTGCCGGTACGCTCCTGAAACTGGGCTATCCTGATCAGGCCATAACCTGGCTCCAGGGTCCGTGACGTGAGACTCTTTATTTTGATGATGTCTCGGACAAGGTTGAATGTAAGGGGGTGGAGGCCGTCCCCCCTAAGAATTGTGAGTACCACCGACGTCCCTTTCTCGCCGCGCATCCGTTTGACCGCTAACGATATATTCATGCCACGGGTCGGGGTGCCATCGATCTTCCAGATATGATCATTTGTCTGAATGCCCGCTCGGAAGGCGGGCGTGTCTTCAATGGGTGCAATCACTGTCAGGCGATCATCTTTCATTCCCAATTCAATGCCAACACCTCCGAAAGCGCCCGACATCTGCACCTCCATCTCCTTATAAGGCTCAGGAGGCAGATATGCGCTATGGGGGTCAAGGGAAGACAACATGCCGTCAATCATCCCCTTTACCATCTTTTTGGCATCCGGGATTTCCACGTAACTCTTGATGACAACTGCATATGCTTCTTGCAGGAGGCCCAGGGACATCTTTTCGGAAACCATGGGACTTCGTTTCCAGCGTGAGATTGCAATGACTGCCAAACAGCTGAGAATTCCGGTCAGAACAAAGAGCAACAGATATTTTGAAAAGAATCTTTTCATGGGTGCAGGTTCTGCTCCGGAGATCTCAGGCAGTCAACCAAGCCGAATCTACGGCAGTGGATGCTGCCTGACTGGAAATACAATTCCTCTTTCATGCTATTTCCTTACATCTATCCCGTAGCTTTTAATTTTTCGATGCAGGTTGCTTCGCTCCAGCTCGATCACCTCTGCGGTACGAGAGATATTCCAATCGTTTTCCTCCAGTTTCTGAACGATAAAACCTCGCTCAAACTCTTCGCGAGCCGCCCTCAGGGTCCCCATGACTCCGCCACCCTCCTCGCCCGAACCGGACAGGCCCGTGAACCCCTTTTCGAGCTGAAGATCCGGGATATCCGAAGGAGAAACAACCCGTCCCGGCGTCATGATCAAGATGCGTTCAATAATATTTTTGAGCTCTCGTACATTTCCCGGCCAACTGTACTGGCAAAGCAACTCCAGGGTCTCCGGCAGGAATGCCTTTGGCTCACACCCTTCCCGATGATAAAACTGACCCACAAAATACGGTACCAACATCGCGATATCATCAACGCGCTCCCGTAAAGACGGAGCCCTGAACGGCACGACATTCAGCCGATAATACAGGTCTTCCCGAAATCTGTTTTGACGTATTTCCTCATCGAGATCCTTGTTTGTGGCAGCGATAATCCTGACATCCACCGTTACGTTGCGGGTCCCGCCAACCCTTTCGAAACATCGTTCCTGAAGAATCCTCAGGATCTTTGCCTGGGTCTTGTACGACATGTCGCCAATTTCGTCCAGAAACAGGGTCCCGCCATCCGCCAGGTCGAATTTGCCTTTTTTCTGGGCCACGGCGCCGGTGAATGCCCCTCTTTCGTGACCAAACAGTTCGCTTTCGATCAATTCTTCCGGGATGGCGGCACAATTGATGGCAATAAACGGCTTGTCCCGGCGCTGACTATAATAATGAATGGAGCGCGCGATCAGCTCCTTGCCGGTACCGTTTTCCCCGGTCACCAGTACCGAGGCATTGGTCGGGGCAACACGCATGATCTGCTCCCGCAGCGTAGACATCGCAGCGGAGCTGCCGATCAATTCATACTCATTGCCCACCGCACGTTTGAGCTCATCGTTCTCTACCCGCAGTTGCCTCATGCGCAGGGCGTTATTCACGGTGATCAGGATTTTATCAAGTGACAGCGGTTTTTCAATAAAATCAAAAGCCCCCAACTTGGTGGAGCGCACCGCAGTTTCAATGGTGCCATGCCCGGAGATCATAATCACGGTGACCTGTGGAAAGAGTGCCTTCAACTTCTCCAGCGTTTCCAGGCCATCCATCCCCGGCATCCAGATATCAAGGAGAATCAGGTCCGGAAGTTCCTGGCGAACGGATTCAAGGCCTTCAGCGCCACTCTCCGCGCTGAGGACTTGATACCCTTCGTCCTCAAGAATTCCGGTCAGGGAAGATCTGATATCTTTTTCATCGTCAATAATCAAAATTGTGTGGTTCATAAAATCCTCTCTTT
>JBGSQD010000276.1:0-25977 GCA_041738275.1 Geobacterales bacterium
GCCAGTTGGCCGCTCATCATCACTTCCGTAATCATTGTCGCGGTGGGTGCCTTGCTGACGGTTTCTCCTCTGGCGAATACGCTCGGCTTTGTTCCGCTCCCGCCAATGTACTGGTTGTATCTGACCATGATGATGCTGGGCTATACAAATAAATGCAGGTATATACATCGAGCTGACCGCTCAATTACGAGTTGGCAGACAAGGATCGCTGCCATGAATTCATCTATCGCAATCAAGCCGTTGACAACCGCGGACCGAAATCGCCTTTAGACCCTTTGCCGCGAATGCACAGGGTTTTTAAACTCGTCGAGGCGAGACAGCAGCCGCGCTTCTCGGACCGGTTCCTTCGAACGTCACGGTTGGGGTTAAGAGCATCTTTGAAAAGCACTCAAGGAGTTCAGTTTAACTAGTGTCTGCAAATCCTAAGCTTGAGAGATTAGATAGTATCCTGTTGACCAATTAGACAAATTAGTCTAAATTAGACTTATATGTCTAATTGGAGGATAAAATGTCAACCCGTGATCGCATCCTTGAGGCGGCTCTGGAGCTATTTAACAAAAATGGTTCTGCGAACGTTACGACCCACCACATTGCCGCCGAATGCGGCATCAGCCCAGGAAATCTTTATTATCACTTTCGCAATAAAACAGAAATAATTCGCGCTCTGTTCGATCGCTCGCTGCTAGAGAGCAAAGCACACGGTGAAGTAAATATTTCGGCTGAATACGAATCTGCGGTTGAAATCGGAATTGAATTTGCCAAGGATTACAGTTGGCGGTACCGATTTTTGAAATATGAATTACCGCAACTTCTCAGGCAGGATGATGTCCTCAGGGATAAATTCAATAAATTCAACCATGAGTACTTGACCAATGTTGAAGCTTCAATTGAGCAAGCTATAGGGTTGGGAGGCTTGATACCCCTGAAAGCAGAAGAAAGGGCTTACCTTGCTGAACTGACATGGTTTTTTGCGCTTTTCTGGCCTTCTTTTATTGAGGTCAAGGGTGATGACCCCACACGGGAAAATCTTAGTCGAGGCATGGAAATCCTATACTGGCTCTTTACTGGTCCCCTTGCGGTCAAGCGAAACGGTGTACACAGTGGCGACACCGAACAGTGGAGTCAAGAATGAAAATCGGTATTCAGACCTGGGGGAGTGAAGGGGATATTCGGCCTTTTCTGGCCCTGGCAGCCGGGCTGACCAGGGCAGGACATCAAGTCACCGTCGTCGCGACGGACACTGAGGCCCGCAGTTATCATGACTTGGCCATACGGCACGGTTTTCGCCTGAGAATGGTGGCAACCCCCGTATTAAAGAACCCCGAACAGGTTGACGCAATTGTCGAGACATGCGTGCGGGCAGGCAATCCTGCCAAGCAGTCGCGCATTATCGTTGACCACCTATTCGCGCCGGCACTGGAGGAGATGGCTAGCGCTGGGCAGGACCTTGCCGCTGAAAGTGACTTGCTAATCAGACATTTTTTTCTCTATCCGCTGGGGATTATCGCAGAACAAGTGAAGGTTCCTGAAGTTAGTGTGATGTTGGCGCATAACTGTTTGCCGAGTCGGGAAATATACCCGCCTGGATTTCCCTACCTCGGGCGATGGTTTAATCCTCTTGCCTGGCGCATCTGCCAGGCCGTGGTCAACAGGATGTTTCTCGGCACCGTCAATAGGCGACGTCAGGAGGCCGGACTTTTGGCGCAGAGCGACATGATGACCGAAGCATGGGCTGCGGCAAGGCTCAATCTGGTCGCAGTCAGCCCAGCGGTCTGCCAGGCGCCAAGTGACTGGCATGAAAGGCATCAGGTTTGCGGATTCTTTAACTTGCCAGAGAAGAAGGATATTTTAATTCCTTCCGAGTTGGAGTCATTTCTTAATGCCGGACCGCCACCAGTCTACTTCACGTTTGGCTCGCTACTCCCTGGTACACCCGGTGCTGTCAGAGAAATAATGGCCGTCTGGCAGCAGGCTGCAAGAATTGTCAAATGTCGAGCTATCATTCAAGGGCCGGTGGCAGCATGGACCAGTCCGAATAATGATTCAGACATTTTCTATCTTACCCGTGGGGAACATGGCCTTCTCTTCCCTCGCTGTCAGGCGGTTGTTCATCACGGTGGAGCCGGGACAACCCAGGCAACACTTCTCGCTGGAGTTCCTTCCGTCGTTGTAGCACACGTCGCTGATCAATTTTTCTGGGGGGATGAGTTGGCGCGACTGGGAGTCGCCGGGAAGCCCCTGGGGCGTAGGTCTCTATCTGCTACAATGCTGGCCAAAGCGCTTCAAAACGTATTGAATCGGCAGGATTTCCGAATTAATGCCAAAAATTTAGCAGTTAAGATTGCGGCTGAAGATGGCGTCCGAGTAGCAGTGCAGACAATCGAGTCACTATTTCAATAATTATCATTGGAAAGCCTGGTTCTGAAGATGAAGCCCATTCTCGTTCGCAGATATGAATCTAGCGACCTCTATCCAGTTGTCTCGCTATTCACCCGTTCAGTGCACGAAGTGAACTGTCGGGACTATAATTCCGAACAACTCGCAGCTTGGGCTCCGGAATTACCGGACATGGAGGCTTGGGCTGATCGTTTGGCTAGTGGGAGTGTTTTTGTTGGTGAGCAAGATGGTGCGATAGTCGGATTTGCGCGCATAGTCCTGGATGCTGCCCAGACAGCTTATCTCGACCTGTTGTTTGTTGCCGCCGAAGCGCAAGGTCTTGGTGTTGGCTGCATCTTAATGGAGCAGGTAACCGCTTGGACGATCTCGCAGGGTGTTCGGACGATTACTTCAGATGTCAGTATTACCGCACGCAGATTTTTTGAACAACAGGGCTTTAAGGTCATCGCAAAACAGAAGGTAAGGCGGCGGCAGGTGGAATTCAGGAATTTCAGGATGGAAAGATGTCTCTCTGGATGGACTCACGAGGGATAATGCTACGTTTGCGTACAACAATAGTTAGCCGCCCCCCCCTGCGATTCCCTATGGAATAGCCCAATATAAAACGGAGAAGATCATGCAACAATCATTTCTGTCCATATCACAGAATACGGCCGATGAAAAAGCGCTTCGTATACACTACATGGAAGAAAAACCCGAAAATGCCAAAGGGTTGATCATTTTTTTGCATGGTTTTTCCCAGTTTTGGTATGTATGGAAACCCTATATGGAACATTTCTCAAACAAGGGTTTTCATGTTGTCGCACCAGACATGAGGGGATTCAACGACTCCGACAAGCCCGATGGAAAAGCATCTTATGATATGAAGTATCTTATGAGTGATGTATTGGAGCTGATGCGTCACTGCGGGTACGACAAAGCTATTTTAGTCGGACATGACTGGGGCGGTTCGGTCGTATGGGAGCTTGCCGAGCAGCACCCTGAAAATATAGAAGCCGCCATTGTCGTCAACTCACCGCACCGCGGGGCCTATGCCGCCAACATCCGGAAAAACCCGCTTCTAAACCTCAGGCAGACACTCAAATCATGGTATATCTACTTTTTCCAGCTCCCGTACCTTCCCGAGTGGGTGATGCGCTGCTGCGACTTCGCATGGCTAGAGCACAACTTCCGCTCATGGGCAAGGAAGGAGGATGCGTTCAGTGACGAAGAGATCGAGCGCTACAAAGACGCACTGCGAAAACCCGGTGCCCTGACAAGCACGATAAACTACTACCGCGCCAATACGTTCGGTGAATTCGGCATGGGCGTGGTGCGGGCCTTCATGGGGAAAAAGAAATTCGGAAAAATCCCCGTTCCCTCTCTGCTGATTTGGGGTGATCAGGATCCGCCGCTGGACAGACGGCTGACTGACGATATGGACGCATTTTTTAGCGGTATCTTCAAATCTGTGCATATTGCTGATGGTTCGCACTGGGTTTTACAAGAGCATTTTGATCGTGTTTGCAAAGAGATAGAGCGCTTTATTGATGGTGAAAAAGTTCATTAACAACCAAAAGCCTAACAAATCAGTAAAACCCGAAGGGGTCAACCCCTGACACGAGATAGACGATATTGAAAATGACCGCAGTGTCCCAACCAAAACGGGAGGACCGGTGAACCCGGTCATCCGCTGGCCCGTTGGACGAAAAAAATGAACTTCAGAAAACCGAGACGCCATTTACACAAAATACTTTACAGGCCCGGTTCCTGCGAGTGAAGAGCCGCCCCATTCCCTTATTGAGCATCGTCCGATCGGCGGCATCAACAGGGCAAGGGTTGTAATTTACCGGCACCTGTCGGAATTCCGTCATAAGCAGAACAGCAGGCAGCTGACTGAACCAGTAAAATGAGCAACGAAAGCTCAAGCACTCTGATGGTGATCCTTGCAATGGAACATAGGAGAAAACATGCCCGCTGATCTCAAAAAAGAACAGACAGCATCCTGCAAGAGGCCGCCATACCGGTATTCGCTTGCGGCAAAGGTATTTTTCTGGTCGATGGATCTGTTTACCGGAAATAAAACAACCCTTCCCAAGGTCAAGCTCATAGAAATACTGGCCAGCATCCCCTACCGCTCGTGGGAAACCCGTCAGTATACGCGCATGACGCAACATTACCGGGATGGGACATTGGTGCAAGAATCAAGCGAAATCATGATGTGGGCCCGCGAAGCACAGGATACGGAGTATTGGCACTTACTGGTTGTCAACGAGAAGATGAAAGTGGACGGGATCAAGGACCCGTGGTATCTGGTTCCTCCTGTTCCCCTGCTTATGGTCGGTTTTTATGCAGCAATAATGCATGTGATGGCAATTATCAGCATTCGCAGAGCTTTCCTGATTAACGCTGAGTTCGAGGACCATGCCGAACACGTGTATGCACAATTTGTTGATGAGCATCCGGAGTGGGAACAACAACCCGTCAATAATGAACTGATGAAAGGACATCCAAAGTTGCTTACCTGGGCGGATGTGTTCAGGCGCATCGGTCTGGATGAACGTGACCACATGAACATGAGTTTTCGATTCTCTGATAAGCCGGAGTGTGTTGTTAACTATGACGGGATGCCGGAAATTAACCGGATCTGAGCCATTCTGATCACGTGGATCACGCGATTAAGGCTCGACTCCCTGGTCGCTGTACGTGAACATGCCCTGGCCGAACCAGTACTTGCTGGGCAAATGATCCGTCACATATGGCAGTTATGTTAAACATGACGGATTACCTTTGCGGATTATAATTCCTGCCGCGCAAACTCATTCCACTTATCTTATTCAAATCAACATCTTACATCCCCCGAATCTGCATGTTTTATCTGGCACGTTAGTTGCGATGCTCTTATGTATCAGGACATTGAGTGTTGAAAGGCAGGTTGGCTGACTGCTTGCACCAAGTCTGATTTACGCTGATAAAAGGAGACATCATATGTTAGGAACAATTTTAATCGTTGTCTTGATTTTGCTGCTGCTTGGAGTGCTGCCTGCTTGGCCTCACAGTAAGCAATGGGGCTATTATCCGAGTGGCGGGCTTGGCTTGATACTTTTGATATTAATCGTCCTGATGCTGTCGGGCCGGTTTTAGGCAGCCCGAACAATAACAATGGCCCACAAACAAAAAAGGAGGAAACATCATGCTGAAACTAAACAACATCTTCAAACTTCTGGCTATCTGCGTACTGACAGTCGCATTCATGGGGTGTGCAGCCACGCAGAAACACGAAAGCACCGGCCAGTATGTCGATGACTCCGTCATCACAACCAGGGTAAAGACTGCCATCTTTAAAGAAGATACGCTTAAATCAATGCAGATTAATGTCAAAACCTACAAGGGCGTCGTTCAGTTAAGCGGCTTTGTCAATTCTGCACAGAGCGTTTCAAAGGCGGGAGAGGTTGCCCGTAGTGTTGAGAATGTCGTGTCCGTGGAAAACGACCTGCTTGTAAAGTAGCTGCTGAGAAGAATTAATACCCGCTTCGGCAGGCAAGTTGATTCTGCCGGATGCTTTTAAAGCTGGGAGGTGGCAGCGCATCGCTGCTGACCACATCCCAGGGAAAGGAGAATGTTATGTTATGGACAATATGTGTGATCCTGATAGTGCTGTGGTTGTTAGGATTGGTTACTTCTTATACAATGGGCGGCTTGATTCACATTCTGCTCGTAATTGCCATTATTGTCTTGCTGGTAAACGTCATTTCAGGCCGAAGATAATTTCTTTAACTTACTTATCCTGTTTATCAGGGTTAGGGCTGAAGGACTTGTGATGTAAAAACATTACTGAGCACTGTCTGTACGATGTTTCTGATTGGCCACTTCTAAATTGTTGTACACAAAGGAGAATATTACATGAGATATACAATTGCAGTTGCAGCATTACTGTCCGCGATGGCTTTGAGCGCATGTGAACGTCAGCCCGCGGTTGCGCCGCCTCCACCCCCACCTCCGGTGGTAATTAATGTTCCCGGACCTGCCGGACCTGCCGGACCACAAGGAGCAGCCGGCGCGCCGGCAGAAAAAGGCGCAACCGGTGCAACCGGAATGACTGGCGCCCAGGGTGAAAAAGGCGGGCCGGGTGACGGCACGATTGTGGTTGTTCCCGCACCTAATTCTCAACGCTGATTAGTACATTAGAGTATTCGCTGGTGTTTGGCGGACTGGACACAGATAAGCGAAAAGGGTGCATCACGGTGCGCCCTTTTTTATTGATCGTATTTTTTTCAAGCTGATCATGGGAAAGTGGGGCACCTGGACAAACACATGACAAGACAGTTCAAAGGGTTAATAAAAGTCATATACAGCCTCTGTCTCCTGGCAATGGTGAGCTGGGCTGCTCTTGCCATTCTGTGTTCAAATCTGCCTGGATATCTGACCCCCTGGATAGCCGGTATCTTCTGTATCGGAAGTCTGGTTGCTCTTTTCGGCAGGTTTAGCAACCAACAGACTCAGCTGGCATTTCTGTCAGTATTTTCAGTTGTTCTTGTCGGGTGGCTTTTCATGCCGCCTTCCAACAACAGAAACTGGCAGCCGGATGTGGCCTTGCTTCCCTGGGCAGACATCCAGGGGGCCAGCGTGACTATCCATAACATCCGCAACAACGACTACCGGAGCGAAACAGAGTACATTGTTCACCACTACGACAGGACTTTTGATCTGGCCAAATTGAAGAGTATCGACCTGTCCCTGGTCTACTGGGGATCCCCATATATCGCCCACACCATGCTCAGTTTCGGTTTCGAGGGTGGCGGGACCGTCTGTTTCTCCGCCGAAACCCGCAAGGAGGTCGGCGAGGCATACTCGACCATCAAGGGGTTCTTCAGGCAGTACGAACTGATCTATGTGGTTGCGGATGAACGGGATCTGATCGGGCTGCGGACCAATTACCGGGGTGAACAGGTCTATCTTTATCGCCTCCATGAGCCAACGGATCTGGTCCGGAAGGTTTTTCTGGATTTACTCCAAGAGGTAAACTCCCTGAAGATTCATCCCCAATGGTATAACGCCCTCACCAGTAACTGCATGACCAGTTTTCGCATAAACACCGCACCATATAACCCTGATGCCCGTCTTGACTGGCGGCTTATCCTCAATGGCCTCATAGATGAAATGCTCTACGAGAGGAAAGCGCTTGATACCAGCCTGCCGTTTGCGGAATTGAAAAAACGGAGCCTCATCAATGAACGGGCAAAAGGTCTCGATAAATCCCCGGATTTTTCGCATCTGATACGCATTGGACTGCCAGGTATGGAACTGAATCGTTGATGCCGGTGTGATCAGCCAAATATGACAGACCCGTTATATATGGTGGGTCACGTTGGAGCATTTCCCATGACCTTGCGCACCTATGTCTGTTTTTCCCTTGCATAATCAGATGATTGCGCTGGCGAGGTCCGTAGTTTCTCTATGGCACGTTAGTTGCGATATAACTTACCAATAAGAACACGCGTCGCAAACACTGTTTGTTCACGAATGCATGCCAGTGGTGTAGTTAAAATGACAAGGAGGATAAGGTATGAAGAGAAACATGTTTTCGAGATATGTCGTAACAGGGCTGGCAGCTATGGTCGTATGCATGGTAACCGGGTGCGCAACTACGGATACGGTAAGCTCGCGTTTCCCCCAGCTGGAAGAAAATATCAACGCAGCAAAGGCGGCTGACGCAGAAGTGTATGCCCCGTCTCCTCTTAAGTCGGCTGAGGCCAAGATGGTGGCTGCTAAATCGGCTGCAAGTTCAGGGGACATGGTTTCCGCAAACAAACTTGTAGATGAGGCTATGGTGGATGCTGATTATGCCCGGGCCAAGGCCCCGACTGAAAAGGCCAAGAACGACGCTATGAAACTGCGTGAGTCTATACAGGCCGTGCGTGACGAAATCAATAAGATGCCGGCCGTTAAATAACCACCAGCCATTCAAAAGGAGGAAATAATATGAATTTGAGCCGTTTTTCGAGTCAGTTGAAAGCCGCTGGCCTTGTAATTTCCGTCGGAACCGTTCTTACCGGGTGCGCAGGAACCGTTGATCCCAGTGAACAGATTGCCAAAGACCGGCTGGACCTGGCGCGTGCATCCTATGCCGAGGCAAAGGCCAATCCGATAGTGGAATCTTACTCCATGAAAACACTTCTTGGAGCAGAAAAGGCATTACAAGATGCCGAACAGGTTAGAAAGAAAGTCTATTCACCCAATCCGTCAGATCCTTACAAAGTATATGATTCCAGTGAGAAAAAACTCATGTTTGATGACGTTTCCCGCCTGGCCTACATGTCAGAGCGTAAATCGCAAACCTCCGTAGCTTTGGCAGAGGGGGTTGTCGCGCGCAACGAGATTGTCAAGTTGGGTAAGGAAAAGGCAGAGGTACAATTGCTGAAAAGCCAGATGGAGCAAAAATTGCTCCAGCAGGATTTGGATGAAAAGGCTTCTGCACTGGAGCGAGCCAGGCAGCAATTGGCTTTGGCGAGCAGCGAGGCCGAACGGGCAAAAATTCTTGCAGACATCAATGCTATGGAGGCAGCGTTGGCAAAAGCACAGGCTGAGGCAAGAGCCGCTGAGGCCGATAAAGCAAGAGCTTATGCTGAGGAACAGGCCCGGCAGGCAGAAATGGCAAAAACTGAACTCATGCTGCTGATGAAGGAGTTGACGGAGCTGCAGGGTCAATTAACCGACCGCGGAATAGTGCTGACCATCGGTGACGTACTGTTTGCAACTGGCAAGTCCGAATTGAATGTCAGCGCCCAGCGCAGTATGGACAAGCTGGCCGAATTCCTACAGAAAAGACAGAACAGGAATCTGCTGGTTGAAGGGCATACCGATAGTGTTGGTGGTGACGAGTATAATCAGGGGCTTTCCGAACAGCGTGCCGCATCAGTAAAAAACGCTCTTGAAAAACGTGGCGTCGCCGGCGAAAGGATTGTAACCATCGGGTATGGCAAGAAGTACCCGCTGGCAAGCAATGATACTTCAGAAGGCAAGCAGCAGAACAGAAGGGTTGAGGCTATTATCCTGAATGAAGACGTAAAACCGGAGAGTCAGTTCAGGAAATAAGTGTTGGACAGTGCATTCATCGCTCTTTTTAACAAGGAGAAATATCACAATGGCCAGAACAAAAGATAATCCCCGTTACAATGTCATCTCCATGAGAATCAGTGATGAAGAGCGCAGGCATCTTGAAAACCTGGTGGAGAAAACCCACAGTAGTGTTTCGCATATCATGCGCGAGGCCATCGAATATTTTTCAGCGAACCATAATATCAAAAAGCCGAAACGCAATACCGCGAAGCGAAGAATATTATCCTAACCCTGATAAACAGGATAAGTACGCAAATTTCTGACTTGATAAAGGAGGATAATATGAAATAGTTCAGTATGGAACAGGCAAAAGGCGTGTTGAATGGAGATAGGGGTTGGTCAACCAAGGGAGATATAAATATGAAAGCAATAACAGCAAAGAGAGTGCTCATTTCAGTAGTCGGCATTTCCTCCATGAGCATGATGGCAGGATGTGCTAATTACGAGGTAAATACGAAACGAGGTAATATCCCGGGTCATTATATCCGCTATGAGATGCAGGAAGCGGATCGGGCTGTAGAAGATGCTGCAAGGCTGGCAGGAAAAGACAAAACCTGCCCGGTGGAATATAAAGAAGCAGAGGATGCCAAAAACAAGGCCTATGATGTTTTTCGTGCTTGCCACACCGAGGAAGGCGCAGCACTGGCAAAACAAGCAACTGCGAAAGCCAATGCCCTTTGCCCGCCGACACCTGCCGTTCAACAACAGCCCTTGATCACCGTTGTACCGGTTCTTGAAACTCCGCTTGAACCGGTTTCAGCCGCCGAACCTGCACCGAAGAGGATGAAATACTGCGTTTCCCTGGATATTGAGTTCGACATTAACAAGTCCGACATTCGTCCCCAGTATCACGATCAGGTGGCCAGGGTCGGCAACTTCATGCAAAAATACCCGACGACCACTGCTGTAATCGAAGGATATACCGACGAGGTCGGCAGTGAAGATTACAACTTGCAGCTTTCCCAGCAACGCGCCGAAAGCGTGGCGAAAACGCTGGTCGATAAATTCGGCATTGACAACTCACGCCTCACCGCCAAGGGATACGGTAAAACAATTCCGATTGCTACCAATGTAACAGATGCCGGGAAACAGAAAAACCGTCATATCGACGCCATCATCGATTGCGTCGTTAATGTCAAGGAAATCGATACGCCTCCTGAACGGCTCAGCATAAGCCTGAATATGGAATTTGATACGGACAGCGCAGAGATCAAGCCCGGTTATTATGAAGAAATTAATAACGTTGGCGAATACATGAGGAAGTACCCGACAACCACAGCAATTATAGAAGGGCACACGGACAATGTCGGGAATTTCGATCAGAATATGAAACTTTCCCAGCAGCGTGCCGAGAACGTGGTAAACTATCTGGTGGATAATTTCGGAATCGAGCGTACCCGCCTATCTGCCAAAGGGTACGGTTCCACGCGTCGTGTTGCCTATAACAACACACCGGAGGGAAGGCAGTTAAACCGCAGAATCAATGCCATCATCGATTCTGTAATAATCAAATAACAGTACGATGAATCGCACAAAAAGGGCGCATAACAGTGCGCCCTTTTTTTGTCGCACTGGACAGGATAATGTCAGAATAATATCATCCTGCCGCATTTACCTTGAAAACGTCATTTTGATTGCAAAGGCGAATACGACCAAATTCTATGACTGCTTCCACTTCTTTATGCACACATAATCTCGCCAAAGCCGGCCATAGCCCAATCTATGCTGTTTTTGCCTTCCTGCTGTTGTGGTTTGCCCTGGCTGTGCCGGCATATGCCGCTGAACCGGTCGAGATTGTTGTTACCGGCATCGAGGGTGATGCGCTTAAAAATGTTCAGGAGGTGCTTGATCTCCCTGTTGGATTGGTACGCGAAGGGAAAGTGGACAAAATCTGGCTGGAACGCTTTGCAAAACAGGCAAATGACAAAACCATAACCGCTCTGGAGCCATTCGGCTATTACAGTGCCATTGTCACGGTTGTTGTCGAACCGGCCGGAGAAGGTTATCGCGTTCTGGTCAAGGTGGCACCGGGAGAACCGGTGCGCCTGAGCGATGTCAGGGTGGCATTAGCCGGGCCGGGCAGCGAGGAAAAACGACTGCTCAGGCTGGTTGACAGGTTCCCCCTGAACAAGGGAGACGTGCTTCTTCATCAGAAATACGAAGAGGCCAAGGCGAATCTCAATACACGCGCCCAGGATCTCGGTTATCTGGATGCGGAATTTTCCCGGCACGAAATCCGCATTGAAAAATCCGCTACAACCGCCACGGTCGAACTGGTTCTGGATACGGGTGAAAAATTTTATTTCGGCGAAACAGACATCCAGGGGGCGCCCGACTATCCTGACAGTTTCCTGGGACGTCATCTGACCTACAGACCCGGCGAGGTCTTTTCCTATACCAGCCTCGGCGAAACGCAGCGTAACTTCAGCAACTCGGAGCGCTTCACTGAGGTGGTCATAACACCCGAGAAACAGGACGCTGAAGAACATAAAGTACCGGTAAGCGTACAGCTGAAACAGGGGCCGCGCATAAGCGTGCGCCCAGGCATAGGCTACGGCACGGACACCGGGGCACGTTTCACCGTCCGTTACCGCGATTTGAACCTGTTTCACCTGGGACACGAATTTTTCTCTCATCTTT
Source organism: Geobacterales bacterium (assembly GCA_041738275.1). Lineage (GTDB taxonomy): Bacteria > Desulfobacterota > Desulfuromonadia > Geobacterales > Pseudopelobacteraceae > JACPFJ01. The sequence goes on from JBGSQD010000276.1 coordinate 12,136, forward strand.
ACGTTGCGGAACGGCTCCAGGGCCTTGCGACCGGCTATATCATCCCCAGCCCGATGGATGTCAGAACCTCTACGACGCTGCAGTTGAATCTGCAGCAGGAGGAGACCAAAAATTATTTCAGCCGGATACTGGCCCTGGAGCTGGGTCGTAACCGGAGTCTGGGTAAAGGCAAGATGGTCACCGCTTATGTAAAGGCCCAGTATGAAGACTATACCGTGGGTGACCAGAAAGCCACTGCCCGGCTCCTGCTGCCGGGCCTGCGTTATTCCGATGATCGTTACGACAACCCCATTCGCCCACGCCGGGGGTTTCGCTATGCCCTTGAGTTGCGCGGCACACACCAGATGCTCGGCTCGGACACTGCCCTGGTACAGATCCTGGCCGAAGGCAGCTATCTTCTGCGTCTCCCCTGGCGCCTTTCCCTGCATACGCGGCTAAAGGCCGGAACAACCATGCTGCATGACAGCTTCAGCGACATTCCGCCGTCATTGCGCTTTTTTACCGGCGGTGACCAGAGCGTGCGCGGCTATTCCTACAAATCCCTTGGTCCGCGCGATGCCAAAGGTCAGGTTGTTGGAGGCAGGCAACTCTTTAACTCCAGTTTTGAACTGGAGCGGGCGCTATTCAAAGACTGGGGCGTTTCCGTTTTTTACGATACAGGCAACACCTTTAATTCATTCTCCTCGATCAAGCTGTTCCAGGGAGCGGGCGTCGGGCTCCATTACTATACCTCGGTCGGCGCCCTGAACCTTTCCGTTGCCCAACCGCTGGGAGCGGACATCCCTTCGGTCCATTTCCACTTCACCGTGGGGTTTGAACTGTGAAACTGATGACTAAAAAAAGTCTTGGCATAGCAGTGGTGTTTGTCCTGGCAACAGCCGTAATTGCGGTCGTTGTCTGGGGCGTCGCCACGACCCAGGGCAGCCGCTGGCTGTTGGAGTCGGTTGTCCCTATGAGCGGGGTACGCTTCTCAGCCCAAAAGATCGAGGGAAGAATCATCGACAGGCTGCGTCTCACCAAGGTTAGTGTTGATCTGGATCAGCAACATCTGGAGCTGGACACCCTTGAACTGCGATGGAAGCCGTCCCTGCTGCTGGCAGGCACCGTTGCAATCCAGGAACTGGTGGTCAACGGTGTGCGGATACAGGACAATGCCCCTCTTGACAACAAACCGCCGAATCTGGTCTGGCCGCGGGTATCGGATAATGCGCAACTGTTTGATGGCAGGATCGCCCGATTGCTGGTCACAAACCTGAGTTATCGCCGCCTCCAAGACCAACCTGTGCTGGTGACCTCCATCGCTGGTTCAGTAACCTGGCAGGACGGCACCCTGTCCATCAGTGAATTCAAGGCAGAATCCCCTTCAGGCCGGATTAACGGTTCACTCTCGACCGGTTTCAAGCAACCTTCCCTTACAGCAGAGCTTGCCATTGACCTGGCGCAGTCCATGGCGGAAATGAACCGGTTCTCGCTGAAGGCAGGGCGCAGCAGCGGCCCGGGCCCGGAACCTTTTGTCGGGAATATCACAATAGCCGGCAGCAGCGGCACTCGGCAGCTGCTGGAGATCAGCGGCGATGTGGGTATGGCGCGCAATGCCTTTAATCTGAGGCGGCTTCGCTTGACCAGACCGGGCCAGAAAGGGCTGATAAGTGCCGATGGAGCACTGACATTCACGAAGCTGGAGTCGATACTTTCTTTACAGGTCAAGTTGGCTGGACTCGATCTCGCCCCGGAGCTGAACGTGCCGACCGACCTTTCCGGAACCTTGAGTTTTGCCGGAACCCTGGGCAGCTATCGTGGGAAATTTACTCTAGACAACCAGGCGAAGGGGTGGCAGGCGGCCTCTGTTTCCGCTACCTATCAAGGTACTCGCGATGGTATGAAACTGGCGCCGGTGACCGGCTCGGCCCTTGATGGATCATTGGCGGGAAACCTTGATATGAACTGGCGCAACGGTTTTATTGTTCAGGGAACGCTCAACGGCAGGAATCTCAATCCGGCAAGATTTGACTCAGCCTGGAAAGGGGTGGCGAATTTCAGCGTAACCGGCAAACTCGCCAGGGTAGGGGAGGCACCAGTTACCGGAAACATCAGCGGAAGCCTTATGGAAAGCCGCCTGCACGGGCAGACCCTGACCGGCGAGCTGCAGGCAGACTTTAGCGACAACAACCTTTCGCTTAAAAGTCTGCTGCTGCAAGGTAAAGGCTTTGACCTGCACGCCTCGGGGGAACTGAATAAACGCTTGGACCTGGCTGCACAGATCAATGACTTTTCCCTGTTGATCCCCGGATCGGCCGGGACGCTCCAAGCCGATGGGTGGGTGCGTTGGAATGACGGGCAGCTTAGCGGTTCCGTCGCCGGCACAGGAAGCAAGCTTGCCTATGCCGGAACGCTGATATCCAGTGCTAATCTGACTGCCCGTCTGGAACAAGGAGCCGGTTACCCCCTGCATGTCACCGCATCTCTGCGGGATGTTGTTTATGACGCATACAAGATGAATGCCGTGACACTCGTAGCAGACGGGACTCTGTCGCGACATGCCGTGAATGCGACATTGAGTTCCGGCAGCAGTGAAGCGCGACTGACAGTTGCAGCCGGATATAATGAAGGGATCTGGAAGGGAGAGCTAAGCCGTCTTAGCGGCAGGGACAACAGCGGGCCGTGGAAACTGACCGCTCCGGCGGTATTTTCCGTCAGTGCCGATAATGTTTCGCTATCCACCCTCGCTCTTTCTGCCGGTGCAGGAGAGCGACTCGAAGTTGCCGCGGATTTGTCCCTGAAACCGCTGGACGGTCAAGTCCGGACGCAATGGTCCAGTTTGAACCTGGACAGGGCCAATTCCTATCTAAAGGATATGCAGCTCAAGGGAAGCAGCAGTGGTAAGGGCCGGTTAGACTTTCAGGCCGGAAAGATGCTTGCTGTGGCAGGAAGCGCTACCGCTAGCGGGACTTTTACCGGACAAGGACAGAGCATTGCAATCAGGCAGACTTTGGTGAACTTTGATGCTGGCGAACAGGGCATGCAGGTTGACGTCGACCTCACTGAGGCAGACGGCGGCAGATTGAAAGGTTCCTTTACCTCTCCTGCTCCGCTTCGCCTGGGCATGCCTGAGAAAGGAAACCTGAAAGCCGAACTGAGCGGGATAAACCTGAAACTGCTCAAGCCTTGGCTCCCACCTGATACGCAACTTGAAGGACACATCAACGGTCAGGCCAAAGGACTCATGCTTCCGGGGAAACGCTTTGAACTGAACGGTAATGTCGTGCTTTCCGAGGGTAAATTACTCCAGACAAGGCCAGATGGCGAGATTAACCTGGCCTTCAAGTCTGCAACGACTTCGTGGAAATGGCAGGGAGAGACATTGTCCGGCACCATTTCTCTGGCTATGGCCCAGCACGGACAGGCCAGGGGAACCTTCCAGCTGCCGCTTCCGGCGCGTTTCCCGGTTGCCTTTAACCAGAAGGGACTCCTCCGGGGAACACTTGTGGGGAAGGCCCAGGAAAAGGGCATTATCACCGCCATGTTCCCTGAGATGGTGCAGGAAAGCTCCGGAGAGATTGACGCCGAACTAGACATCAGTGGCACCTGGGAAGACCCGCAGATTGGGGGAAAGCTGCGGCTGTCTCAGGCTGGTGCGTATCTGCCCACCGCCGGAATTCGCCTCAAGGATGTGCAGCTCGCGGTCCGCCTGGAAAAGAATCTCATCAGGATCGATTCCTTCCGCGCTGTCTCCGGCCCCGGCCATATCGAGGGGACGGCACTGGTCCATCTTTCCGGCTGGAAGGTAATAAGCTACCAGGGGACCATAACCGGAGAAAATTTCCAGACAGTGTATTTCCCGGAACTCCGGGTTGTGAGCTCGCCGAAGCTCCAGTTTGAGGGCACTCCGGAAAAACTGAAGCTGCGCGGTGAACTGCGGCTGCCGGAACTGAACATCATTGGCGCCCAGTCCCATACAGGTATCACGCCGAGCAGCGATGTCATCCTGGAGGGAAGGGTCGTTCCGGTTGCGAAGAGTTCTCCCCTGTTATTGGATGCCCAGATACGGGTAGTGCTCGGTGACAAGGTCTTTGTCAAGGTTGCGGGAATCGACGCCCAGCTGGGCGGTGCCATGGACCTGTCTTTCAGCAATCTCGCCAGGATCACCAGCAGAGGCGAGATCAAGGTCGTCAAAGGGCGTTACCGGACCTACGGAGTCAACCTGGAAATAGTCCGCGGACGGCTGTTCTTCGCTGGCGGCACCATTAACAGCCCGAGCCTGGATTTTCTGGCTCTGCGCACAATCGGCGACGTGCGGGCCGGAGTTACGGTAACAGGCAATCTCCGGAAACCGATCACCAAACTGTATTCCGAGCCGGCCATGCCTGATGTTGACGTCCTGGCATATATCGTCCTCGGCCATCCGCTCGGCAGCAGCGGCCAACAGGCCAGTCTGCTGACTCAGGCTGCCGGCGCACTGCTCACTTCCGGCCAGGCAGCGGTTCTGCAGGAACAGCTGAAAAATTATCTCGGTTTGAGTACCCTGGAGATTCAGGGAGGTGTCGGCGGCACCAGCAGCGCCATGGGATACAAACCGCTCCAGGTAACCCCTCCTGGCGCCATACCATCGGCGCAGCAGCCCGGAATTACCGAGACCGTGCTCACTGTGGGCAAGTATCTGACCCCGGAGCTTTATATCAGTTACGGCAAGTCGCTTTTTACCGGGAACAACATATTCAGGCTGCGTTACGATATATACAAGAAGTGGCAGATCGAAACCCAGACCGGCGGCGGTGAGAGCGGCGCTGATCTGTATTACAAGCTGGAGTTCAAGTAAAACTTCAGGCCCAATAGTTCCACCTCCCCTTGCGGACCCAAAGGGCCTAAAGGAGGGGGTGCTAACATCAAAATCCTGATCGGAAAAGTTGAAATATCGAATTAACGAGCCGTTACGGCTTACACGGGGATAAATATGAAGAATGTTTTTTCGGATAAAATCAGGTGCAAGGGAACTTTCAAGACATTCTTCCTTCTGTTTCTGGCAGTAGTTGTCTTTAGTCCCATTAATGGCTGTGCAACCTTGCCGAATGTATCCGACAAGATAGATGAGGCGCCGACGGCACGAGGTCAACGTCAAATAGTTTCTTCCAAAGGACTGCTGTCCCCGCAAAAAAGCAAGGCAATCATGGAACGACTGAAGTCTTCGGTTGATCCGACCGATATTCTGGAACGCCACAATGTTGTTGTGGAGTCGGTCACTGAAAGCCCTCTGACAAAGGGCAACAAAATTTCTCTGCTCGCCGATGGTCCGGCCACCTATACCGCAATGTTCAAAATAATCCAGAATGCCAAAGACCACATCAACCTTGAAAGTTATATCTTTGAAGATGATGAGACAGGGCGGAAATTTGCCGATCTGCTGCTGCGGAAAAGGGCGGAAGGTGTCCAGGTAAATATCATCTATGACAGCCTGGGCAGTATGAATACGCCTGCTGCATTTTTCCAGCGGCTGCAGGACGCAGGCATACAGGTTGCGGAGTTCAATCCGCTGAATCCCCTGAATGCCGGGGAGAAATGGAGCCTGACACATCGGGACCACCGCAAGATCATGATAGCCGACGGTAAGGTCGCCATAATCGGGGGTATCAACATCAGCAAGGTTTATTCAAGCAATCCCCTTAAACGAAAAAGGAACGAAAAACCCCCGATTCACTGGCGTGATACGGATATTCAAATTGAAGGGCCGGCCGTGGCAGAAATCCAGAAACTCTTTCTGGACACCTGGATGAAGCAGAAGGGAGCGAAGCCTGCCGAACGGAACTATTTCCCTGAACCAAGAGAGGCAGGTAATGCCCTGGTGCGGGTAATCGGCAGCACGCCGGGAGAGTCCAACAGGATTCCATTTATTGTGTATGTGTCGGCCATCTCCTTTGCAGAGAATTCTGTTCATATGACCAATTCCTATTTCATCCCTGACGACCAGATACTCAAGGCCCTTACCGATGCCGCCGGGCGCGGTGTGGACGTAAAGATTGTCCTCCCCGGTATCACCGATTCCAAGCTGGCATTTTATGCCCAGAGGTATCATTATTCCCCGCTTTTGAAGTCGGGAGTAAAGTTATATGAGCACAACACGTCCCTGCTCCACGCAAAAACCGCAACCATTGACAATGTATGGTCTACAGTCGGCTCTACCAACATGGACTACCTGAGCCTGTTAAATAACGACGAGGTGAATGCGGTGGTACTTAATCGGGAGTTTGCCGCTGAAATGGAAAAGATGTTTGCCGGAGACCTCGTGAATTCCAGGCAGATTCTATGGGATGAGTGGAAAAAGAGACCTTTGCTTCCCAGGGTCAGGGAATGGTTGGTAAATCTGTTTGTCCGATGGTTGTAACCAATTGTCGAAATTGGAAGTGAATAAATGAATAAGATCAGAATCTTTATGATGTTTTTCCTGGTCGTGGCAGTGACCGCGATTCATTTGGCTGCCGGAACTGCTTCAGCTTCTGCAAGACCAGGGCAGGGCGCCGAAATCCTGCTCAACACCTATATCAGGAACACCGCAAAATTGCAGAAAAACAATTTTGGCATTCCTCTCTTTCTGGAATCCTATGAGAAGGATGAAAGGGTGCATGTGGATGTTTACGGGATCTTTGATCAACCCTTCAAGGGCATTGTCAATGTGCTCAAGGTTCCGGCAAACTGGTGCGATATCGTGTCACTCCATCCGAATGTCAAGGCATGTACCTACAAGGACCAGCCAGGCGCCGGTCTGCTGACATTTTACATCGGCAAGAAAGTGTATCAACCTCCGAAAGACACCCGTCAAGTCATCTACAATTACCGGATCGTCAAGCAGCAGCAGAATTTTCTGGATATAATCCTAAGTGCCGATGCAGGGCCATTCGGCACTGAGAACCACAGGATGAGACTCGAGGCCATGCCCCTTGACGGCAAAAGGACTTTTGTCCATGTCAGTTATGAATACAGTGAAAGTGATGCCCTGCGTTTCGCGGAAAAGGCCTATTTTGCGACCCTTGGTCGAAGCAAGGTGGGTTTTACGGAGACCGGGACGGATGAAGACAACAAACCGGTCTATATCGGCGGGCCTCGCGGCGCAATAGAACGTAACGCTGTCCGGTACTATTTCGCGATCCAGACCTTTATGCATACGATGCGCTATCCGGAACAAAAACGTTTCAGCATGAGATTAAGCAAGTGGTATGATCTGACAAGCCGCTACAGGAGGCAGCTTTATGACCTGGAGAAGAATGACTACCTTGCCTTCAAGGCAAAAGAACATAAGAACCAGTTGTCTCTACAACGGCTTATTGCGCCGGTAGTTAAGTAAGCGTCATGACACCCCAGGAACAGGCCGTAAGGAGTGTTTATAACTGACGGATATGGTAACTGAGTATTTAAAAATCACAGGACAAAAGAGAGTTGTCAATGGGATTTGACAAAAAGAAGGGGCTGTCAACAACTGTAATTCCGCAAAATATTGCGGCTCTACGCCAGCGTACCGAAGATGGGTTGTCTTCTCCCGATGGAGATATGAGAAATCCGGAACTGGCCGACATCATCGATACCAAGGCGATACAGTCCCTTATGGATGACTTCTATAAGCTCGTCCGCATTCCCATGGCGATCATAGACCTCAAGGGCAAGGTCCTGGTCGGAAAGGGGTGGCAGCAGATCTGTACACGGTTCCATCGGGTACATCCCGAGACCCGTTGCAACTGCATCGAAAGTGACCTGCAACTCACTGAGAACATTTCTCCTGGAGAGTTCAAACTTTATAAGTGCAAGAACAACATGTGGGATGTGGCGACACCGATCATGGTGGGTGGAGAACACTTCGGCAACCTCTTCTCCGGGCAGTTCTTCTTTGATGATGAGCCGCTGGACTACGAACTTTTTAAATCACAGGCAAAGCGATACGGCTTCAACGAGGAGGAATACATTGCTGCTCTTGAGTGTGTTCCACGTCTGAACAGGGATTTTCTTGCCATTGGCATGAAATATCTAACAAAATTTGCCGATGTCTTTTCAAAACTCAGTTACAGCAATATCAAGCTTGCCCGTTCACTGTCGGAACGGGATGGCCTTATGGAAGCGTTGCGGAAGAGCAACGACGAACTGGAACAACGGGTTGACGACCGGACGCAGGATCTGGCCGCGATAGTCAGTATATTGCGGGATGAATTAGTTGAACAGGAGCGTATGGCAGTAAACCTCCAGAGGTTGAACCGGCTCTACGCTGTGTTGGGGGCAACCAGCCGGGCCATAGTTCGTACCAACGACCGTGACACCCTGTTCCGCGATTTCTGTCGTATTGCCGTGGAGCAGGGTGGCTTTCTCCTTTCGTGGGTTGGTGTTTTGGAAGAAAAGAACGGCACGGTGCGCAGCGCAGCGGCGTTCGGCGCGACCGGATACCTGGAGGATATCCATGTTTCAGGCAAAGAAGAACCAGCCGGGACCGGGCCAACCGGCATATCGATCCGCGAGGGGACGTACTACATCTGCAACGATTTCCTGAACGACCCCTGCACCCGACCCTGGCATGAAAGGGGGCGTATCCATGGGATCAAGGGTTCGGCCTCAGTTGCCGTGAAGGAGGAGGGAAGGGTAATTGGCGCACTCACCCTGTATGCGGGAGAAAAGGATTTTTTCGACCAACAGCAGGTGGAACTGCTCGTGAAGATGGGAGAGGACATTTCTTTCGCCCTGGACAACATGGCCCGGGAGGCGCGCCGCCAGAAGGCGGAACAGGCTCTTCAGGAGGAAACCCTTGAACGTCTGCGGGCGGTTGAGGCGCTTCGCGAGAAGGAAAAGATGTTCCAGCAGCAGAACCGCCTGGCAGCCATGGGGGAGATGATCAACAACATCGCCCACCAATGGCGTCAGCCGTTGAATGTCCTGGCACTTTTGGTACAGCAGATCAAGGTGTTTTACGATATGGGCTCATTGAGCAAGGAAGAACTGGATACATGCGTGACTAAATCGATGAATTCGATCAATCACATGTCTCAGACCATCGACGACTTCAGGAACTTTTTCAAACCCGACAAGAAACAGGTCGAGTTCAGTATCCATGATCTGGTTGCGAAAACCGTGGCGCTGGTTGAAGATAGTTTCAAGAATCAACAGATAAGTATTGATCTGCGTGTCAGCGACAATCCTTCATTCATCGGATTCCCGAATGAATATTCCCAAGTCCTGCTGAACATCCTGACGAATGCCAGGGATGCCTTGCTGGAAAGGCGTCCCCATGACGCAAAAGTCACTATATCTATCGGCAGGGAAGGGGGGAAGGCCGTGGTGACCATTGCCGACAATGCCGGCGGTATAGCGGAAGAGATTCTGGGAAAGATCTTTGATCCGTACTTTACCACCAAGGGACCTGACAAGGGAACCGGGGTGGGGCTGTTCATGTCGAAAACCATCATAGAGAAGAGCATGAACGGCAGATTGACAGCGCGAAATACCGCCGAAGGGGCGGAATTCAGGATTGAAGTGTGATTCCAATTTATATGATCAGAAAACTGCATAAATTTTTGCTGCTTATCGTCGCAGCAGCGATACTGTTTTCTGCCGGTTCTGCTTCTGCTGCTGTAAAACCACGGCAGGGCGCAGAAATCCTGCTCGACACCTATGTCAGGAACAGTGCCAAATTGCAGAAAAACAATTTCGGCATTCCTATCTTTATGGAATCTTATGAGAAGGATGACAAGGTACATGTGGATGTTTACGGGATCTTTGATCATTCCTTCAGCAGCGTTGTCAACGTACTCAAGGTTCCTGCAAACTGGTGCGATATCTTATCCCTTTATCCGAATATAAAGGCATGCACATTCAGGGATCAGCCGGGAAACGGGCTGCTGACACTTTATCTTGGCCGCAAGATCTATCAACTTCCGGAAGACGCACGCCAGATCACTTTCCATTACGAGAACACGGGTCTGCAGCAGGGATATCTGGATACCGTTCTGAATGCCGATGCAGGTCCTTTCGGTACCAAGGACCACAGGTTGAGGGTCGAGGCCGTGCCCATTGATGGTGGAAGAACCTTTGTCCACGTCAGTTATGCATACAGCGATAGTGTCGCACTGCGCCTTGCGGGAAAGATCTATTTTGCGACACTCGGTCGTGGCAAGGTTGGGTTCACGGAGACCGGGGGGGACAGAAACGGCGCCCCTGTCTATATCGGCGGGCCTCGCGGCGCGATCGAACGCAATGCAGTCCGCTGTTATTTCGCTATCCAGGCCTTTATGAATGCGTTGAACTATCCGGAAGATAATCGTTTCAGCATGAGACTGAACGCTTGGTACGATCTTACAATACGATACAAGAGGCAGCTTTTCGATCTGGACAAGAAGGATTACCTCTCAATCAAGACCGCTGAGCATGGCAACCAGTTATCGCTCCAGCGAAGGATCGGGACTGGTTCTCAGTGAGCGTCCGGACTATCCAAGCGCCGGATCGACCTATCATATTTGGCAGTTATGTTAAACATGACGGATTCCGTTGACGGTTTCCCACACCACGCTGCACTGCCATTATCACTTTCCCCACTACAATCAAGCCATTACAGCTGCTTTATCTGAAAGCTCCCTCTGGCACGTTAGTTGCGAATAACCTGCTTGGAACAGAACATGGCCGTTGTCATGTTAATGTTTATTTGAATTGCTGTCATTCAAAGGGGGATAATCTATGGAGGAGCCGCAAAGGCAATACAAAACGTTGGAAAAATGCAGCAATGAAGAAATTTATATTCAAAACAAGGAGAGTGCCATGAAATCGAGCATAAGGGACCAGGCGGAAGGGACGTTTCACGAAGTCAAGGGCAAGCTCAAGGAGGTTGCCGGGAAATTAAGCGATAATCCAAAGCTGAAAGTTGAAGGTACTGTTGAGAAAATGGCCGGTAAGGTTCAGGGAAAGATCGGCCAGGTCAAGAAGGTTTTTGGGAAGTAATACCAATTCATATCAAGGCCCTATCTTCGTTGGCTCGTCTTCGGCTGCTCAACGTACTGTTATGTACGCCTCGCAGCCTCAATCCTCGCCGCCTTGATATCATCCTTGATCTGGAATTGGAAAATTCATTTTTAATACCAAAGATTCAATAAGACAACCGTAACTACAATAAAATTAAAATGGAGAATCAATTATGAAAAAACTTCTTGTTCTTGCCTGCGCAGCAGCAGCCTTATCTCTGACAACCGGCAGCGCAAATGCCGACAGTATTAAAGGGAGGCTTGGAGTGACCGGCAAAATCGGTTTCCTGATCCCTTCCGATGGCAACTACCATCAATCCAAAAATGAAGCCGATGTCGGGTTTATTGGTGGCGGCGGTATTCTCTACGGAATCGATGATCACCTGACAGCCGAGTTCGACGTGACCCGAAGTGCGTTCGAGTCGGACATTGGTGATTTCTTCGTGACCAATGTCGCCTTGGGAGGCCAGTATCGTTTCGCACTTGCCCAGCCTCAACTGGTTCCTTATGTGGGAGCCGGACTTGACATACTTGTAACTGATTCCGATAAAGGTCGCGATGTTGATACAACGGTCGGTCTTCATGCCAGTGGCGGGATGGACTTCTTCATCATGAAGCAGTTGGCTTTGACCGCAGAGGCCAAGCTGGTCGTTGCTCCGGATGCCGATATCAGCGGTCCTTACGGTAAACTTGGCAATTTCGATCCCACCAGTTTGTCAACAACCTTCGGCGTCAGATATTTCTTCAATTAGCATTCAACAACTGCCGGCGGATCTGCTTCGTACGTTCCGTGGGCAAAGAAATATGCGTCACATATTTGCCGGTTATGAATAAATTGTGTATAGTTTACCAACGATAAGACCCGCTTCGGCGGGTCTTATCAATTATGCCATTGGATGTGAAACAACTGCAACGCTTCCAATGAGCCGCAACATCTCAAGGAGTCCGGTCATGGGAACAATAATTAGTAAACCGGCACGGTTTTTGATGCTGATCACACTTGCCGGGATACTGTCTGTAAGCGGGTGTGCCCGTTATTCACGCAATGTGAGTACGCTCTATGAGCCGTCCGCGGCTGTCAGAGGCGGCACTGGAGAGGTGTATGTCGTTGTTCCGGAAAGCGTGCAGACGCGTTCACCGGATATCAAATGGGTGCTCGGGAAGGTCAGGGATGACGACAACAATAATATTGATGAGGTGACCAGCCCCAGTTCTCCGGCGGAAATCATCCAGGGTGCATTTGTTCTGGAGTTCAAGAAGGCAGGATACACGGCTATACCCGCCACTAAGCGTCCAGCTGCTGAACAACGGGTGATCGACCTCACTGTAACGGAGATCGAACTGGATCAAATCTCGGATTTTGCTGATCTGAAAGCCAAATGCCGGGTGCACGTTGGGATGGATGTTTTCAAGGATGGTCAGTTGATCAAGCGGCTTCAGTATGTAGCGACCTCATCCAGAACCGATATCAAGGATCGTGACATGCTTGCCAGGGCCGTCCTGGAAGAAGCGCTGCAGTCGGTTATGCTGAAAGCCGTGCCGGAACTGCACAGCCTGTTCAAGCAATAGGACCTTTCGCAATGACAATCACGAAAAGGGCGATGAAGCCCTGCGGTCATTGCGCACTTTATTCTCTCAGAGATTCCCGCACTTTTACAGCCAGCTCGTTCAACGAAAACGGCTTCTGAATGAAGTTTATGCCACTGTCCAGTACGCCCCGCTGGGTGATCACATTGGCGGTATAGCCGGACATGAACAGGATCTTCAATCCGGGGTAAAGGGATTGCAAGCGCTCCGCCAGATCCCGGCCGTTCATTTCCGGCATAACAACGTCGGTTATGACCAGGTGGATTTCGCTCGCGTGATCTTCAGCCTGCACAAGGGCCTCTCCCGGTGTGCCGGAGGCCAGAACCCTGTATCCCAAATCCTTTAGCATCCTTATGCCCAGCTTTAGCACCACCGGTTCGTCCTCCACCAACAGCACTGTTTCGCCGCGGCTCAGAGGAATTTCCTCAACAATTTCCTGCAGGGATTCAACTGCTGGGCCAACGTAACATGGAAGGTAAATTTTAAAGGTCGTTCCATTTCCTGGTTCGCTGTAGATATTGATAAATCCGTTGTTCTGCTTGACGATGCCATACACCGTGGACAGCCCAAGACCTGTTCCCTGGCCTACTCCCTTGCTCGTAAAAAACGGTTCGAAGACATGGTCAATGGTCTCCTTGCCCATGCCGCAGCCATTGTCGCTGACAGCCAGAAGCACATACCTCCCGGCTATGAATCCGGCATGGTCAGCACAGTATGATTCGTCAAATACGGCGTTCCCTGTTTCGATAGTAATCTTGCCGACATCGGCAATGGCGTCCCTGGCGTTTAGACAAAGATTGACCAGAATCTGATCGATCTGGACCGGGTCCATATTGACCGGACACTGACTCGACACCGGCAGCCAGAACAGGTCGATGTCCTCACCGATGAGTCGCCTGATCATCTTCTGCATACTTTCCACGGCCAGGTTAAGGTCAAGCACTATGGGAGATATGGTCTGCTTGCGGGCAAAGGCCAGCAATTGCCGTGTAATGTCTGCCGAACGTTTCGCGGCCTTGATGATTTCATCCAGATCGGCATGCAGTGTCTGGTCCTGATTCACCTTGCGTTGAGCCAGTTCCGCATAACAGAGGATCACGGTGAGCATATTGTTGTAATCGTGGGCCACTCCGCCCGCCAGCAGCCCGATAGCTTCCATCTTCTGTGCCTGTTGAAACTGGTTCGTTAATCGGAGGTGCTCAGTGATGTCGCGATTGACTGCCACGTAGTTGACAATGCGGTTTGAGGCGTCGCGGACCGGGGAAATTGTCGTTTCTTC
>JBGSQD010000283.1:0-22851 GCA_041738275.1 Geobacterales bacterium
CGGCGCCTACGGCGGCCGCTACGTACCTGAAACCCTTATGCCGGCCCTGCTGGAACTGGAAAAGGCCTATGCGCATTATCGCCATGACCGTGAGTTCAAGGAGGAGTTTGCCTACTACCTGCGACAGTACGTCGGCCGCCCCAACCCGCTCTATTTTGCCGAAAAACTGACCCGTAAATTCGGCGGGGCCAGGATCTACCTCAAACGCGAGGACCTGAACCATACCGGCGCCCACAAGGTAAACAACACCATCGGCCAGGGGCTTCTGGCAAAACGGATGGGCAAGAAGCGGGTCATTGCCGAAACCGGCGCCGGCATGCATGGCGTGGCCACGGCCACCATCGCCGCACTGTTCGGCATGCAGTGCGAGGTCTTCATGGGCGAAGAGGATACCCATCGCCAGTCACAGAACGTCTTTCGCATGAAGCTTTTGGGGGCTACGGTCACACCGGTCACTGCCGGCACCGCCACCCTCAAGGACGCCATGAACGAGGCCATGCGCAACTGGGTCACCACCATCCAGGACACCTTCTACGTGATCGGCACTGTTGCCGGTCCGCACCCCTATCCCATGATGGTACGTGACTTTCAATCGGTGATCGGCACAGAAGTGAAGAAACAGCACAAGAAAGCGGAAGGCAGACTTCCCGACTATCTGCTGGCCTGCGTGGGGGGCGGCAGCAACGCCCTTGGCCTGTTCTATCCCTTCCTGAAGGATAAGTCCGTCAGGCTGATCGGTGTCGAGGCCTCAGGATTCGGAATCGAGACCGGCAGACATGCGGCACCGCTCTGCGCCGGTTCCCCCGGCATACTGCACGGCAACAAGACCTATCTGCTGCAGGACCAGCACGGCCAGATCAACCACGCCCACTCCATATCGGCCGGTCTGGATTACCCTGGGGTCGGACCGGAGCACTCATGGCTGAAGGATTCGGGCAGGGCTGAATACGTCTCCATCACCGATGATGAGGCACTGGAAGGCTTCCGGATGCTGACGCAGGAAGAAGGAATCATACCCGCCCTTGAATCATCACATGCCATCGCCTATGTAAAGAAACTGGCGCCGACTCTGTCGAAGGACCAAACCATTGTGATTTGCCTGTCCGGACGTGGCGACAAGGATATGCATACCGTGGCTGATGCCATGGGAGTCAAATTTTGATGCATGTTCCGCGATCTTTTTTACTCTTGTTTTAATACTTTAAGCCTCGCTAAAGCCGGAGAATTCCGGCTTTTTTTATTGACTACACAGCACCACATCACATATAAACAAAACCTGTTTTATTTTATCCATTATGGAGGTTACCCATGCATCTTGTCGATCAGATCAAGGAAAAGGCCAGAAAAAATCTGCAAACAGTGGTTCTGCCGGAGAGTTATGATGAGCGGATGCTGTTCGCTGCCGAGAAGATCGTAAAGGAAGGGCTGGCAAAGATCGTCATTCTGGGCGATCCGGCCAAGATCACGGCCGAGGCAACGGCCAAGGGGGTCAATCTGGCAGGCGTGGAACTGCTCAGTCCGGCCGCTTCACCCAAGCTGGAGCAGTATGTGGCCGATCTGGTCGAGCTGCGCAAGAGCAAGGGGCTGACCCCGGACGAGGCGAGAAAACTCCTGACCGCCGACGACAACCTGTACTATGCCGGCATGATGGTGCGCAGCGGCGATGCCGGCGGAGAAGTTGCCGGAGCCACCGGCACCACCGGCAATGTCCTCAAGGCAGCCTTCCAGACGGTTGGTCCGGCTGCAGGGATCAAGACCGTTTCCTCCTTCTTCCTGATGGTCACCAAGACCCCCAGCTTCGGCGAAAACGGCATCATCCTGTTCGCCGACTGCGCAGTGAACCCCAACCCTGACGCCCAGGCCCTGGCCGAGATAGCCGTGGCAACCGCCGGCAACTGCAAGGCCTTCCTGGATGTTGATGCCCGCGTGGCCATGCTCTCCTTCTCCACCAAGGGAAGCGCCAGCCATGCCGACTGCGACAAGGTTCTCAAAGCGCTGGAGATCGCAAAGCAGATCAAGCCAGACATGCAGATCGACGGCGAGCTACAGGCTGATGCGGCGCTGCTGCCCAAGGTTGGCGAGAAGAAAGCCCCCGGCAGCACAGTGGCCGGCAAGGCCAATGTCCTGATCTTCCCTGACCTGGATGCCGGCAACATTGCCTACAAGCTCGTGGAGCGCGTGGCCGGCGCCGAGGCGGTCGGTCCAATCATCCAGGGTCTGGCCAAGCCGGTCAACGACCTCTCCCGCGGCTGCTCGGTGGACGACATCGTCAATGTAACCGCCATCACGGCAGTGCAGGCTGCACAGGGGTAACACCCGGCAGGTTCATATTTCAGTTTGGTTGCAAACAAAGGCGCGTCCCGCAGGGGATGCGCCTTTGTTTGTTTGTTTGGGATAGAGATTTGCCTCCTGCTTTGACAAGAACCCATAGGCGGATATATAGTGTGTTTTATTTA
The DNA here is from genome assembly GCA_041738275.1 of Geobacterales bacterium. Taxonomy (GTDB): domain Bacteria; phylum Desulfobacterota; class Desulfuromonadia; order Geobacterales; family Pseudopelobacteraceae; genus JACPFJ01. Next base: position 2,457 of record JBGSQD010000283.1, read on the forward strand.
AAATTTCTTATGCATAGATGATAGCTGGTGATGACCATTGGAAGTAGCCGGAGAATGCTGGCCGGATTCCGGTCTACATGATAAACGGTCTATTATTCAGTGAAATATATGCTCATTTATCACATAGTTATGTCATGTTTAATTTGTGGTTAATTTTGAGGTTCTTGTAATAGTGGATAGATGACCGTATTCCGGTCAAATACGAGTTGATCGCGAGAATAAAAATTAGAAAAATAAGGGAGAGGGCTGTTTTTTTGAGAGCACACCGAAAAATTGTATGCTCTCTCAATGCGTTGTGATATCGAATACTTAAATATCACATTGACATCAATTCACTTGCGGTGTTAGTTTGTACGTTCGAAAATATATATCAATAATGTGATACAATCTGAAATAGTTTCAGAATATAGGTAATTGTGATTTTGGAGCACTCAACGATGGATATGAGTCGCCTGCCGAACTTGGCTGATTACGCCACCCGCCGCTTAGCTGATGGATTAATCGACGCCGAAGAACAAGCAAAAATAGAAAATTTCATATTAGATGAACGCCCTCCCCATGAAGGCATATCCTTGTATTCGCGCCGCTTAGGCACATCATCGATAACGAATTTAGACAATTGGCAGGATCGCCACAAGAATTTTACTTCCGAGGAAATCAACATAAGCACGAGTGAATCTGGGCAACCGTGGACCTTTCGCCCAGAAAACGCCACTAACCGCTTGCGTTTGATCGATCCGCGTATTTACTTGGTACGGGTTGAGCGAGCAGATTGGCCTTGCAGTTTAGCCGGGGTTGAATCGGAGCGGCTACGCCATCATGTTGAGGAATATCAACGGGGTAATAGAACTGCATCCAGCGACTTTTTGGATAAGGTTGCCATCAGCTGGAATGCAAAACGTGATAAACGCCCTCTGTTCGCCACCACCGAACTGGAGGTGGAAGACATCATCAACGACGGAAATGCTGATTGGGCGGAACGTCTGCGCGACCGTTTGGGGCTTGGGCATTACTCACCCGGCTCTGCCAGTGGCCCCATTGAAGTATTGTTGATGCGCTACACTGTTCAGGAAGTGTTGGATAGCCTGGCCGGTAATGGCGATCCCGCCATCCCCACAGTCTTGGATGGTGATATGAATCATTACTTTTATCCCAGCCCTCTTCACGATCCCGACACAGCAGAAAATCCCTACTATGGTCATACTGTGAACCTCGCGCCGGTCGCGGATGAAAACGATTACACCATGGGCATCGAAATGTTACATCCGCGCATCGCTTACAAACCGGAACACTTTTTCAAATTTGGTGTTATTGCCAATCCCATCGCCATGGAGATAGAGCGGGCGAGATCTTTCCATCTTCCGTGGATTCGTTTGCACAGCGGTCGGGACGATTTCGGCGCAGGCGTCGTCAGGAGCATGCCATGAAGGCATCAATCGCTAGCCCTGGTGTAGAACGCTGGCAACAACGTTTTGAGGTCGAACCAGTTGCGGCTCTCGACGCACTGCTCACTGGACGCATGAGCGTAGGTCAGTATGATCGCGCCCGTCCGGCGGACGCCTTGACGCAGATGCTCAGTCTGGAAAAAATTCCAGTTGCGGATGAAGCCATGCAAACTTGGCTGTCCGAACGGTTGGGCAAACCGTTACCGGAAGGTTTGAGTCCTAAGCGTTACGCTGATGCTCTGGTGGAAGCTTTCCGCGCTGTTCATGGTTTGCCTTTGCCTGCATCCCGAAACTGGTGTGCCACTCGCCCAGCTGAATTAAGAGCCTGGTTGTGCGGTTTCTATCAAGGGCCTAGCCGCGATCCGGAAAGCGCCCTGCTAATTGCTTTGGCCCACCATCAGCTGGACCGTAGTTTGATGTTTCACTGGCATGACGTAATACGGCGCGGACGGCCTGTGGAGCATGTAAATCATGCTCTGATAGGGTTGCGACTCATGCCTGCCGACGACCAAGGCACGGTGGAGCATGGCGTGCCCAAGGCGCTGTTACGTGGAATGCTGGACTACGGCGAAACACTGGTTCGCTTCGGCGATAAGAAAGGCCAGTCATGGCTAAGGGAACTGGATTTTCTCTCCGCAGTATATCCCATGAGCCAGGAAGTATGGAGCCGTCGATTTCGCGAGGTAGTTCAGGTTCGGGATGTGTCCCATGATTTACACAACTGGCTGGATCAGCGTTACCCAGAAACACGGCAAATATACAAGGCGCCAGCATCCAAAGGAATTCTTGCACCACCATCTATGGATGAGTTGAATAATTTGGTGCTGCGGATCGCTTCGGATTTTAAAAGCGCCAAATCAGCCCTTTCCGCATACTTTGACCACCATCGCCACTATGCTCAGGAAAGTGGTGACAGTTATTATCTTGTACGCAGCTTCGCTCGTCTCGGTGAGCTCGTTTTGAAACACGATCCAACCTGGGCAAGAGAGCTTGCACACGAATCTGCCAGATGGGAACCCAACAACCATCATGCATGGTCTTTGCTAGCCCGTGCTCTAGAGAGAGAAGGAGACTGGCGACGTGCGGAAGCGGTGTACTGGAACGCCCGTCGGCGATTCCCTCAAGATCCGGTCAACCACGCCCAACTCGGCCACGCCTTGATAATGCATAACCAGGCTGAACTGGGCGAAGCGGTATTCCGTCAGGCTACTCGCTTTTTTCCTAATGATCCCGTCACTTGGAGTGAACTAGGCCATTCCCTGCGTGTTACCGGACGCCGAGAAGAGGCAGTGACAGCGTATCGCGAAGCTCAGCACTATTTCAGTAAAAACTCGGTGATTGTCAACGCCCTTGCAGATACGCTTATCGATATGGGGCGTTTAGACGAGGCTGAGAGTGTCGTGCAAAAGGCAGAGCTGATAGCGACTAGCGAAAAAAGCCAACGAATTTTGTCGAACATTCGTGAGCGCCTAAAGCTCAGTCAAAACGGTTCACCTGTGAAACTCAGGAAAATTCATCCACCGTTGGAAGTCATTGGTGGTGATATAAGCGCCCTCACCGACATCATCGGCATTGATCTCAGCCAAGCGCCGTTTCTTGGACGTGCCGCTTTGTGGCGGCGCAGCGGCAACAAAGATTTCGAAAGGACGCGGGCCGAACTAAATGCCTTGCAGGATGGCAGCGCTAAGCTGATCGAACTCGGTTTACTTAATGCAGCAGAACATGGCTGGCGAGCGGCGGCGGAATGGTTCGAGAGTTGTTGGGAAAACTATGCAGGCGACGGCACCTTACGCGTACACCGGCTCCGCTCCCTTGCGCGCGCAGGAGATACTGTGGATTGGGCATCAGAGAAAATACTGTACCCGGAACTGCTACCTGTAATTATTACCGAAGAAATAGGACGACCACCGCGACTTGATCTGGACCTGGAAGACCAAGACTTGTCAGAGGAACAACGTCAAAACCTCTGGTATACCGGGCTGGCCTCTCGCAAGGATGAGGCTCTCCTCGACTTCGTTCAAGAAGATTTTCTGACGGCACGACAGGTAGCTTGATTTCTGTGTCGGTAGAGACGAAAGTTTTAGCTCTTGATATGAGACAAATGAGCATCATTCATAATTTAAAAGGCGGCCAAATGGTCGCCTTTGCTGTTTCTGAGTCAAGTCCGCAGGGATGCCTTGAATGAGGGGCAACTCTCCATTCACCATTTTTCAAACAAGAGCCGATAAAAGCGAAATCTCAATCGGGTAGCCGGGGGTTTTTCTCCCCCAGCCCCCACACCACCGTACAAGCGGGTCCGCATACGGCGGTTCGATGAAGTTACCGGGCCGTAGCCGGGTAATGAGTTTTCACCCACAGTTCTTTGACAGATACAAGACCTTGATCCTTCAGCCACTGGTTGGTCATACCGTGCTGGGCGGCAAGTCTTCTTGCCATTGCCCACGGACCACCGCGATTCAGCCCTGCCCTAATAGATGTGCCAAGTTGCACACCCAGACTCAGCAGGTTGCGAATCTTGGTGCGGCACCACCGCCACTGTTTCCAGTAGCACAGCCGCACCCGGCGCCGAATCCAGCCGTCAATTTCCGGTATGTCGTGGTATTCCTCGGATATGCCGAAGTAGCCCATCCATCCCCGGATGTAGGTTGACAGCTTGTGCAGCCGGTACTCCATGGAAACAAACCAGCTCCGTCCGGTGTACTTCCTGACTTGACGTCTGAATTCCTTGTACGCCTTGTCAGACCAGACGATTTTGTTTCCTTTGAAGACGAAGCCAAGAAAGCTGATGTCGCCGCTTTTGGCGACTTGGCTTTTGTCTTCGTTGACCGTGAGTTTGAGCTGGTGTGTCAGATATTTTCTGACACTACCCATGACCCGTTCCCCGGCACGCTGGCTTTTGACCAGAATGACGAAGTCGTCGGCGTAACGGACGAATTTATGGCCACGTTTCTCAAGCTCCTTGTCCAGGTGATCGAGGAGGATGTTGGCGAGAAGCGGAGATAGCGGCCCACCCTGGGGAACCCCCAGGCGGGTCTTTTCCAATCTTCCGTTCACATTCACCCCGGCTCGAAGGTATCTGCCAATCAGGGCCAGTACCCGTTTGTCACGAACCTTCCTGCCCACAAGTGTCATGAGCAGGTCATGGTTGACCGTGTCGAAGAACTTGGCAAGGTCAATGTCCACGGCAATACGATACCCTTGACGGAGATACTCCCGCAGTTGCCGGACGGCTTGATGGGCCGACCGGTACGGGCGGAAACCGAAACTTGATTCCGAGAATTCCGGATCAAAGATCGGCGTGAGCACCTGGGCTACAGACTGCTGGATCAACCGGTCAAGCACGATGGGAATACCGAGCGGGCGGGTGCCGCCCGTGGGTTTCGGTATCTCCACCCGAAGAACCGGCTTTGGTTGGTACGTACCTGTTGCAAGCGATGCGCGGATATCGCTCCAGAGAGACCGGCACCGGTCGGGGAATTGTTCGATAGTGATGCCATCGACACCGGGTGCGCCTTTGTTGGCTTTGACCCGTTTCCACGCCGACTCCATATTCTCGCGGGATAGTATCCGCTCCAGTAGGTGTTGCTCCGGAGTTGGCTGGTCAATGACGCGCTCCATCGGCATTCCCCCGGTCGGGTTCGTTATGTCGTGAAAGCTCATTGGGGCTTTTCTCCTCTTCTTCGTTCAGCCCTTCGGCGGGGTAAGACTTCCGGGGTTCTTCCCCGGCTTGTTTCCAGTTGCCGGATCGCGGACGGCAACGTCCATCGCCTACTATGGCTTCTGCTGACTTCTGCCCCATCACGGCAGCTGTTGCCAGATGCCGCGCCATCAAGTAACAATGGCTTGTGAGACAGATCTCCCCGGATAAGAACGTGAACTGTCGCTACACAACCGCAGCATTTACCGTTTCTCCTGAATCCGTGGGACTTCGTCATGTAGTGCTGACTTGCCCGGATGACGGCCTTGTATGCTGTTTCTGTTCGTCGGCTCATAGCTTTGCGCTTAGGCTTCCTCCAGACCTCTCCTCGCGGAGACGCCCTTGCCTTCGGCTAGTACTTGTTTTACCCTGTCTTCGCGACAGTGATTGGATTCTCGTACAGGGGACTTGCACCCCATAAGTTCACGCCCATGACGGGCGTACACTAGCGCCAGGACCGGCCCGATAAACCGCCGGTCAGGCTTATGGCGTTGTGCAACAAAAAATGAGGAAAGACTGGAAACAACCAAATTGAACAGGGCAACCTCTTGGGGTCAGGCTTGACTTTTGGATATTTGAACTACCGGCGAAGTGAATGTCCAGATGTCAAACCCGCCCCCAATGCCGCCCCCATTTGCTGTTTCTGCTAAGATTTCTATTGCCGCTCACTATCAACTGTGGCACACTATCAAGCACCTAAACCGGTATCGCAAGGAGTACTTATATGAATACTATCCCTGCTCAGGAGCTGAAGCGACGCGGCATTGCAGCGGTTGACGGACTGATCGCACAGGGTGACGTGCATGTCATCCGTAACAACCGACCCGAGTACGTGGTGCTGACCGAGTCGCGTTACCAGGAATTGGTGGCCGAAGCCGAGGAGGCGTATGTCGCTCGGGTGAAGGCATCACTTGAGGATGTGAAGGCGGGACGGATACGAAAATTTGCCTCTGTTGATGAACTGCTGAAGGCGCTCGACCTTGACGGAGAGTGAGCATGTTCAGCGTTACCACATCGGAAAAGTTTCTCCGGCAGGCAAGCAGGTTCTTCAGGAAACACCCTGATCTTAAACCCCGCTTCGCCGCGACTGTCAGCGCTATGCAACAGGACCCGTTTCAGCCGGGCCTTGGCCTTCATCAACTCACCGGCAAACTTTCCGGATGCCATGCCGTCAGACTGACCTATTCATACCGCATTACTCTGACTCTGCTGATTAGCGAGCATGAGATCATCCTGCTTGACATTGGCAGTCATGATGAGGTTTACCGGTAACAAAACTTTGCGAGGGACACTATGCTGCTAATTTGAAGCACTCGTCGTTAAATGCGGGAAAGGTCAGGAGTGTTTCGTTATCGATTTGCAAATGGTTTTTTACAAAAGGAAAACAACAGAAAAGAGGCTGTTAGAGCTCAAATTCAGAACACGAGCAAATGTGATAGAAGTTAAGCCATAACAGTTGGATGACAGCGATCTGCAGATAAGTTTCATAATGGTAGAAACCCATGAAGAAATTCATACCGACCGGTTCATGGATAGTGATATTCGACACGCACTTTAAATCCAGGCCGATGGTTTTAGTCATTGCTGTCATGGCCATCATCTGCGGGAATCCTCTCGGCGTTGCCGCCGCCGATGCCGATATCGCTGCGCCATCAGACCTTGTCTGCCATGATTCCCTGGAAGATGGAGAATGCACTGGCGACGGGGCCGTGCTAACACCACTTGCCGGCGAGGCGTACAGTACCTCATTACTCGGCAGCACCATCGAGATTCCGTCACGTAACCGCGAAAACGTTCGCTCCCTGACCCTTGGGGTGAATTACTATACCCCTGAACTGGGCGGCGATACGGCAATTCCGATTGCAGCTTTTTATTACCGTCACCGCTGGGACAACTGGTGGACCAGGGACATAATTGGCCTGTTCGTCAATGAATTGGATGTCGCCCGAAGCCTCGGCCGTTTCCAACTCCTGGGCCATTTCGAAAATAACACCGTGCCTTTTGCAGATACCGAGATTCGTAACGGCAATAAAGTCAAAGCCAGTTCCGTCATCTGGGGAACCGTCTCCGGATGGCTGGGTGCCGGAATCCGGCTTCCGGTTGCTCCGTTCCAGGCGGATAACGACCTGCGTGTTCAGCTGTTTTACCACGCCGGTTATTTCTATGATACACGGACAAGCGACACAGGCTCCGATGTCCGCCTGCCGCCAGATACCTTCGTTCATGGCCTTAATCTCCGCATCCGAAATGACGGGATGCGCAGAAACATTATGGAACTCCCTCACGAAGGTTGGGCATGGGGTGGCGATGTAAAGCTCACCAGGCGCGACCGCTGGTCGGACAGCACTTTTGGCAATCAGCTGTTCACCAAGACTGAGACCAGGGACTATCTCAAACTCTCGGGCTACGTAATAGGCGCAATGGGAATTCCGGGGTTTTCCGACCAAAACCGCTTTATCTGGTATCTCCACGTCGGGGGAACTCCCTGGGGAAAGCTTGACCGGTTCTCCACATTCCGCGCGGGCGGAGGTCCGTTCCCAAACGAAACCGACGACCTGTACCGGATGCCCTACCCCGGCGCACTGTACAACAATTTCCCGGTTTCGGATTATGTAGTCAGTACCCTTTAATACCGTCGAGAGCTTTTATTCTTTCTTTACCTGCATCTGCGCGGCACCTTTGCCTGGGGGGCCAATCGGCCCGATTATACAACCATGGATAAGGGTTTGAGACTCCGGTTGACCTCTACAGACGCAAGGGCCTTTTCAGTCGGCCTCACCAGCGGGTTTATCAAGGATTCGCAACTCTACCTGGAATACGCCTACGACTCGAAGCTCCTGCGCAACGGCACGTCCGGCAGCAGCATTATGCTTCTCTGGTCAAAGTCGTTCTGAAGCTGTCCGGTTTTACCGCACCGGTTTTGATGATTACAGATCCCCGGTCATCTCCTGCATCAGGTAGAGTTTGACATTAACCTTTCGTACACACTCCACGACATCTCTCAGCCGACCTTCGTCAAGCCCGCACTCTTCCTCGATCCCCTGAAACCAGTCATAACCTTTGGGAAGCGGAGTCATGGCACCGTCTCGAAGCAGCATCACATCCACAAGGTCGTTGACGCGCCCCTTGGCTTCCCAGGGATCACGATAGTTGAACTGTCGTGCAACAACGTGCAGGCCCATGCTGTTGGGAAAAATCGCCTTGACCTCAAATGAGAATTCGCGCGGGGAGCCGTAACTCTCGCTCCGCCCGGAACGCACCATCACCTCGGCGCCCGCCTCCTTCAATATTTCCGCAACCGATTCGGCGGTCATTGCCGTAAATGTATCCATGTTCATATCTCCATTCGTAACTCGACACCCCACGGCACCGGTTTTTCTCCTTCAGCGGTAAGGACCCACAAGGTCGGGAACTCCATCAGGACAGGGGCCGGACCGACGCCGTCCGTAAGATAGATCACCGCTGCCGGGAGCGGGTGCATGGTCTTTGCGTATTCAAAAACAGGCCGCAGGTCGGTGAATCCGCCGCCGTGATAACACTCCGTAACACCGGGAGCACCGCTGAAGGTCTTGATCTTCTGGATAAGGCTGTTGGCGTACAGTAGCGTGATGGTTGCGGCGCGGCCTTTTGCAATCCGGACCAGTTCCTGGGCAAATGCTTCCCGCAGGTCAGCGCTGTTGGTTGAGTCGCTGACATCAATCCCGACCAGAAGATTGAGCCGGCGCTGCTTTCTGATCCCTGGCGTAATGTGATCGAAGCGGCGGTGTTCCCGCATCCAGGAACTTCTGCGGCCGGTGCGGCCGGCAGTGGCCATGAACTGCCGCAGGATCTGGCGCCACGGAATTGGTGACGGCCGAAGCAGGGCATCAACAACCGTCCGGAGCTCGGCCGGGGTTTCACCGTCGCTCCCCCTCAGACTGTCTCTGGTAATCGCCCGGACCGTTTCCTCCGCCAGAACCAGCGGCGTACTGTCGGCCTCTCCCCAGAGTTCGTGACTGTCCAGGGTTGACTCCAGGTCAGCGCTGCATCCGTCACCGGTTGCACCACGCTGCGAGGGTTCGCAATCGCCATAGCCGCTGCCGTCTAGATTGCCGGTGTCGAACGGCGGGACAAGCTGTTCATAGTATTCCTCGGCTGCCAATCCTTCGGGGGCGTCGTAATGAGCGGGGAAAAGCGCATCATCCGGGAGATCCGCAATACCCGGATTGATCGCCAGATCGCAGGCAATATCCCAGTCATGCTGATTGCGCCCCTTGCGGCGCAACGGATGCAGGTGCAGCAGATGTTTGACCAGGTGTTCCAGCAGCGCCCGCTGCTGCCGTGCCGATAGGGCGGCAAAAGGCGCGGGATCAACGGTCAGAACCGGTATGGCGTCCCGCACGGTAACACCTGCGGCCTTACCGTTCAAGGTGCGCTGTTCGCGACGCAGGTTGAGTATGAAATGTCCGTAGAACGGTCGTTCCCGGAGCAGCCGCACCACGGCGTTTTCCAGTGGGGTGGCTTTCATGCCTCTCGGGAAATAATCTGAATGGCGTCAAAAACCACGCTGTCGTACTTGTCCTGGGCAATGCCCAGCGCTACTTCGGGAATCTTGAGCAGCGACTTGACGAAACCGAAGCGCAGGTCGCGCGCCAGGATCGCGATATAGGAGACCAGATTAGCTTCCTGTTCCGGTTCCAGGACGGGGAAGACTTGCAAGGTGGCGATCAGATCGTTGACCGTGGCGGACTGGACGTCGTCCTGTTGCCTTGCGGCCTGCCCGGCAACACGGGGCCAGTCATTCAAGATCTCGGCGGCGGTCAGCGGCCGTCCGGCGCGATCGGCCAGCCAGCGCATGAAGGTGATGGCAGCCTCCTTGCCGATAATGCCGGCATAGACCTCCATTTCCAGGTCGCCGGGGAAGCGGCAGTTCCTGCGCAGGACGCTGACCATCTCCCACCCGCGCTCGGTCGGCTCGATCTGCAGCTCCATCGGCGCGCCCTGGCGGGCCAGCATGCCGGAGTTGCCTGCCAGAAACTGCCGCACGTCCCCGGACAGATCCCGCTGGGCTGCATAACGCGCCCAGCATTGGTAATCGGTCTCGACGAACAGCATCACCATCCGGTCAATTAGGGCGCGGTCAAGGGTGGCAACCTGGTAGGTGCCGTCCGGCGGGTTGATGCTGACGACGACCTTGTGGCGCCTGGAGAGTTGATGGGTGTGCAATGATCGGAGCATGCCTTCAACCGGCGGCTCCACAAACTGAAAGATGGCCTGCAGGGTGTCCTCCTGCTGGGCCCGGTTCAACTCATCGCAATGCACCACGGTTGGCGGCTGGTCATCGCCGGGCCACCAGGATGGCCGCGACCAGTGCATGACATTACCCTCGCGGAAAGGGATGCCGACCAGATCTCCCACCTCCATCTGACCCAGGCGCAACGACACGTATTTTAGTTCGATCTCCCGGCAGGCCTGAATGATTCCGGCGCTCTTGCCGACCCCGCGATGCCCGACCACGCAGGGTGTCAGGTCGGTTTTGGTGATGATTTCCTTGATGACAATTTTCATCTGTTCGATATTCATTTCAGCACCTTACTGGACATATTTGATCGGATCACTCAATCCCGCCTCGCTAAATCCCTTCAGCCGCAGCCGGCAGGAGTCGCACTGTCCGCAGGACAATCCTTCCGGATTCGGATCATAACAGGAATGGGTCAAAGCATAATCCACACCCAACGCCACCCCGCGCCGGATGATATCGGCCTTGCTCATGCTGATCAGCGGCGCATGGATCTTGAACGCTGATTTCCCCTCGACCCCGGCCCTGGTAGCCAGATTGGCCAGCTTCTCATACGCCTGAATGTATTCCGGCCGACAATCAGGATAACCCGAGTAGTCCAGAGCATTGACGCCGATGAAGATGTCGCAGGCACCCAGCACCTCGGCCCACCCCAGGGCAAAGGAAAGGAAGATGGTATTTCTGGCCGGAACATAGGTAACTGGTATGTCATCCCCCACGCCTTGCTTGGGCACGTCGATATCAGCAGTCAACGCACTGCCTCCCATCAGGCGTAGATCAAAATCCACCACAAGGTGTTCTGAAGCCCCCATCCGGACGGCATTGGCCTTGGCTACCTCCAGTTCGTAGCTGTGCCGCTGGCCGTAGGAAAAACTGATGGCGCAGGGCACAAACCCTTCCGATCTGGCTATTGCCAGGCAGGTGCTGGAATCCAATCCTCCGCTGTACAGAACAACCGCTTTCCGTTCCATGTATACGCTCTCCTGATTTTTTGAGATGCCAGAATTCTGCTTTGTGTGATAGTATCAGAAATACCGAATGGGTAAATTCAAAAAAGGGGACTACATGAAAAAGAGTATATTTCTGTCCGTATCACTTGTCGCACTCCTTACTGCTACAGCCTTTGCCGTCAAACCTCCCGGTCACGGATCACAAGGCATGATGGGTGCGCCAGCAGCAGCCGCTCCCGAGTCAATTGAGGCAATATCAGGCAAAGTCCTGGAAACCATGAACAGCGGTGGTTACAGTTACGTTCATATCCAGAAAAAGAACAGCAGCAAGGTTTGGGTTGCCATACCGGAAACTGCTGTCAAGGTTGGAACACAGTTGAGTTTCCAACCAGGCATGGAGATGAAAAACTTCGAGAGCAAGAGCCTCAAACGCACCTTCGACTCAGTCATCTTCTCGGGTGGTGTGGCAGGAGCTGGGACGGCATCTGCCGCAAGCAGCGCTCCCGCCAGGAAGGATGAAGCTTCCCCCGGCAGCAAGGGGGCTACAGCAGCCAAAGAGGCAAAGATTTCCGTTGCCAAGGCAACCGGCCCCAATGCCACAACCGTAGAAGCGGCCCACACCAACAGCGCCAAACTTGACAAGAAAAAGGTCGTCATCAAGGGCAAGGTCGTCAAGGTATCCACCGGCATCATGAAGAAAAACTGGGTCCATATCCAGGATGGCACCGGCACCCAGGCCAAAGGCACCCACAATCTCGTCTGCACCTCCAGTGAGATGGCAAAGGTGGGAGATGTGATCACCGTCAGCGGCACGCTGGCAAAGGATCGTGATTTCGGTTCCGGTTATCGCTACGATGCCATCGTGGAGAACGCCACCTTTAGTAAATAGCACCGTTGTTATCCACGTTACCATAGCCCCTCCCCACCGGAGGGGCTATTTTTGTTGCACTTATCCGGCAACCTGCTGCTATTTTCCCATTTTACCCCGTACTTGCCAAGTGAACTCCGGTACTGCTACAGTGTGGCATGTCCGAACCTGTCCGCCGACATTACGAGCTGTACCCTTATCCCCACTATCCCCTCCTGGCAACGGTTCGGCGGTGCGACACCTATGCCCTCAACCTGACCGCCCTCTGGACCAGATTCAACGGAGAATTACCGCCACGGTCTGCAAAACGCATTCTCATCGCCGGTTGCGGCAGCTTCGCCCCCTACCCATATTCCCTGGCCAATCCTGATGCAGAGATAATTGCCCTTGACCTCTCTTCGCGCAACATCAGGCGAGCCCGCCTGCACTGCCTGCTGCACGGCAAACGCAATGTCACCTTCCGTTGCGGCGACCTGCTTGATCAATCATCAACAGAAGGAACATTCGGCCTGATCGATGCCTACGGCGTACTGCACCATCTGGATGACCCATTGGCCGGGCTAAAAATCCTGGCCTCACGGTTGGCCCCTGGGGGTATTCTGCGAATAATGTTCTACAGCCGTTATGCCCGCCGTGAAGAGGAATCTATCCGTCGTGCCTTTCGTCTACTGGGGGTGCGAAATCCGGATGCTGCGAAGCGGCTCATAAAACGTGCAAAGCCCGGTTCGCGGCTACGCCGATTCGTTGAATCATCCCATGAAACGACCTTTGATACCGGCCTGGCTGACGCGCTGCTGCATCCCCGGGTCCATACCTACCGCATAGATGGTTTCATGGAACTGATCCGCCATTGCGACCTGGAACCGCTGCTGTTCGCCCATGACGGCGCTCTTGAGGATGTCGCCCGGGAGGTTGAGCGAATCAGAAACCTGGAAAACGTCAAAAAATCCCCCGGCAACTTTGTCCTTTATTTGGGAAATCAGGTGAAAGGCCCCTGCCCGGCTGACGCTGCTCCGCTTCTCATGCTCAATCCCTGCCTGTCCGAGGCAGTAAGCCCATTTATGATCGGCACACTCCATGTTGCTGACCGCCTGGGACAACCAAATCCAGTGCTTGCAAGCAAAGAACGACGTTTCCTTCACCGGTTTCTTCGTCCGGACCATCTTGACGGCCTGCCACCTGAAATGCAACCGCTCGTAAACCTTTACAAAAAGGCGCTTTTCCTGTTACAGTACCGAAAATAGTCTGAACCAAGCCTGATCTCACACAAAAGCACACGACCAACATTAAAATAATTCCCACCAGGAGCAGCCATGAAAAAAACCCTTGTTTTATTGGTTCTTGTTGCAACAAACGCCTTTGCCAACAGTGATGTCATAGAAATGAAAAACAAGATCATCTTCAACCATCTCGGGCATCAAACGACCAAGGTAGGCGATTGTTCCGTGTGTCATGAAACCAAACCTTACGGGAAGATTCCCGGATTCGGCAAAGAGTGGGCACATAAATATTGTACCGATTGTCATGAAGCATTCAGCGAAGGTCCCGTAACATGTGTCGAGTGTCATAACCAGAAGAAATAGAAGACGGCCCCGGAAATTTCCGGGGCCGTCTTTGCTTATGGCGTTCAAAACAACTGCGCATGCATAAGGATATCACTCCGGCAGCACCCCATTATACATAGACAACCTTGACCCGCTTCAGATAGTTTTGCAGCATCACAGAAGCCTGGACAACAGCTTCATGGTCTTGTCTGATGGCCGCGCGCTCAAGGGCTATGCCAATATCGGTTATGGCATCAAAACCGTAACTGCCTCCGGCGCCTTTCAGGCGATGCCCCAATCTCGAGATCTCGTCATGATTGCCGGTTTCAAGCAGACGCTCAATCAGGGCACAGTCACTCCATCTGCTCTCAAGAAAGCTCGGGATGATGGGCAACAGTTCACTGTCTATCTCTACCACTATTTCAATGCAATCGCTTGTATCAGACATCCTGTCTCTCATCCATGTACCGTTCCAGGCATCTGTAAAGCACCTCTTTCTTGAACGGTTTGGCAATATGGTCGTCAAAGCCGGCCTCAATGTCTGCGTGGACATCGGCGTCACCGAAGTGGGCCGTTAAGGCCACAATGGGTGTTTTAACACGTCCGGTACGTTGTTCGAGGTCACGCATCAGACGGGTGGCGGTATATCCGTCCATGATCGGCATCTGGATATCCATCAATATCAGAACATACTCGTTCTGTTCAAACATGTCCAGCGCCTCGCGGCCATTACCGGCTTCATGAAGAACAATCGGCTTCTTCTTCAACTGCAGCCTGATCAGCTCCCTGTTCTCCAGGGCATCGTCAACCAGGAGCACGAGCGGCAGTGCATTTCCCTCCCCGGTTCGCGTGATAGCGTGACTTACCTTTTCATCCGTAATACTTAGCTTTTCAACGCCATCGTGATTGCCATCTTCCTTCATCAGGCGCAACCGCAGGGTAAAGTAAAAGGAACTGCCAACGCCCGGCTTGCTCTCCACCTGCAGATGTCCGTCCATGGCCTCAACCAGTCTGCGACTGATGGTCAGACCCAGACCGCTGCCACCGTACTGCCTTGTAATGGACGTATCAGCCTGGGTAAAGGTTTCAAATATTTTATCAATTTTGCCGGGTTCGATGCCAATACCGGTATCACGAACCACAAAGGTGATTGGAACAACATCATCGACTATGGAGCCGACTGTTGTCGAAACCTGTACACTTCCTTCAGCAGTGAACTTGATGGCATTGCCTATCAGATTAACCAGAACCTGCTGCAACCTGAGTTGGTCTCCAAGCAGAAATTCCGGCAGATTATCCGCAATGCTCAATGAAAGTTCCAGATCCTTGCTCTGGGCTGTTCGACTCAGCATCCGGATTATACTTTTCATCATGTCAGCCACATTGAATCTTTCAGGCAGCAATTCCAGATGCCCGGCCTCGATGCGCGCCAAATCGATCAGATCGTTTGTCAGCACCAGCAGGTTATTGCCCGCCTGGTGAATCATATCGAGACAACTGCTCTGGTCTGCGGATAGTACGGATTCTTCCAGATATTCCGCACCACCGATGATAGCGGTGAGAGGCGTTCGCATTTCATGGCTCATGTTGGCCAGGAACTCCGATTTAGTCTGACTTGCTGCCTCGGCCGTGTCGCGCGCAACCAGCAGTTCCTCAGCCACCTGCTTTCGTTCCTCAACCTCGTTCCGCAGATTTTCGGTCATGGCGTTGAACGCCGCCGACAGCTGGCCTATTTCATCCTGACTGTTAGTCTCAATGAGGCAATCCAGTTCTCCCATGCCCACCTTCCTGACTCCCTCCGCAAGAGCGGCAATAGGCCGGGTGATGGTTGTGGCAAACCAGAAAGCGATAATTATGCCCAGAAACAGAACAGAAGCAAGATAGAAGGTTAAATACTGCAGAACATCATTCTGGCTTTTATGGACAGTGGACTCAGATATACCGATATGAACCGCGCCAAGCTGGCCTCGCTGGATCAAGGCTGGAATATCGTAGATCAGCCCTTCCTCCGACCGTAGCGCTGTCGAGCGTTTTTTTGCCCTGTCCACCACAGTATCAGGCATTTCAAGCAGATCAGCAGGAAAGGTTTTTCCAAGGGTATGGGCCAGAACTTCTTTTTTATTGGATACGATAAAGATGTAGCGGAGATCTTCTTCGTTTTTCAGGTAACTATTGACCAGAAGCTGCAGGCCGACACTGTTTTCAGTCAGTATGTGAGTTATTGATGCATCCGCCAGATGCCGGGCAATGGCAGCCCCCCGTTTCTGGATCTCATCTTCAAGCCGGTTATGAATCTCGATACTGATCAGCAGAAACAGTATCGTACCCATAAGCAGAATCAGGGCAACAGAACCGGCAATAATTTTTTTTCTCAGGGTAAGCACAGTCATTATTTCATATTCCGATGACCAGACAGCCATTTATTGATAGTACGGATTGTGTTGTAGTTGGTATCATCACCAGGCACAAACCTTTCGATCATCATTCCCCTGAGGATCTCCCGGCCTTCCTCTTCTGATGACATGGAGATCAGGATTTCCTTGAGGCGAAGCTTCAATTTCGGGTCCAGGCCAGGCCTGACAACCACGGGCGGAATGCCGTACGGTTCTGATTTTGCAACAATCCTGGTCTTAGCGGCAAGCTCGGGCGTCTTTCTGGCAGTATATTCCCAGATCAGGCTGTCAACGGCGGCCCCGTCCACAACCTTTTCAGCAACCGCCCGAATGGAAATGTCGTGACCATAAGTATACTGAAAACGGCTAAAGAACGTCTCGGGAGCTTCCTTCATTTTTGAGAGCATATAGGTCGGCACAAGTTTTCCGGAGTTGGATTTGGGATCGGCAAAGGCGAACACCTTGCCGCGAAGATCTTCCAAGCTTCTGGCCGGGCTGTCTGACGGAACAATGATGTAGGAATAGTAGATCGGTTTACCATTGACCAGCGGCATGGCTAGAAGTTCCATGCCGAATTTTTCTTTGCCTTCCACATAAGGTCCGGCACAGACAAAGGCAAAGTCAACACCGCCTGTTTCCAGCAGATGGTTCATCTCGGTATAATTTCCACGATCAACCATCTGAACCGGTTGGCCGAGCTTTTTCTCAATATGCTCTTTCAGCCGCTGGTAGTACACAAACCCTTCTTTGGGGGTGATCATCGCCCCCATGCCGAGTCGCAACGGGACAACGCCCGAATCGGGAGCCGCTGGTTTGGGCAATGCCTTGCTTTCCAGGCTGACCGAAACAGGTTCACTGCTGTTGCAGGCAGCAAAAAGCAGTGTCAAGCCCGCGACCAACAGTAATAAAACGGATCTCCGGACCATTATCTCCATGGTTTTCACCTCCGTACTGCCCCTTTGTTCAGCATTGACATCTTTTAATGCTCAATTCTTCAGTAAATGCGCTTTATTTATACAGAATATTTCAGAAATTCACAAGCAGTGAACTCCTGGACAACACCCCAATAACTTGAAATGGTGTTGGGGGTATGTTACAACCACGCGTACATTAAACAGGAAGGCTGAACAGACAATGGCAGAGCAAACCCCCATGATGCGGCAATACCTGGAGATCAAATCGGGATACCCTGATGCGATCCTCTTTTTCCGCATGGGTGATTTTTACGAGATGTTCCTGGATGACGCCCTGACCGCTTCCCGCATCCTCGACATAACCCTGACCTCACGCAACAAGGGTAGTGGCGACGAGATCCCCTTCTGCGGCGTCCCATACCATTCCGTCACCCCATATATCGCCAAACTTATCGAAACCGGCCACAAGGTGGCCATCTGCGAGCAGGTGGAAGACCCGAAACAGGCCAAGGGCATTGTGCGGCGCGAGGTGGTCAGGGTCATCACCCCCGGTCTGTTGATCGAGGCCGAGAGCCTCTCACCGGACGAAAACAACTATCTGCTGACCCTCTGCCAGGGAGCATCTGAGCAATGGGGCTGCGCCTGGCTGGACCTCTCCACCGGCGAATTCCGGGTAACCGAATTGACGGGAGCCTCAGCTGCGGCCGCAGAGGCGGTTTGCGTAAACCCTCGTGAAGTCCTGCTGATCGACGGACTGGAGATAGACACGCTGCCGGTGGATCTGCGGGCATTTCTGGGAGAGAGGATCGTTTCCAGAACACCTGCCTGGGTCTTTGAGCGTGACTATGCCGTGTCACTGCTGTGCGGTCAGTTCGGTGCGGCATCGGCGGAGGCGCTGGGACTGGAGGGGATGCCGAACGGCCTGATGGCTGCCGGCGCGGCATTGTATTACCTGCAGGAAAACCGCAAATCCGCCATCCCCCATATCCGTGATATACGCGTCTATCAGCGTTCCGAGCACCTGACCCTGGACCCGACCACCCGCCGCAACCTGGAAATCACCGCCACCATGGCCGAGGGGCGCAAGGCCGGCTCGCTTCTGGGCTGCCTGGACCGGACCAACACCGCCATGGGCGCCCGACGCCTGAAACATTGGCTCAGCTACCCCCTGGTCGGATTGGAGCCGATCCGCCAACGCCTTGACGCACTGGAGGAGCTGCTGGAAGAATCCGGACGACGCGAGGAGTTGATCGCACGACTGGGGGAGATCGCTGACCTTGAACGGCTAAACGGCCGCATCGGCATGGCCAGCGCAGGAGGCCGCGACCTGAGAGCAATGCATGACTCACTCCGGCACATCCCTGCCCTGCTGGAACAGCTCTCATTCCTCAAGACACCACTGTTGCAGGTATTGGCAACCACCATCGATCCGCTTGAAGATCTCCGTACCCTGGTGGAAACAGGGATTGTGGAATGCCCCCCCTTTTCCCTGCGGGAGGGGGGCATCATTGCCGACGGCTATAACGTGGAACTGGACGAACTCCGCTCCATCAGCAGCGAAGGCAAGGGCTTCATCGCCAGACTGGAGGCCCAGGAGCGCTCCCGCACCGGCATCTCGTCCCTCAAGATACGCTACAATCGGGTCTTCGGCTACTCCATCGAGATCACCAAAAGCAACCTGGCAGCAGTGCCGACCGATTATATCCGCCGGCAGACATTGGCCAATGCCGAGCGATTTATCACGGAAGAGCTTAAAAACTATGAGGAAAAGGTGCTGGGCGCCGAAGAACGCATCTGCAATCTGGAATACACCCTGTTTCAGGAGATCCGTGAACGTGTGTCGGCACAGGCGGAACGCATCGCCAGCACCGCTGACGGCCTGGCAACTCTGGATGTATTGATATCGCTGGCAATTGTGGCTGACGAGCGGAACTACTGCAAGCCGACCGTGGATGATTCGGATGTAATCGAGATCAGCGACGGCCGCCATCCGGTCATCGAGGGGATGAAACTGGGTGAAAGTTTTGTGCCCAACGATACCCGCCTGGATGGGAGCGAGAATCAGATACTGATGATCACCGGACCCAATATGGCCGGCAAGTCCACCTATATGCGCCAGGTCGCCCTGATCACCCTCATGGCCCAGGCCGGCAGTTTTGTTCCGGCAGCCAGCGCCCGCATCGGCATAGCCGACCGGATCTTCACCCGCGTGGGGGCCGGCGACAATCTGGCCCGCGGCCAGTCCACCTTTATGCTGGAAATGATGGAGGCGGCCTCCATTCTGCGCAACGCCACCCCCAGAAGCCTGATAGTGATGGATGAGATCGGCCGCGGCACCTCAACATTCGACGGGGTTTCCATTGCCTGGGCAGTTGCCGAATACATCCACGACACACCATCCTGCCGGGCAAGGACCCTCTTTGCCACCCACTATCATGAGCTGACCGAACTGACGGTGACGCGGGAACGGATCAGGAATTTCACCGTAGCGGTAAGGGAATGGAACGATCAGGTCATCTTCCTGCGTACCATAATTCCGGGCGGCGCTTCCCATTCCTACGGCATTCAGGTGGCACGGCTGGCCGGTATGCCGATTGACGTCATAGAACGGGCCAAGGAGATCCTGCGTAATCTGGAGAGCGGAGAGTTTGAGGAAGGGGCGCCGCGACTAGCCAAGAGCAGCAGGAAACCGCCCAGGGAACCCTCCCCCCAGTTTTCCCTGTTCGAGTCCAGCGAGGATCAACTGCGCAAGCGCCTGAAGAAGCTCAACATTGCCACCCTGACGCCGCTGGAGGCGCTCAACCTTCTGGATGAACTGAAGCGCATGGCATGACGGCCTGTTGACTTGATTAGGTTCGGATTTATTATTCAGCAGATTGGATCAGGTCGGCCAGGCACGCAATGAAACCGGGGGAACTGTTCAACGATTCTGTGCGGCGGAAATCGGAAATCCCCCACTGCAGGGCTTCCTCGCGATATTGTATATCGATCTCGTAAAGCGTTTCGATATGGTCGGAAACAAAGGAAAGCGGCACCATCAGCATGTTTTTGCAGCCGGATTCCGCTAGTGTCTTGATTGTGGCCTCGGTGGAAGGTTCCAGCCACTTGACCGGGCCGGCCCGGGACTGGAATGCCAGATGGTGCGGTACGTCGCTGAAGTGTTCCATCACCAGCCGCACGGTCGCCTGAATGTGGTCAAGATAGGGATCACCGCTATCGATAAACGACTGGGGCAGACCATGGGCCGAGAATACCAGCTGGACGGCAACCCGGTCGGCAAATCCGCTCAGGCCCAGTTCGATCTTC
>JBGSQD010000286.1:0-14636 GCA_041738275.1 Geobacterales bacterium
CCTCTTTAGGTGATGTGATCCGGGGCGGTCCAATTACCATGGACGCTTCGGGTGGTGATAGAATTACCACCCGAGCATCATTCAATCCTACAACCAATAAGATGAAGTTTGGCCACCACCCGGTTTCTTTTGTATATAACGGGGTGGTACAGCAGGCGATCAGTTCCGGAAGGGCGGCAGCAGGTTACGGAGGAGGATATGGCTTTGTTCTGCCCGGAACCGGTTCTGAGGTCAAGCTGGACAAGAATAAGAAGATGCAGTGCACAACCTGCCACAACCCTCATCAGAACATGTCGCACGACGACAAGTGTTATAATGCGGATGGCACTGCAATTGTCGATTGCCCATCCGATGGATTAAGTAGAAAGGTGGCCCCTTTCTGGGTAAAGAGTGTCGGCGCCGATGTTATTTCCGATCATGACTGGGTTTGCAATAATTGCCACAACCTGGCGGGTAAGTTCGGGATTCCGGCAGATACCACTTCACCTACGCCACCTGTCCCGTTTCCATATCCATGACAAATAGATCTGAAAAGGCGCGATTATGAAAATCCGATTCATTCTTGGTCTGCTTGTTTTCCTGATTAGTGCTTCATCTTTTGCTGCAAGCACCCCGACGCACCTGGACCGAAAAAATATGCCTATGGGCTGTGCCTCCTGTCATGTTGGTTTTGATTTCAGCAACGGAGGTGGATCATACAAGTGCATAACTTGTCACGGTTCCGCAGGTGCCGTCACGACCTCCCTGCAGTTCAGACCTGTTCAGGCCAAGGATGTCAGCAAGGAATTTACAAAGAATTATCGTCACCCATCATTCAGTAAGAACAATATTCATAATGCGCGGGAGGTGCTGCCTGAGCGAGAGCCATCAATCCCTCGCCACGCTGAGTGCGCCGATTGCCACAGCCCCCACTATGTTTCCAGCAATAATCCCTATGCCGGATTGAAAGGTAAAAAGACCGGCAATTTCAACGCTCCGATCACCAAGGAATATGAACTCTGCTACCTGTGCCATGCCGAAAGCGCCAATCTGCCGGTGAAATCCACAAATAAGCGGGCCGAATTCTCCATCAACAATCCGTCATTTCATCCGGTAGAGGGGGAGGGTAAAAACCTGGCGGTAATCAGTCTGATGCGCCCCTATCGTGAGAAGAAAATCGAAACAAATGATATCTCGGTGATCAAATGCAGTGACTGTCACGGCAGCGAAAATCCAAACTCTCCCCGTGGCCCCCATGGTTCCAAATATCAGGGGTTGTTGGTTGACAATTTTGACACCGGCGATAACGTCGTTGAAAACGCCTTTACCTACGCGCTCTGTTACCGCTGTCACAAACGCTCCAGCATCATGGGTAACGAAAGCTTCCCCCAACATTCGCGCCACATCGCCGGGGAGCGTAATTTCAAGGGCGGCGGAACCTCCTGCCATACCTGTCATACCTCTCATGGCAGCGTGGAAAACCGTTATCTGATTCGATTTAATAGGGATTATGTGACTGAAAACTCAGCAGGAAAGCTTAAGTTCGTTGAAAAAGGGACGTACAGTTTCCATGGTGAATGTTGGCTCAGCTGCCACGGTGTAGACCATAATCCCAAGATATATTAATTGTTTGGAGATTATATGCATTTGCGTATTGCCTTTACCATGATTCTGTTGACAGGCTCATTAACGACCGCTTCAGCCAGTTACAATACAGGTTCTGATCCGTTGCCCAAGGATCTGCAAACCACAAACCCTCATGGAGATAACGGTGATTGCTCTCTTTGCCATGTTGCTCCTGTCGAGAAGCTTGTAGGCTGGTTTGTTTTGCCATCTACAAAGCGACAGCTTGTCTCGGACCCGACACTCCTTTGCCAGAAATGCCATGGAGTCAGCTTTGGCCATGGTGTTGGTAAAAAACCGCAGATAAACCGGTCTGGTCTGCCCCTCGGTGCTGATGGAACGATTAATTGTTCTCTTACTTGTCACGAGATGCATATCAGTGGTGTGGATGATGACTCGCAGCTTCGTTATCATCTGCGACTTCCCCATGAAAAATTATGCGTTTCATGCCACGATAAATAAGGATGTTACAGCCCGGTAAACATGAGCCACAGAGCCTTTATCTGTGGTTTTGTTGTTTAACTTTTAGGGGTTCTGTGATAAATAGATAAGCTATGGCGCTATATACCTGTAAGCTCGGTGCATCTGATGGAAAAATCCTGTACAGGGAGCTTGAGTCAGCAGAACCGCAATTGCTGCGAAAAAGCCTGGAAGAACAGGGTTTTTTCGTTTTCGAGGTAAAAAAGAAGCCGTTGCAATTTCTGTTCGACAAAGGCCTCAAGCGGCGCCGTGTCGATAATCGCTCACTGCTTACCTTTAATCAGGAAATGCTGGTACTTATCAAAGCCGGCATGCCGATCATGCAAATCCTCGACACAATCCTCGAACGCCACGACAGTGACAAGTTTTCAGAAATTCTGCGACAGGTCCGTGAAGATGTGAAGGGTGGAGCGGCGTTATCCGCAGCTCTTGAGAAACATGGCCGCATCTTTCCACATTTATATGTTGCCTCCATCAGGGCTGGTGAACGGACCGGCGATATTGCCCACACCATACGGCGTTATATCCAGTTCCTGAAGCGGGTTGACGCAATCCGCAAGAAGGTCGTTGCAGCAGTGTTCTATCCGTCTATTCTGGTTGTTTTTGCCTTCATGGCGATCACAATGCTGTTGTTGTATGTGGTTCCTACCTTCAGCCAGGTTTATTCTGATGCCGGCTCTCAGTTGCCTGTGCCCACTCTGATGCTGATTGCATTCACATCGTTTCTGAAGCGATATATTTTGTTGGGTGTGCTATTAGTGATAGCCGGAGCCGCGGCATATCGCTCCTGGGTTGCCACGGAGTCGGGACGATTCAGGGTTGATAGTTTCAAGCTGACTATACCCTACGCCGGAGTCATTTTTGCCAAATACTCGGTGGCGAGTTTCAGCCGCACGCTGGCAACAGTGCTCGGGAGCGGAATACCGATTGTCGAGTCGTTGCGTATGTCCATCGGTACCCTCAATAACTTGTACATGGAAAAGAAGCTCTTTGAGGCAGTCAAGTTTGTCGAGGAAGGGGGAAGGCTCTCCACTGCCTTTGAGAGGGCGGATATCATGCCTTCGCTTGCCTTGAGAATGCTGGGAGTTGGAGAGGCAACCGGTTCACTGGAAGATATGCTGGTGGATATTGCCGATTACCTGGAGGATGAACTGGAAGAGAGGATGCATCTTATCACTACGGCCATTGAACCCGCTATCATGCTTGTTATGGGCGTTGTTATCGGGGGCATCATCATCGCCATGTATCTGCCGATATTTAAAATTGCCGGTACGGTTGGTTAACGCACTATCCTGTTTGTCCGGGTAAGGTAAGAGGAGCATGATGCAGTCCTTCAGGCGCAGAAATATCGGAATCATCCTCATGGAACGGGGCAGCCTGAAAGCTGAACAGCTTGAGTACGTCGTGGAGAAGCTGGCTGTCACCAAACAGCGCTTTGGCGAGCTATGTATTCGTGAGGGTTTTATAAGTGAGGAGGAACTGGCTCAGGCCCTGAGTGAACAGTTCAACCTTGAATACACCGATCTCGGCAATTTCAGGATGGACGAGGAACTGCTTAATTCCCTGCCCACGGATGCCATCTACCGGTTCCGTTTTGTGCCGCTGGAGATGACCTCCGATGCGCTGGTGGTGGCAATTTCCGACCCGACCGATGTGGTCAAGCTGGATGAGCTGGAACTTATGCTTGGCCATCCCCTGCGTATTCGCCTCGCTACCGAGTCTGCCATTGCGTCGGTGATCAAGACCGGTGAAGGAACCCGACGTGTACTGCGGGAGGTTTCCGAGGATTTTATGCTCCAGTTGGTCAAGGAGACCGACCGGGGCGAGGAAATACTATCTGTTGAGGCGATCTCGGATGACACCAGTCCGATTATCAAGCTGATCAATACCACCATTCTGGACGCCCTTAATCGTCGCGCCAGCGATATTCATATTGAAACCAGTCATGATGGTGTGGACATCAAATATCGTATCGACGGGGTGCTTTACCGGGCTAATGAGACTATAGACCTCCATTTTCAGGCGCCAATCATCTCACGTCTCAAGGTCATGAGCGAGCTGGATATCTCCGAACGGCGCATACCCCAGGACGGACGCTTCAAGGTGCGTTTTGGTGAAAAGTCCATCGATTTCCGTGTCTCCATTATGCCAAGCGCCTTGGGCGAGGATGCGGTTATCCGTATTCTTGACAAGGAAAGCATAGCCAGCGACCTGAAAGGGCTGACGCTGGAAAACCTGGGGATCAGCGAACGGGAGATAAAGCGCTTGCGCAAAAAAATCCGCGAGCCCTACGGGATGGTGCTGGTTACCGGTCCGACCGGATCTGGTAAAACCACCACCCTGTATGCCGCTTTGACGGAGATTCACACGGGCGAAGACAAGATCATTACCATCGAGGATCCTGTCGAGTACATGCTGCGCGGTGTGCTGCAGATCCCTGTTAACGAGAAAAAGGGCTTGACCTTTGCCAAGGGTTTGCGCTCCATCCTGCGCCATGACCCGGACAAGATCATGGTGGGGGAGATCCGTGATCCTGAAACCGCCCAGATTGCGGTACAGTCGGCCCTGACCGGACATCTGGTGTTCACCACCGTGCATGCCAACAATGTTTTTGACGTTATCGGGCGTTTTATCCACATGGGGATAGACCCCTACAATTTTGTTTCCTGTCTGAACTGTGTCCTGGCTCAACGACTGATACGCAAGGTCTGCCGCAAATGCCGCCGCGTCGTGACCTACAGTGATGATGAGCTGCGTGAGGCAGGGGTTGATCCTGATGTTGTTCGAGGTGTGACCCTGTATGAGGCCAAGGGGTGTGATGAATGCAACGGCACCGGCTACCGGGGGCGCTCTGCCATTGTTGAGCTTCTGGAACTGAACGACGAGATACGCGATCTGATCATTGGCAAGGTGCCTGCAACAGTACTCAAGCAGGCGGCCCGTGAGGCGGGTGTTGTCTTTCTTCGTGATTCGGCCATGGAAAAGCTTATTGCGGGTGACACGACGCTTAAAGAGATCAACCGCGTCACTTTTGTAGAATGACGGGAATTTACTGACCATGCTGTTTTTCAAGAAATCGCTCGGTGTTGAGATCAGTCCCTCTGGCGTGGCATTTGCCCTGCTGAGCGGTTCTGCGGCAGCGCCTCGCCTGGAGCGGGTTTCCTATCGGCCATTTACTCCCGGTACGATTCGAGTATCTCTTCGTGAACAGAACATCCTTGACCCGGCGGATTTTACCAGTCAACTGAAGGATGCCCACAACACCCTTCTATACCGTGGGAACCGTCTCTCGGTAACCTTGCCCGATACGGTCGGAAGAATCATGCTGCTGGATGTGGAGGGGCGCTTCAAGAATCGTACGGAAGGCCTGGACATCATTCGCTGGAAGCTTAAAAAAAACCTGCCTTTTGATGTTGCCGACACCCATCTTGACTACCAGCAGCTTACGGTTCGGGAAAACGGCAGCCTGGCTTTGCTGGTGGCGCTGGTCTCTCGCTCGGTCATTGGCCAATATGAAGAACTGCTTGGATCCGCCGGATTTTTACCTGCCCGGATCGACTTCAATATCTTCAACCTGTTCAGAATATTCGAACGTCGGATGTCTTTCCTGGAAGATGGTGCGTTGGTTTCATATTTTGATGGTATCCTCGGCATCATGATATTTTCCGAAGGAATTCCCGAGTTCATAAGGATTAAAGACCTTTCGGGTGTGGTGACTGTGGACAGTCGTGTTTACATGGAGATCAACAGCTCATTTCTGGTATATCACGAGCGTTTTCCTGACCGGGTGCTGACGCATGTTGCCTGTTTCGCGCCGCCCGAGATGATGCCGGACTTTTGTGGTATGGTGACCGAGGTCACTACCTGTGAATCGATCCAGCTGGAAACAAAATCTGTCGTGATACCCTCTGATGCGGTTCCGGCTGACCAGAAAACGCTTTTCCCGTTCACATCTGCCATTGGTGCCGCATTGAGGAACCTGTGATGCGATTTACCATTAACATTGCAACCAGGACTTATCTTGACTACCGGCGGGTGAACCAGGCGGGTGTCATTGTTCTTGCGATCCTGCTGGGCCTGCTGGCCTGGAATGTTAGTCGCATGTCCTGGAATTTTGGTGATCTGCGTCGTCTTAAGGCAGAAAGTGCCGTCTTTGAAGGACGTCTGGGCAGCCGTCCTGCCGGTGTTTCCGAAAAGGAGTACACCAGGATGCAGGCGAGCGTTCGTTTTTATAATGATGTCATTGGACGAAAAAGTTATTCATGGCTTGGGTTGCTTGATCTGCTGGAAAACGTTACGCCGGAGGGGGTAGCGCTGGTTTCGCTGGTGCCGGATAAGAAAGTCGGGGACCTGAAGATTGAGGGTCGTGCTAAGAATTTCGGTACGGTGCGGACCTATATGGACAAAATGGAAGATTCCCGGATGTTTACCGACATCCTGCTGCTGTCTCATACTGAAGTGGCTGCCGGAAATAATGCCAAGGGAGTTCTGTTCAAGATTTCCTGTCGGGCGGTGCTGCCATGAAACAGGTGTTTCTGGAGCTGTTCCGCCTGAAAAAGCGCAGTCTGATCGCCATCTGTTTGCTGCTGCTTGGTAATGTCGCAGTTTATGCTTATATATATGGTTATCAGAATTCTGCGCTTGTCGCAGCCCATATTAAATGGAGTAACCTGCGGAGCCGGGTTGCCGCAGCTGACCGGGGTGATATTAATGTTGCTTATCGCCAGGGTAAAAGCGACCTGGAAAAACTCAGATCCATGATTCCGCTCAAGCGGGAGTTTCCCCGCGTCCTTGGAGATATTCTGGATGCTGCCGCTTCCAGCGGTGTGGCCACAGGTCCGATTACCTATGTTCCTCAGGTACTTAAGGATGAAAAACTTCTGGCATACGCTGTAAACATGTCTACCTCCGGAAGTTATGCGGCAGTAAAGAGCCTGTTGGCTGACCTGATGAAGAACCGAGAACTGGTCGTTATCGATGGAGTCAGTCTTACCAACAGCGATCCTTTCGTGGAAAGCGTCACCATGGAACTCCGTCTGACTGTTTATCTTCGGGAGGATTCATGAACCGGCAGCGACTGATCCTTTTCGTGCTGCTGATCCTGCTGCTTTTGGCCATGGTCTGGAGTTATTATTCATTTCCGCGTGCCAAGACCGTAAGTTCTCTGAAATACCCCCCGGGCTCCCATCTTGTCGCGGAAAAGAGACGTGTGCCTGCGGTTGCTTCACAGAAATCGTCACAGAATGAGGGGAATGCCCTCAGGCTTGACCTGCTCGAACGTGAACAGTCCGCTTTCAGGGGATACCGTCGTAATATCTTTAGACCGATCTTTGTTGATGACCTAAAGATTATGAAACAAATGGCCTCTGCCCTTAAGCCGATTTTGCCGCCTGCTCAAACTCAGAAGGGTGGACCGGTGCAACCGATTGTACCCGCGGTTGCAGTACCGGAAACACCGCAGAGGGAACTGGCTCGTTTCACTTTTTTAGGTTTTCTCAAAAAGGATAATCGCAAGATAATATTTCTGGCCAAGGACAAGGACATCATTCTGGTTAAAAAAGGTGATATATTTGCTGGTCGCTATGAGGCTTCGTCCTTGACGGATCAGGCACTGACTATTTTGGTAACCGATACCGGCGAAGAGATTGTCATTCCATTGGTCGAAAGCAGGCCTCTCAGCGCGGCTCATCATCCCAACCCATCCTCACCAGGTCACTCTCGATGAAGCCCTGGTCAAGGATGGGACGACGTTGTAGAGAATATATAACATGCCATTCAACCAACGCTTTAACCATGCAACGAAGGAGACGCTAAGGATGCGCTACCTGACACATATGATCATATCTGGTCTCATGCTGGCCCTTTTGGCCGGCTGTTCTTCAACTCATCGGGCCATTTCCAAGGCGGAGAAGTTAGAGTCCGAAGGCAATTATGAACAAGCCATGTATAGTTACGCCGATGCCTATAGCGAAGATCCGGACACCAGCGAATATAAACTCCGTTTCCTCAAGGCCCGTGATAAAGCCGCTGATATGCGTTACAGGATGGGGAGTGAGCTGTTTGACAGGGGCGAGTACGCCGCTGCGCTAGCGGAGTTCCAGACCGCTTACGGCCTGGATCCTACTCAGGGTCGTTTCAAACAGCAGGTAGATGTGACCACCCGGCTGAAGGATGCTCAAGCTGCGTATCAGGAAGGACTTGATTTTGAGAGGGCCAACAAGCTGAAGGACGCCAATCGGAGTTTCATCCGGGCATTGGAGTTGTTTCCAGACAACAAGGAATATCTGGCTGCACTGAACCGCGTATTAGGTATGCGCAAGAGCAAGCTTGAGGGATATGAACTGAACCTCAAGTCGAACAAACCTATCACCCTCAAGTTCAAGGATGCCAAGATCAAGGACGTTTTCAATATTATCAGCCAGCTGTCCGGAATAAATTTCATCTTCGACGAAGGGGTCAAGGATCAGCAGGTATCAATCTATCTGGAAAATGCTTCTTTTCAACAGGCGCTTGATATCATGACCAACATGTTCAAGCTGGCGCACAAAATCGCCAATGAGAGCACAGTGATCATCTATACCAGAACACCGGATAAGGTTAAGCAGTATGAGGACATGCAGCTGCGTACCTTCCACCTCAATTATATGGATGCCAAAAAGGCGGTTAATCTTATCCGCACCATGCTCCAGGTGCGCAAGGTCTATGTCAACGAGGATTCCAATTCGGTCGTGGTCAGGGATACCAGCGATATTGTCGATGTTGTTGAAAAGATTCTGGACGCCAATGATGTTCCTGACCCTGAGGTTATTCTGGATGTTGAAGTCATTGAGGTCAGCAATACCAATACCCAGCGTTTGGGATTGCTGCTGAGCAATTACAGTATCCAGCTGGGAGCGTACACACCGGAAGGAAAGCCGTTGACGAATTCCCTGTCGTCGGCAACCACCTCAACCGCAAGCACCACCGGAACTACCACTTCAACAAGTATCGCAGCGGTTGATAACCTTATACGTGCCTTTACCATGAAGGGTTATGGCGGTTTTGTGACGGTTCCCAATGCCACCTATAATTTCGGCAAGACCCTTACCAAGGGAGAGGTGTTGTCCAATCCCAAAATCCGGGTCAAAAACAAGGAAAAATCCAAGTTCACAGTTGGTACAAGGCTGCCGATAACCACTTCCAATACCACCAACCAGACCGTCAGCGTCAATGTCCAATACGTGGATGTCGGCGTCAAGGTTAATGCCGAACCGACCATTCAGCTGAACAATGAGATTGTCATCAAGCTGAGCCTTGAAGTGAGCGCGCCTGACGGGGCGCCGAGGGATGTTGGCGGCGGTACCAGTGTTGTTACGATTAATACGAGAAATCTTGAAACCGTGATGAGTCTCAAGGATGGTGAAACCAGTATCATTGGCGGCCTGATCCAGCATACAAGGGGAGATTCCAAGAACAAATTGATGTTTTTGAGTGATCTGCCTATTATAGGCGCCCTTTTCACGGACACGAATTATAATAATACCAAGAATGAATTGATGCTGGCCATCACACCACGGCTGGTGCGTGGCGTGACCGTGCCGCAGGGCGACCTGATGTCCTTTTCCACAGGCAAGGAGGATGATCCTTCGCTTGTCAAACCGCTGGCTTCGTTTGATCTGGAACCGGTATTTGAAAGCACTCCCAAACGGGAAGAAAAACAGCCGGCCAAACCCGCGAAACAGCCTGCGACTGCTGCGCAACGGGTTGTTCCACCGCAGACGAAGGCTGCCACGGCTGCCGGAGTGACGCCGTTGCCGTTATCGCCGGCCCAGACGCCGCAGCCGACAGTTTTACCGGCACAGGGTACAGCCGCCGGAGAGCAGATTCCAAGCGCAACGCCGCCACAGGCTGCTGCTCCTGCAGCTGCGGCAATACCTGCAGTCCCTGCTCCTGTAGTTCCACCTCCACCCCAACGTGGTTTACTGCAGATCATGATGCCGGCATCGATCACGCTTGGCCAGCAGTTCAATCTGGAGGTGAAGATAAGCGATGTCAAAGAGCTTGCTTCGGCCCCCATGGTACTGGCCTACGACCCGATCTTTGTAGAATTTGTGTCAGCCGCGGAAGGTGGCTTTCTCAAGAAGGATGGCAAACCTGTTACTTTTTCCAGTAAGGTTGATGCTGCCAGCGGGACCGTGTCGATCACTTTGGCGCGCGGCGCGGGCAGCGGCGGGGTGTCGGGAGCCGGAACACTTGTTTCCACGGTATTCAGGGCCAAGAATCAAGGACCGGCCAGCTTCTCCTTCCGTAACGTCAGTTTTTCATCGGCAGACGGCAAGCCTTTGACCATTCTTCCATTTGCCACGGCTGTGGATATTCGTTGATCGTGATACCGATATGCTGAGCATGATGGGAAAACGCAACGGTCTTTCCTTGGTGGAGTTGGTGGTGACAGTCGCCATTCTGACGATTCTGGCCTCTGCTGTGATCCCGCTGTCCCATATGACCGCACGACGTACGCGCGAAATTGAGTTGCGCCGAAACCTGCGTACGATACGCACGGCAATTGACGATTACAAAAAGAAATATGAATGGGCATTGGATAACAAAAAGATCAACGAAGTCGTGAACAAAAGCTCCGGCTGTCCCGAAACCCTGCAGATCTTGGTGGATGGCTACGATTTCGGAGAGCTCACTCCACCGAAACGAAAGTTTCTGCGCAGGATACCCCCGGATCCCATGAACCCCCCAAGACCTGGAGAAGAGCCGAAGTGGGGGTTGCGTTCCTATAACGACAAGCCGGATTCAACCAGTTGGGGCGGTGAAGATGTATTTGATATATACTCACTCAGTGAAGGAACCGCAATTGATGGCACAAAATATAAGGATTGGTAGCGTGAATGCTGTCGCCAACCGCCGCGGGTTCACCCTTATAGAGTTGATGATTGTGGTCTCGATCATCGGCATTCTGGCTGCCGTTGCTGCGCCTAATTACAATCGCGGCATTATTAAGGCAAAAGAGGCTGTGCTGAGCGAGGATCTTTACAACTTCCGCACCACGATTGACCAGTTTTATGCCGATCAAGGTAAATATCCTGACACATTGAGCGAATTGACAGAGAAAGGTTATTTGCGCGGTCTTCCTAAAGATCCTTTTACCAAACAGAGCGACACCTGGGTTACAATCGCACCCCCGGCAGAAGGCTCGTCACCTTCGTCCCCCCTCATGGGTTCAACGGATCAGATGGGTGGCGCGGGTGGTGGTTCTGGTCCGGGCAATGTCTATGATGTCAAGAGCGGGTCTAACCTGGTAGGGACCAATGACGTCCCCTACAACGAGTGGTAATGTAATGATCCAACTGCACAATGTATCGCTGGCATACCAGAAGGATGCTACAGCCCTGAACAACATCACCCTGCGGATCGAGAAAGGGGAATTCGTTTTCCTTACCGGCCCTTCGGGTGCTGGGAAGACGACCCTTTTGCGCCT
This sequence comes from Geobacterales bacterium, assembly GCA_041738275.1. Lineage (GTDB taxonomy): Bacteria > Desulfobacterota > Desulfuromonadia > Geobacterales > Pseudopelobacteraceae > JACPFJ01. The sequence goes on from JBGSQD010000286.1 coordinate 11,552, forward strand.
CCTCTACGGCGCCCTGACCCCTACACGCGGCCAGGTGCTGATCGACGGACAGAACGTTTCCCGCATGACACCCTCCCAAATACCTCATTTGCGGCGGCTGGTCGGCGTGGTCTTTCAGGACTTCAAGCTGCTCCCCACCAGGACGGTTTTCGAGAATGTCGCCATCACCCTGGAAGTGCTCGGCTGGGGCAGAGCGGATATCGGCAAGAAGGTTATGCATATCTTGAAACAGATGGGAATAGAGTCGAAAATCAACCTCACTCCCCAGCGTCTTTCCGGAGGCGAACAGCAACGTGTTGCACTTGCCAGGGCATTGGTGAACGACCCCAAGATCCTCCTTGCGGACGAGCCGACCGGCAATCTGGACGATGCCAACAAGAATCAGATTCTCAATATTTTCAAGGAAGCCAATATACGAGGTACAACGGTTGTGGTGGCGACTCACGACAGGCGCCTCATTGAAAACAGCCACAAACGTCTGGTAACCCTCAGTAAGGGAGATATCGTTGAACAGATGGAAAAAGAAAACATCACCAGTGTTTCAGTCTAACAAACGACCGACCCTTGCCGGTGAAGGTTTTGGAGGACGTTTTGGATATTTTGTCAGGCGGGCTCTGATTAATCTTCGCCAGAACATCTTCGTTAATGTTGTGACTATAGGTACCATAACGCTGGCACTGCTTATTGTGTCGCTGTTCCTGCTGGTGTTTGTCAACCTGGAAAATGCCGCGGAAAATTGGAGTGAACGGGTACAGGTGACGGTTTACTTTGATCGTGAACTTGCACCTCAGGAGCAGGCAGCACTGCGGTCAAAAATCATCGCCATACCAGGTGCGCAGCGGGTAAGTTATGTGACTCGCGACGAGGCGCTCAAGCGCTTCAAAAGCCGTCTTCGTGGTCAGGAAACTCTTTTGGAGGGGGTTCGCCCCGAAATTTTGCCGACCTCCTTCGAGATCACGTTGAACCGCTCCAGCAGGGATACCCAGGAAGTTGAGGCCTTTGTTTCGATGCTAAAACGCGTTCCCGGAATCAGCGAGGTACAGTACGGTGAGGAGTGGGTCAAACGTTTCAACACCTTTCTCAATTTCATGCGCCTTCTGGGAGCACTGTTAGGATCGTTCCTGCTGATTGCCGTCATTTTTATCGTCTCCAATACCATCAAGCTGACCATATACGCGCGTCGTGATGAGTTGGAGGTGATGGCACTGGTCGGGGCCACGCGCTTCTTTATCAAGGCCCCTTTCCTGATAGAAGGTATTATTCAGGGTTGTATCGGGTCTTTGGTGTCCATGATTCTGCTGATGGGAATATATGAAGGTTTTCTGCATAATGCCGGCAGTTTTCTGACCTTTAATCCCACTGCATCCGGACTGTCGTTCCTGCCGCATGCCTATGTCGGCGGGATTGTTGTTTCAGGTATTGCGCTCGGTTTTATAGGGAGCTTGACATCACTTAAACGATTCATAAACGTCTGAATGATGAAGTCTGCGTTGACCATAATTCTTTTTCTGGTTGTTGCCTCGACTGTCTGGGGTGCAAATCCCAAGGACGAGTTGAAAGGGGTCAAACAGGAAATCAAGGCCAAGAAAAAACTGATCTCCAAGACGCGCAAGGTTGAGGCGGTTGTGTCCACGGAACTGCTGGAGATCAATCGTAATCTGGTGCAGAAGGAAACGGATCTGGGCAGGCTTGACAGGGATCTGCGCGGTGTTGAGTCCAGCCTTGACCGGACCGGTCGAGAGATAGATCGGGTCACGGATGAGGCCAACCGGAAAAAAAAGGAGATTGAGCGCCGCCTCGTATCACTTTATAAAGCAGGAGAGCTCGGAGCTGTAAGGATGTTCTTCTCGGCCGAGTCATTTCCCCAAATGGCCGAAAATATCCGTTACATGCGATCGATTCTAGGCAATGACAAAATAATTTTCGCAGAGTATAATGAAAAGATTGTCGAGCTGAGTCAGCTTAAACTGAATCTGGAGCGGGACGCGGTTAAGAAGGAACAGTTAAAGGATGGCATTGCTCGTAAGAAACGCGAGATAGAGCAGGAAAAGACTAAAAAGGCTGCTTATTTGGTCAAGGTGCGTCAGGATCGCAAGAGTTATGAGGCCTCACTTAATGAACTCCAGGCAAATGCTTCACGTCTCCAGTCAATGATAAACCGGCTTGAGGCGCTTAGCCGTCGCAAGCTTTCTTCGAGACATGCAAAACCTGGCAGCAAGCTGAAGCCGCTTCCTGAATTGCCGCCGGTGCCGGACCGTGGATTTGCTTCGCAGAAGGGGCGGATGTCACTGCCGGTGCAAGGCGAGATTGTGGAAACCTACGGCAAGCACAAGCATCCAGAGTTCAACTCCTATACCTTCAGCAAGGGGTTGTCCATCTCTGCGGGGTCCGGTTCGGCGATTCGGGCAATTTACGAGGGTAATGTAATATTTGCCGATTATTTCAAGGGATTTGGTAATATGGTAATCGTCGATCATGGCGGCGGCTATTTCAGCCTTTATGCCCATGCCGCCAAGATCCTGAAAAGGGTGGGGGCCGAGGTGGCCCGGAACGAAGTGGTTGCCACGGTCGGCGACACGGACTCTGTCAGGGGGGCCATGCTGTACTTTGAGATCAGGCATCAGGGAAAGCCGGTGGATCCTGCCGGCTGGGTACGATAACGTATTGCACACAATAAAGTAACCATATAAAACCGGAGGAAGAAGATGTTTTCAACAGGTAACAAAAAAAAGCGGGTAGTAGTAGGTTTCACAATTGTAGTGGCCGCACTGGTGGTTTTCATCAGCATCAGTTCGCAAAGACGATGCTCGGCGGAGGGGAAAGGTAGCGATTATGAATCTATTGAGCTCTTTACCGATGTCATGGCAATTGTCAAGAAGAGCTATGTGGAGGAGGTCGATACCAAAAAACTGATCTACGGTGCCATTAACGGCATGCTGGCGTCACTCGACCCTCACAGTTCTTTTATGCCTCCTGAGACATATAAGGAAATGAAGATTGATACCAAGGGCGCTTTCGGTGGCCTGGGGATCGAAATTACGATCAAGGACGGCATACTGACCGTTATTTCACCCATCGAAGACAC
>JBGSQD010000300.1:0-9110 GCA_041738275.1 Geobacterales bacterium
GTGTCTACAGCAACGCGGGAAGAAGGAACAACGGTGCGTTTTTTACATTCACCCATTTGGTGAACCTCCTGAACTGTGATTGCAGCACAATATCAGGAGGTTGAAGCAAAATCAAAAGCTCAACTGCTTTTTATAGGATAAATGAATTTTCTGTAAATGAAATTAATTGGCTCGACACGATGACATGGATAATTCCAGCTAATTGTCGGGTCCGGTGATTTATATGCAAAACATGACAATATTAAAAGAACAGGCAGAGCATGTCAGTCAATCCCAAAAACTGGATTCCATCGGCACCCTTGCCGGTGGGGTGGCGCACGACTTTAACAATATCCTGTCAATTATCATAGGCGCATGCACGCTGTTGGAACAGAAAGTAGGCGACAAATCGGAGCAAATGACACTTGTTTCCCTGATCAGTAGCTCAGCTGAACGGGCCGCCAAGCTGACCCATAGCCTGCTGGCCTTCAGCCGCAAACAGAACATGCGGCTGCTCTCTGAAGATATGAACAGCGTTGTGCAGAGGGTTCATGATTTGCTTGAGCGGATCATCGGCGAGGATATCACGCTTGAAACAGTTGTAAGTCCAATCCCGCTGCCGGTGTCAGTTGATAGGGGGCAGATCGAACAGGTGCTGATGAATCTTGCGGCAAACTCTCGCGATGCCATGCCGCATGGGGGGCTTCTTCGCATAGAAACCTCATTGATCGACAGCGCCAGAATTCCCGTGGTATTTGAAGGGTGCAAGAGCGGGATGTATGCACAGATAGTGGTGTCAGATACCGGTTTGGGAATGGACAAGGCCACCCGGTCCAGGGTGTTCGATCCGTTCTTCACCACAAAGGAGGTCGGCCTTGGAACCGGTCTGGGTCTTTCCATGGCCTATGGAATCATCAGGCAGCATGGCGGGGGTATCAGTGTAAGCAGTGCGCCGGGAATCGGTACGATTGTTTTTATCCATATACCGATCAGGACATCGGATGGGATGAGGTTTTTCCGGATAAAGAACAAAGCTTTGTAGTGGTAAATGAGAAGATCCTGCTGGTGGAGGATGAAGAGAAGGCAAACCTCCTGCAGAAACCATTCTCATCACATGCTTTTCTGAACAGGTCAGGACGCTTGCCGATGGCTGTGTTGCATAGTATTGACGCCACATTTTCGTGACAATAAAGCAACCAGTGGTGTAAGATGCAAAAACTTGAATGCTGAAAGGTATGCTATTTATGAAAAATATTAGTGCCTGTCTGGTAATGGCAATCGTCCTGTCAATTTCCTCCCTTGCAATTGCGGCGTCCGCTCCCGCTCTCCCCAAAAAATACAGTTCCTGGCAGAGAAGTATCCGCAAGGTTGAAACCGATAAGAGCTCACTCTTTTACGGCATCCATTATATCTATGCCGATAAGAAGGCCATGCAGGGGTATAAGGCCGGCAACCGCTTCCCCGAGGGGAGCACGATCGTTGTTGATTATTTCAATATCAAAAATGGTGATACATCGAAAGACGGCCCAAAAAACATGATTGTGCTGATGCGCAAGGATAAGCGGGCAAAGGATAGTGGCGGTTGGCGGTTTGCCGGATATGGCGCCAATGGTAAGCCGAGCGGCCTTGATCCGGTCAAGACCTGTTTTGACTGTCATCAGAAGGATGCAGCCCAGCGAGAGTACGTAATTTCAACCATAAAGGATTTTAAACGTTGATGCTACGCCAGGATAACATGCAGGAACAACGTGTTGTTGAAACTTGTGACTTGTCACTGCGTAATGACGAGCTAAAACCGCATATTCTGGTTATTGACGATGAACAGGATATTCTCAGGATTGTGACTCTCTGCCTTGAACAGTCAGGTTATGACGTAAGCACTGCCAATAGCGCAGAAGAAGCGTATTGTTTGATCAGTAACTTTGAATTTGATGCCATTCTGACCGATGTAATGATGCCGGGAGAAGATGGCATCTCGTTTCTTGCCAGGATTCATCAAATCCTGCCGGATGTGCCGGTCATTATCATGACCGGTTTTGCCCAGTTGCAGATGGCTGTTAATGCCATCAAGAACGGGGCGTTTGATTTTATTCACAAACCTTTTGATTTTGAATACCTGCGTCAGGTGATGCGTAAAGCGGTTACTTTTTCCAGCCTTCGCAGCATGGAGAGAAATTATCGTGTGGAGTTGGAAGAAGCAGTGGATCGTCGTACTGTCGAACTCGAACGGGCACTTGCGCAACTTGATGCAACACGTGCCAGTCTGTTGAAAGCTGCCAATGATAAAACCGAGTTCATGACCAAGATGACCCATGAACTGCGTACCCCCATGAATGGCGTTATCGGCGCACTTGATCTGTTGGCTGATGCAGATCTTCAGGGTTCACAGCAGGAATACCTCTGCCTGGCCCGTCAGGCTGCCGACAATATGGTGGAACTGGTAGATCGATTGCTCTCCTTCTCAAGCGGTGTCGGGCGTGGGCCGACCGTCTTTCAGGATCTGCTTGATCTGCCGGGTGCCATTGAGTCGGTGGCAGCAGTTCACCGTCCCCAGTTTGCCGCAAAGGGTCTTTCTTTTGATGTCCAAATGGCGCCTGGGGTGCCGCCTTGCATAAGATGTGATAAGGAACAGTTTACCCGTATGCTGGATATTCTGCTGGGTAATGCTCTCAAGTTCACCGAGAAGGGTGGCGTAGGCCTGGATATCTCTCTGGAGCGAATAGAGGAACACCATGCGCTGATTCAGGTATGCGTAAGCGACAGCGGAATCGGTATCCCCCATGATATGATCGAGCGCGTCTTTGATCCGTTTATTCAGGGGGATGGCTCCCTTCGTCGCAGATATGGCGGGGCCGGACTGGGATTGAGTATTGCCCGGCAGATTGCCGTGCTGTTTAACGGTGATATCCGGGCAGAAAGCACTCCCGGCGAGGGCAGCCGTTTTTGCTGTAAACTGCGTTTTGAATTGCCCTGATCCGGACAGATCTAAAGCAATACCATGCTTGTTTAAGTGCAAATGTTGCTCGCGTATAGTTAAGGAAGTAAACAGGAGGTAATTTGTGAAGTGTCTAATCGTGGAAGACGATTTAATATCGCGCCGTATCCTCAAGGAACTGCTGTCTTCATTGTGTGACTGCGATATTGCCATTAATGGTGAGGAGGCAATTATCTCATTCCAGATGGCCCATGCCGGCAAACGCCCCTACGAGCTGATCTGCATGGATATCATGATGCCGGGGATAGATGGCCAGGAAGCGCTGCGGCGCATCAGGGAGCTGGAAAAGGAGCTGGAAATACCTCCAGATCTTGAGGTCAAGGTAATCATGACCACTGCCCTTGATGATCCCCGCTCTGTTGTCCAGGCCTTTTACAAGGGTGGGGCAACGTCTTATATCGTAAAGCCGATCAGCAAACAGAAACTGATGAATGAATTACGCCAGCTTGGTCTGATCAACTGATACCCCGCTTGAGCGTACAAGGATATCCCATGGTTGCGGTTTCTACCCATACTCAGAAAGAATTGCCTCACGGCACTGAAAACAGTGCTGTTCTTGCCGGATGGCAGGAAATAATCGCTCCCTCCATCTCAACCCTGCGGGATATGGCCGGCACTACGGAAGATGAATTCCTGCAGATTGGATCACAACTGCAGGGGTTTTATCTGCGCTCGGAAGAGTTGACATCCATGGCAAACCGTCTGGTGGAAACGGTCTCGGGCGAGCGGGTGGAGTCACTGGTAGATCGATTGCGCCAGATGATCGCCGGAATGGAAACGTATCTCACAAGCGCACGAGGCCAGAGTGATGACAGTTGTCAAACCCTCGAGCAAATCCTTGATCTGTTAAACCATGTTTCACAACCTCTGGAAGGGTTTCAGAAGATGTATAAAACCCTGCGGATGTTGAGCATCTCCACAAAGATCGAAAGCTCGCGCTTGGGCGATCAGGGTACTGCTTTCCTGACTCTTGCCATGGATGTGGAAAAACTTTCACATCAGGTTAATGAAAAATCAAGCAACATATTGAATCAGCGCCAGATGCTGGCCAGCATGATCAGCGAGAGCCTCCAGGTTGTCCGCTCAACAAAATCGACCCAGGCAGCCAACGTGAGTGGAATTCTGACAAGTACTGCAAACAGTCTGGAAGAACTGGTGTCCGTCAATGAGCGCTGTACCCGTTTCGGTGGACTGGTTGCTTCCATTTCAGGAGAAGTCACTGGCAATATCAGTGAGGTTGTTTCGTCGATGCAGTCTCACGATATCACCCGCCAGCAGGTGGAACATATCGTTGAGGCGCTGGAACGGCTCGCGGCCGATCTTCAGACAGCGGGTGATACCGGTTTGGACGCGGCGCGTCAGCGCAGCCTGATCATTGAGGCGGGTGATGTCTGTGAGCTTCAGGCAGCCCAGCTTCGTCATGCTTCCTCGGCGTTATACAGCGCGGTCTGCTCCATTGCGGATAATCTGCGTGACGTGGCGCGCCAGCAGATGGAAATGGCAACTGAAACCCAAACGGTTACCGGTGTTGCCGACTCGACGGGAAATTCCTTTGTTGATGACATGAGTCAGGGACTGTCGGCTGTGACAGCAGTCCTGGGCACCTGCGCCAAGGAAGATCAGGAAATGTCGAACACCATGAAAAAGGTGGCCGGAACGATTGGGGAGATTGCAGGTTTTGTGTCGGATATTGAGGAGATCGGCTCGGAGATCGATCTGATTGCCCTTAACTCGCAGATCAAGGCGGCGCATACAGGTCGCGAGGGTGCGTCGTTGGGCGTTCTGGCCGAGGCGATCAAGCGGTTGTCGCTGGATGCAGTGATTCAGACCGCTGCGGTTTCTCAGACGCTGTCGCGGGTCAAAGAGGTTACCGAACACCTTTTCAAAGATAAGGATGAGGATAATGATCAACTACTTTTCCAGGTCACGATCATGGAGAATGAGTTGACAGAGATTCTGAGCACCCTTGGTGGCATTAATACCGACCTGTTTACACTTCTGGCGGAATTGAACCGTAGAGTGCGCTCACTGACCGATGATGTTGAACGGACCACGGGCGGAATTGATGTGCATCTGCTGACGACGCGCATGGCTGAAGAGGTAATCACCGTTCTAGAAAAAATTGTTGTGCATGCACGGGAACTTGAACCTGCCAGTACGGAATTCAAGGAGAATCTTCGCCACATGGAGGAACGCTATACCATGGAAAGCGAACGGCACATCCATGAAGCCATTGCCCGTAAACGTGGAGGCGGGGCCGCTGTCGCGGTAGTTGCAAATGTCAGGGAAGCTGCCGTTGTTGTCGATGATTCCGAGTTTGGCGATAATGTGGACCTGTTTTGACGGAGGAAAGAAATGAGCGATTATAGTATAGCCAAGAACGTCAATGCCGATGGATCGATATCAATCGTTCTCGGCGGTTCTCTGAACATCGAGAACAGCGGTGAGCTGCATAAAATCCTGGCTGAGTCGCTTGACGAGTCACCGGAGGTGGTGCTGAATCTTCGGGCGCTTGAGAGCATTGACATGACCAGCATGCAGGTCATTTGCTCCGGTTGCAAGACCGCGGCTAAAATGGGTCGAGGATATGAATGTGAACCTGATTCCATGTCTGACTGCATGGTCTCTTTTGGCAGCAGCATTGGCGGCCCTCAAGGTTTGCCATGCAGTCAGAACAACAATAAACCATGTATCTGGTACGGAGGTATAAGGCAATGCCAAAATTAATCATGACCGCAGACGATTCTGCCAGTGTGAGGCAGATGGTAAGCTTCACACTCAAGCAGAACGGCTATGATGTGGTTGAAGCGGTAGATGGTAAGGATGCTCTCACCAAACTTGGCTCTCAAAAGGTTGATATGCTGATTACCGACCTGAATATGCCCAATCTGGACGGCCTCGGACTTATCAGGGGGGTGCGTGCCGGGTCGCTGAACAAGTTTATCCCGATAATCATGTTGACGACCGAATCCCAGGATTCGAAAAAGGGAGAGGGCAAGGCAGCCGGGGCAACCGGATGGATTGTCAAACCATTTAAACCGGAACAGCTGATTGCGGTGATCAAGAAAGTTTTGGGATGAGTCAGACCCTGGACCCTGAGGTAAATAATGATCGAACAGCATATTGCCACCTATCGCGAAGAAGCCAATGAACTGCTGACCGAACTTGAAACGTCGCTGCTGGAACTGGAGGAGACTCCCGAGGATAGCGAGCTGATCGGACGTGTCTTCCGTGCCATGCACACCATCAAGGGTTCCGGCGCCATGTTCGGTTTTGATGAGATTGCCGGATTCACCCATGAGGTCGAAACGGTCTTCGATCTGGTGCGTAATGGCAAGATGGCTGTAACGAAGCAGTTGCTCAATCTGACGCTGCGGGCCCGCGATCATATCAAATCATTGCTGGATGCCTCGGTGTCGGGAGATGACATCGACCGCAACGAGGGTAATGCCATCATCGCAGGCCTCAAACAGCTTGTGCCTGGTGCGGAACCTGTAGAGATTGTCCGGGCAGCTCAGGAGTCCGCTCCTGTTTCACCGGCCCCGGAGGGTGACCATAAAACCTGGCGTATCCGCTTCAAGCCGATTCCGGAGATATTCATGTCCGGCACAAATCCCCTTGGCCTGATCAATGAACTTCGCGATCTGGGTACCTGTTACGTGATTGCCCACACAGAACTGATACCGACACTCAGTGAAATAACTCCCGAACATTGCTATATTTATTGGGATATTGTCCTGACTACCAGCCGGGGGATGGATGCCATCAAGGATGTGTTCATCTTCTGTGAAGACGACTGCGACCTGAAGATCGATCTGGTTGATGACGGCGCCGGTGATTCAGGTCAGGATTACAAGAAACTGGGTGATATCCTGGTGGAGCGCGGCGATTTGTCGCCTGCAGAGATGTATAAAATCCTTGATATGCAGAAACGTTTCGGTGAGCTGGCCGTTTCCATTGGTGCTGTTACGACGGACAAGGTCCAATCAGCGCTGGTGGAACAGCAACAGGTCAAGGCGGTGCGTCAGGAACGCGCCACACAGGAATCCGCCACCAGTATCCGCGTGCCGGCGGAAAAATTGGATCTGCTGGTTAATCTGGTGGGCGAACTGGTGACGGTTCAGGCCCATCTCAGTCAGACCGCCGCTATTACCGGTAACGGCGCTTTTGCGTCCATAGCTGAAGAGGTGGAGCGTCTGACTAATGAGCTGCGCGACACAGCCCTGAATATCCGCTTGCTGCCTATCGGCTCGACCTTCAGCAAATTCAAGCGACTGGTGCGTGATCTCTCCCAGGAGCTCGGCAAAGAGATTGAGATGGAGACCAAAGGCGCTGAAACAGAGCTTGATAAAACTGTTATCGAAAAATTGAACGATCCGCTGGTTCACCTGATCCGCAACAGCATCGATCATGGCATTGAGATGCCGGAAATCCGCCGTGCCGCCGGGAAACCGGCACAGGGTATCGTGCATTTGGGAGCAGAACATTCCGGCGACAGCGTACTGATAACCATCCGGGACGACGGTGCCGGCCTGGATCGTGATGCAATCCGTGCCAAGGCTGTCGAACGTGGGCTGATTGCCGCAAATGCCGAGCTGCCGGACAGGGAAATATATAATATGATTTTTGCTCCGGGCTTCTCGACCGCGGTAAAGGTTACCAGTGTCTCGGGCCGTGGTGTCGGCATGGACGTGGTCAAAAAGGGCATTCAGGCGTTGCGTGGCTCAATAACGATAGACAGCACCCGTGGGCAGGGCTCAACCATCACCCTCAAGATTCCGTTGACTCTGGCCATTATTGAGAGCCTGCTGGTCAAGATCGGCAATGAACATTTTGTGTTGCCACTTGCTGCGGTAGAAGAGTGCGTAGAGTTGACCAGTGAAGATGTTGCAGCCGCGCATGGCCGCAATCTGGCAAAGGTTAGGGGGACACTTACCCCTTTTATCTCGTTGCGGGAGCAGTTCGCGATTTCCGGAGACCGGCCGGATATTGAGCAGATAGTAATTGCCTCGGTTCATGGCACCAGGATCGGTTTTGTCGTTGATTGCGTTGTCGGAGAACATCAGACGGTAATCAAGCCGCTTGGTCGTATGTATCAGGATGTGAAAGGAATTTCAGGCGCCACCATTCTGGGTGACGGTTCTGTTGCCCTTATTCTTGATCCCGGTGTGTTGCTTCAGTCCGCCGAACTTGCTGAATCAAACAAGGTAAAGTGACTTAATGGCGTTTACCTTTTTTTTCAGAGACTTACCGGTACTAGAATACGCAGTCGAACAGACCATAAAAATCACCATGGGGCGGATGCGGATCAAGGTCTGGGATGCCGGCTGTGCCCTTGGACAGGAGCCGTACACACTCGCAATACTTTTTGCGGAACGTCTGGGCGCCACATACAATAATCTTTATCTTCATGCCACTGATTACGACAGCGAGAACAATTTCGGCGACATTGTCAAGAAGGCTACCTACAAGTATGAAGAGTTGCAGCGGATTCCGGCGGATATCTTCAAAAAGTATTTTGATGCACTGGGAAATGATCTTTACCGTGTCAACGAGAAGATCCGTTCCCGGCTTTTTTTTCAGTATCATGACCTTCTTTCCCTGAAACCGATCGGTTCCGATTATGCTCTGGTGGTATGTAAAAATGTGTTGCTTCATTTTCAGTACAATGAACGGATCGAAGTCATAAAAATGTATCATCAGGCATTGTGTCCCGGTGGATATCTTGCTTTGGAAAACACGCAGAAGATGCCGGTAGAGATTACCCATCTCTTTGAACAGGCAGTGTCTGACGCCCAGTTATACAAAAAGCTGTAAGACGGGTAGACCGGCATGAGAGTTATAGAATTATCCCAATCCCCGTCAATGTACACCTGCCGTTCCTATCTTCTGCTTGGAGACTGGAACCAGTTGGGTGATGTAAATACCCTTATCGATCCCGGAACAGACGGCAATGTTATAGATCAGATCGAGCAACTTTCCACCGGATGCGGAAAGGTTCCTGTTGAGCAGATCATTCTGACCCATAATCATTTTGATCATGCTGCAGGTGCGGAAATATTCAAAAAGCGCTTCGGTGCCCGGGTTTATGCCTGGTGTGACGGCAAGGATGTGGATGAACTGCTGCACGACGGGC
>JBGSQD010000285.1:0-17955 GCA_041738275.1 Geobacterales bacterium
ACATCATCTGCTGAAGGAGCAGCCGGGTTGGCTACTCCGGCTGAGGCGACACCTCGCGCAACCTCGCCGGACGGAATCACATATAAAGCCCCTGAGGCCATCAGCAGCGTGTTGAACACGTCCCGTACCCGCTCACCAGCCAACTGATCCTTGGAAAGGTTGGCAAACGGCAGGACCGCAACTGACTTGATGGAGCCAAAGTCCATGGTGTCATCCCGAAATACATCACCTGTTGTTGCGCAGCCGGCAAACGCTCCACAGCATAGAATAAGAATGGCTGCAAATGCCGATCTGAACCTGTTTCGCTGGTGCAACCCTCGTTTGATCATTGTATCTCCCTTCCCTTGGAATGTATCCGCGCCATGATTAAAAACTCAGTCTCATGGCAGTGTTGAAAACCTGGGTATTGGTAGTCCGGGTGGCCGTGGCATCTTTGGAAACCAGATACGACAGATCCAGGAACCATCCGGAACGGATGTTCCACCTCAGGCTCTGTACTATGGCACTGTCCTTGTTGCCGCTGTTGTCGATATTTTCCCGGTAAGACGTATTCAACAGCAGCGCCCCGCCCCGAAAAGGAGACCAGGAACCACCGATACTCTGGGCTGTTTGCGTTTTTCGATTTGTCTGTGCGTTGATGGTGTAAGAACCGAACAGATAAATGCTCGGCAGTGGGTTGAAGGTGACGGTCAGATCCCCGGTCTGCGTAGACGAGGATGTTTCCGGGCTGTCTTCCATGGAAGACCACGCCATTGAATCTGATGCGCTCAGGTTGATGCTGAGGTTTTTGTGCGGTTGCATGTTGAGCCCGGATGTCACTGTCAGGGTTTTCTGGTCTGAACCGGCATTGTCGCTGGCAATGCTTCCCCCCCCGGTCAGGCTGAGACTTATTCCACGGTAAAGTTCCGCTGAGTTGGAAAGGTTTGCGGAGTGTGTTTTTTTGGTTATTCCGGCGTCCGTTTCCTGGCGGTAGCCGTAATTGACGGATTGTGTGAGGGTCGGCAGCATCTGTGCGGACAAAGAGATGCTGGCGATGTTGGACGAACGTTCACCAGCCACCGGATCTACCGCATCCTCCCTGGCAAGTCGGGCGCTGGTACTCAGTTTCGTGCTGATGCGGTGATTGAGGCTGAGGCCATTCACGACACTGTAGCGATGAGTTAAATCCTGGCTGTCACTTTTGGAGTGGTCCAGATTGAACCCGATATCATAGAAAACTGTGGGGGTGTTAAAAAGTCTGGCCTTGAGGTTAAAATCAAACAGGCCGGAGATTTGTGACGATGACCTGGACTGGCCCGGATTCAGTGGGGTTGTGTCCTGTAGATATACCTCGGGGGCCACAAGGGTGATTTTCTGGATAAATGCGTTGATGGTAACGCTCTGGACCGATTCAATCTCCACCTTGATGATGGTGGCAGCGGGAACGTTTTCACCCAGTTTGATTTCAAAGCCGTCACTGAGAGTTCCGGTGAGTGGGTTGCTCAATGCCCCAAATGTTATTGTTGCGGCTGGAAACAGCTTCCAGTTCATGCCGTCAAAGGCTGGACTTTGATACACCTTGACCTTTGAGGTTGCGGCATTGTTCAGGCCGAAGCCGTTTGTGATGTCTGCGTAATCCTGGGGAGATATAACGTGGCCGGCAATTGTGCTGATCGTAACCGGCATCCTGATGATGTTAATGGCGGAAAAACTCGATTTGAGACCCACATTGTTGCGGATTGGCGTAAGCGTAGCAGCGCTGATTACGGTATCAATCACGCTTGTTGCCGAATTCTGGTTTTGCGAGCCGCCCAGCGTCGGAGTTGCTGCTGCATTATCGGTCAGTGCGGTGGTGGCAAAAAACAGTTGATTGATGGTCCTCTGGCTGAGCGGCAGCAAGCCATTGCCGGCAGTGTTGCTGCCGCCGCTATTCCGTGTGGTTGTGTCCTGCGTGGCAATATTGTAACTGGTGCTGACCGAAATACGATCCCGGAAGAATATGTCATTATACGATACCCGCAGACTCTGGTTGAGACTTTGAGACTCAAGGCCGACCAGCTTGCTGTCCAGGGTGGCGTAGTTCGCCGAGTAATTCATGTCCACACTGTTGTGCGGTTTATAGCGGGAACTCAGGGTCACGGTGGTGGCAGTACTGTCCTGACTGGTACGGTGCTCGTCATAGTTGTTGAAGGTCGAATAAAGGATATCAAACGTGGGGAAATCCTCAGGCTTCCAGCCGAAACGGCCGTTGTAGGAGTCAAACAAGATCGTGGAAGATGAAGACCCGCTGGACTTTGATGTCTCCTGGCGCCTGTTGAAACCGCCCCCGCCGTTAAAAACACCATTGCTGTAGGAAAGGTCGCTGTTTGCATTGATCCGTGATGATGATGCAGACGTGGAGAAACCGTTTGTTTCGCTGTCTGCGATATTTTTTTCAAAGCCTCCGACAATGGAAATGCGCAGCGTCGGAAAGACGTTTTTATCCAGGGTCAGGCTGTAGCGCTGGTTGAAGGAGGAGTTATCAGTCATGGTTTTTCCGCTTGTATCCGTTGTCTCTGAATCAAGAAGGCTGTAGTTATATTCCGCATAGCCGCTGATCCCCTCGGCAACAGCGACAACAGGGATCATCAGTATCAGGCAGGTCAAGGCTGTGATGCAGGCCCGCACCAGGTTCGGCTGTATCGATTTGTTGGTATTCACAATAGCCGTTACCGTTCACCAAAAATTACAACACTATATGGTTCCGCACCCGTGTCCAGTTGTCCGCGCTGCTTCTTGGCGACCAGGTTGATTAGACGCAGCAATCTGCTGCGTGGATGAATGGCAAGCAGATTGTTCTCCTCGCCATCAATGGTCATATAACCGACCCCTCCATCGGCATTGAGGAAATCCGTGACCATCAGCGTAAAGGGGTCATAGATATCGATAATGCCTCCGAAGTTGTTGCCGACATAGATCTGGTCGGTAGATGTATTTACCTTTAACGATCTGACCCCTGTCCCGGCATTGATCCTCTTGGTGACCGCCTGTCCGTCCAGTGCGATCACCAGGATATTCGGCGACATGTCGTGGTACACATACAGCCGGTCACCCTTGCGGCTTAACTGTCCGTAAAGCGGTCCCGAATCCGTCGACAGAGTTCCGGTCACGGCGCGCTTCGCAATGTCGATCACCGAGATGCTGTTGGAAAGCCGGTTGAAAACGTAAGCCAAACGCCCGCTGCGATCCACCAGAACGTATTCCGGACCGTTTCCCACCGGGACTCGGGCCACTTCAAAGCGCGATTGAAGGTCTATGATACTGACCGTATTGGAGCCGGTATTGGCGGTAACCGCCATTTTGTTATCCGGCGTCATCATTAGAAAATGCGGTGCATCGCCAGGGGTCAGCCTGATTCGGTCTATGAAATCGTTGTCCTTGACATCGATCACTTCAACAGCGTCTTCGCCCGTCATGGCCACGTAGAGCAGCAGGCGAGTCTGGTCAAGGGCCATTCCTGAAGGGCCGCGGCCTGTCTCGATCATCATTCCGATGCGGGCGGAGCGTCTGTCGAAAACGGTAATGGTGTTGTCTGCATGATTGGTGAGATAGCCGGTCAGCTCCGGCAGCGGCGCCGGGGGAATCGTGGCATTGAAGCTGGGGTTGAACGTAATCCCGTTACCGATGGCCTCACGGTAATTCAGTTCCATGGTCACGACGGTTGCCTTGCCGTTTCTGATCGCAAACAAAGCCCGGTTTTCGTAAGAATGCTCAGGCACAAGCAGTCGGCCCTTGCCGTCTTCACCGCTCAGGTTGGCGCTCTTTACCTTGATGGCGATACCTTTGTAGAATCCCGGCGGCAGAATACCCCGGCTGACCAGGCGCTGACGACCCATGCCGGCGAGCGTGAACTCCTTCAATTCCAGCATCAGGGGAACGGCAAGCCCATCCTCACGGATGGCTGACACCGTTTCTACGGTAAACTCCAAACGGCCGGCATCCTGGGGGAATGGTTCGCAATAAAGAAACAGCTCGCCATCATTGCTCAAAACGGGTTTTACTGTCTGGCGCACCTGCGTGCATCCGGCACCCAGGCATGTCAGCAAAAAAAACAGCATGATTCGTTTCAGCACATCCGCCCCCTTGCTTTCATCTTTAATCCCCTCCGCTTGCATGGCACTTGAAACACAACGGGTTTTGCTCGACGGCAAAGTTTGTCGCCGGAATATCGTAGTAGGCCTTTTGAGCCTCAAGTGTGTTTCTGCCCTGCCCAAAGGGTTGAAAGGGGTCAATTTCCTGTGAATACGAGCCGTTATGCACAATTTTGGTGGTTTTGTTGTTCCAGCGCATGCCGCCATCCCAGCCGCTGGCGTGCGCCCGGTGGCAGGAGAGGCACATTACAGTTGGGTTTCCATCTGTACCGGATGGTCCCTTGGTCGGGGTCATGGTTACGATCGATTTGAGGGTGGCGTAATTGGATGTGCCAACCTCGAAAGGCACCAAAGACTGGTAAGCATTTGCCTCGATACCGGTCAGATCGCCGTCCTTGATGTATCTGTTGTAATAGTCTCTGATACCTGATTCAAGGCTGTTGCCGGCTGGATGTTTGAGCGGAGTAGGGACAGCATCGGTATGGATATTGGCGTGACAGTTGCGGCACCAGTCTGTCATCCCTGCCCCATACGCCACCCTGGTCTGGGTTACGGCCTCGGAACGGTTGTAGTTGTCCGGGGCAACCGCAGCCGGCGGATTGAAGCTGAAGGCAAAGCCGGGACTCAGGGTTTTGGAATAGTAGCCGACGCCACCCAGGAGCCGGTAAACGCCCACTGCCTGTTGCAGGTCCGGATCCGGGCTGCTTGCCAGCGAACCGGAATCCTTGATCGGTAAGCCGGCAGTGTTGATGCTGCCATCGCTAAAACGGCGATACTTGCCGTGGGGATCGTGACAACTGGTGCATCCCATGTTCATTGCCGGAAAAAAACCTCCGGGAGAGGTAGTCTTGTAAGCGTCGGCAAAATAACCGTAATCCTGGGCAGTAATGTTATGGCCGTGGCTGTCGCCGGGACTGCTCAGGGGGGCCGCTCCCAGGCTGGGTATCCAGGTATAGTTTTTTTTCAGCCAGCCGAAATCGCCGCCGGGCGGCAACTGGCGAGGCGGTGTGCCGACCGGCATATCCGTATCGGCAGTGCTGACATGAAAAGCCGTTGGACCAATATCGCCGGCTCTTTGGTGACAGTTCAGGCAGACCGAACTCGGGTCGCTTCCCTTGAGCAGATATACATTGGTCATGCCGGCAGCGCTGGTCGGTGTTAACGGCATGCCCTCATAGGAATTGTGCATGGTGTGGCAGCCTTCGCAATCAGCGACCCCACCGTCGTGAAATGCATCCACGCCAGTGTTGCTGCCGGCTATGACAGATGCTGTCAGCAGGCTTGCCATCATTATTTTGAGGTAGTGTAGGTGTGTCTTGACCATGTCATTCCCAGTGGTCTGTCCTGCTGCCGTGCATTTGCATCTTCCTGCGTTTAGTTTTGCTACGGTTTAAGTCATATTTATCTATTATAGCGATCTATTTATTTTTGTCTAGATACTTGACGACATTAGTCAACAACACGTCTATGTCTGACAGGTGTCACTTCCTATCCATTAGTGGCAGCCGAAACAGGATGATTTAAACACAGCCTGCACATTGACTGTACCGTTTGCGTGCATTGAGGCGTTGGTGATGGTGTCGCCGATGCCGTTGCCCGGACTGCTCGCGTCAGGATGGCAAAACTGGCATTGATTCAGGGTCGAAGTGGGACCGCCACCGCCATGATAGCCGCTGTGCCAGAGGTTGGAGCCGTTAGAGCCGTTGACGGGTGGGTTGCCGTGGCAGGCGGTGCAGGCCGAGCTTCCGGTAGCGTACCACGAGGGGGTCGTGACGGTCGTGGACCCTCCGTAGCTCACGGTATTGAGCACGGGTTCACCGTCGCCTCCCAAAAAGTAGTAACTGAAGGTGCCAGAGGGGACGCCGTGGCAGGCAATGTTGGAGCAGGTCTTGGACGTGGCGTCGAAGGCCGGAGCTGGTTTGCCAATGGCGTAGGCTGGACCGGCCTTGTCGAAGCTAAGTCGTCCGCCGACCTTGTGGCAGACCCTGCAATCGAAGGCGTAGTGCCCGACGGGCTGGGTCGCCGGTCCGCCGTGCGCCCCGGTGGGGGTGCAGTCCGGATCGCCATCCAGGCAGACATCGCTTGGTATCAGCTTGGTGCTCTTTGATGTGGGCCTGGAGCTGTAGAATGTGTCGACGGAATGGTCGTGAGGCACCCACATTGAACCGTCAAAGATGAATTCGTGGTTGTTGGCTGTGTTGATGTAGATCATGCCGAACACCGCTTTGGGCGGCGGAGCAGTGAGTCTCAATTTACCTCGTTTCGGCAGCGCAGGGATGTCCGCACTCTTGGCCACTGTCGTAGTGTTCCCGTCAGCTGACTCCTGGGGCGCCTTGATTGGTTCGCCGCAACCGGCTATTAGCAGAAACGCCGCAGCGCTCAAGATAAGAACGTTGCGGCCGGATGAGCTCAGGACAGTTCGAGTTATGCAGGTATCCTCCATAGATATCCTCCTACGTGCTCTTGGGGTGCATTGCGGTTGGAGATGGAAACCAGGTTCATGAATGAGTCCCGATAAATATATGGGCAGTTCGGGTGCATTGAAATAATCATTTTTCGTGTTAACCAGTGCATACGTCAATGGCCGGGGAGCGATCCCCGGCCATTGACGTGCTTATGCGGTTACTTGCCTTGCATTGTTCTGATTAGTCTTTGGCGTGGCACTTGTTACAAAGGTCACGTGCGTAGGGGCCAAAGGCGGTTGCAGGACGGCCGTAGTATGCCGCGGTCTGCTCGGCAACATTCTTTCCTTGGTTGATCTTGCCTTCTGTGGTGCTGGGGTCATACTGAGCAACACCGGCGGCGTCGGCGATGGTCATGAACTCGTTGGCCAGGCTGTAGCGGGTCATGCTCTCGAAACCGGAAGCATGGGCGCGGTGGCAGGAGAGGCAGGACACGTTGCTGGTAGTGCTTGCTGACTGATCGGCGGTGTCGGTGTTGAGGGCAAGTCCTTTCAACACGGTGTAGTCTGCGGTGCCGAGTTCAAACGGAACCAGTGAGCTGTAGGCCTTGGTCGCATCGGTGTTGGTCATGACGCCGGAAGTTACGTAGCTGTTGTAGTTGGCAACAATCGGAGCGGTCAGTTTGGCAGCATTGCCGGCAGGGTGAACCAGTCCGCCCATGCCGGAGGTGTAGCTGTTCTCAAGCATTTCGGTGTGGCAGTTTGCGCAGTACTCGGACATACCCTGTCCGTAGGCAACATGGGTCTGGCCGGTTGTCTCAAGACGGTTGTAGGTGGAAGGAGAAACTGCATCCGGAGCCTGATTGGCGAAGGCATAAGAGCCGGTCAGGGACTTGGGCTGGTAACCTACACCACCAAGGATGCGGTAAACGCCAACTGCGGATACGCCGGCAGTCGGGTTGGCGCTGCTCTGATAGGAACCGGAGTTGAAGATAGGCAGGCCTGTGGTAGCCTGGGTGCCGTCGGCAAAACGACGGTATTTGCCGTGTGGATCATGGCAGCTGGAGCATGCCAGGGTAGCGGCAGGATAGGTACCGCCGGGAGCGGTTGTCAGGGTTTTGTCAGCGACGTAGCCGAAATCTGCAGCCACGATGTTATGGCCGTGACGATCGCCGTCTACTGTGGTGGCGTTGCCGCGGATATTAAAGGTGTAGGTTTTCTTCAGCCAGGCAAAGTCGCCGCCGGGGGTTGCTTCAACCGGGGGCAGACCAGGGCCCAGTTTGGAAGTATCGGTGGAGATGTGATAGCTGCTCGGAGCCGTGTCAGCCGCGTTATGGCAGTTCAGGCATGAGCCTGACGCGTCATTGGCCTTGAGAAGGAACGGGCCGGACTGGTACTGGGGAAGGCCGGTGGCCATAGCTGCTCCATCCAACGAGTTGTGCATTGTGTGACAGCCTTCGCACTCTGCAACGCCGCCTGAGTGGAATGCATAAGCCGGTGCGCAGATCAGAAGCGTCGATACTGCTGCGAGAACTACTTTGATACTCTTTTTCATTGCATTCTCCTTTTTTTGGTCTCCTCTTATTCAGGGGAGGTGTTGTTGGCTTTCGCCAGGGTTGACAGGTATTTGCTTTTTATGTTTGCAGCCTTTGCAGGCATTACACTTTCTGTGGTGCGACTCTATCAGTTCATTTCTTACACGACCCTGACAGCAACATTACATTTCTGTCAGGTTCACTATTTATTTGATAAAGAACAGATCATTAAAGTTGAAATTCACCACTGATTTCTTTGCTGCGCACCTCTTGTGCGGATGGGGCGCAGTGTATTTACCTGTTACGTCAGATAGTTGCGTTTGTGTGCGAAGTTTGAAGACATCTTATCGTCTATGATGTCACTCTATCGATTTGTTCCTTACCTAACCATGACGACAGCATTACAATTCGGTAAGGTTTACTATTTATTTGGTAGAGAACAGCTCATGAATACAATAAATACTCCCTGGTTTCTTACTGGAGGGTTACGATGACATTACATTTTGGTAAGGTTCTTTCTGCACATGAGTATTGCTGACTGGAGTACGTGGCTGGTGATATGGCGGGGAGGTGATTGTCAGGCGAACGGGCAAAAAAAATCCCCCTGTAGAAAGGAGGATTTTTTTTGACTTAGCAGCCCTTATATGGAGAAAACTACGATCAGGCAGCGATATTAAGAGTCTCCGGAGGCGGGGCAGGAAAGCGCAAGGTTACCATTGTTCCCTTGCCGGGTACGCTCTGTATGGTGACTGTTCCGATGTGAAGTTCCATGATGAATTTGACGATAGAAAGACCTAGTCCTGACCCTTGGGGATTGCTGGAACGACTGCCCATGACACGGTAAAACCGATCGAAGACATTGTTAATATCTTCCTCGGAAATACCGTGGCCTGTATCACTTACAGTAACCTCCAGGTAATTGTCACCGGATTTTCTGACGGCAATATCTATTTTCACTCCTGGAGACGAATAATATAACGAGTTTGATACCAGGTTGTTCATGGCCCTGCGGAAAAGAACAGGGTCTCCATACATCGGCCCGCTTCCTTCCCATTTGATTTGAGCATGTTTTTCCTCTGCAAGTGCCTCGTAAAAACTGCATACCTTTGTGATTTCATCCATGGGATCGAACAAGGAATATTCAAGCTGGGTTGCGGGATGCTCCGAGCGCGCCAGAAATAGAAGCGCATCTATCATGCGCGCGAGGCGCATATGCTCTTCGAGCCCTGATTCGAGTACCTTCCGGTATTCCTCTACTGTTCGATCCTGAGAGAGGGCAACCTCCGCTTCTCCCATCAGGTTGTTGATCGGTGTCCGCAATTCATGCGCCAGATTGGATGTATATTGGGAAATCTGCGCAAAAGAATTTCTCAACCTTTCCAACATTTCGTTAAAGGCAATCGCCGGTGCTCGCAGTTCCACAGGCCAACGCAGTGGATCTTTGGCCCTCATGCCCATCTTGTCTATGGTTATGCGTTTGGCAAGCCCGGCCAATTCGTTGAGCGGCAGAAGGACCCTTCGGGCAATAATATAGCTTAGGAAAACAGTAAATAATATTCCTGGGATGGTGATCAGCAACATTCGTTGCTGGTTCATTTGAATCAAACCTTTTTCTGCCGTGGTATCGACCGCAATCTGGATTACATTGCGTTGGGAAGAATCAATCGTCTCAGTCCAGTACGATTCCAAAATATATGACCGACCATTCTTACTGTGATAGGAAATATTTTTTTCCGACCAGGAATCGTGTTGGACCGCACCTTCTAGTATACACGGATCAGGAAACAGGTTCGGGGGTATGAATTCATCCATTCTCGGTGTTTCCACGAGGGTGCGGCAATGTGAATCCTGAATGCGTGCATAATATTCCGGGTACTTGACGTAGGCCCCTTCCCAGATGATGTCCTGTTTGATGACATCGATAAAATCAGTACGGCTTTCGATAATAGCCCTGAATACACGAACCCGGTCGTCAAGATAATCGTTTTCTGATTTTACAAGGGTCTCACGGATGGTCCAGTTGAGGAATGCAAATGTGATGGCAAACATGGCAAAGGCATAAAGAGTATAATAAAACACCAGTCGCCGGGTCATCGACCATCTCCATGTCTTGCCGTTACCAGCCTGACTTGATTGTTCTGCTTTGTTCGAGGGCATAGGTCAAACCTTTCTAGGTCTCCGCTCATTGCAGAGAGCCATTTTACGTTTGATCATGATTAAATTACTTACAGTACCATCACATTGGGCTAGCGAGCTAGGCTGTTGGACTTGCTGAGCCAGGCATGGTCTATGGCTGTCCGGTATCTATGTAATTGCCTGGAAAACGCAAGATTACCGTGGTGCCCTGACCGGGAACACTTTGGATTGAGACCGTACCGTTATGGACATCCATTATTGATTTGACGATGGAAAGTCCCAATCCCGAACCTTGAGGATTGCTGACATTACTGGTCTTGGCACGGAAAAAGCGGTCGAAGATATGCGCCAGGTCTTTTTCTTCGATGCCGTAACCGGTATCGCTGATTCTTATTTCAATAAAGCTGTCTTCCGCCTGTCTGACAGAGATGTCTATTTTCACACCGGGATCGGAATAGTAAAGCGCATTCGAAACCAGATTGCTGATGGCCCGACGGACGAAGATCCGGTCTCCGTTCAATTGTCCTGCTCCCTGGACGGAAAGTTTGGCTTTCTTATCCGCTGCCAGAGCCTCATAAAAACTGAAAACTTTCTCGACCTCTTCCGTTGGATTGAACAGAGAGCGGTCGAGCACGGTAGCTTGATTTTCAGCCCGCGACAGGAAAAAGATGGCTTCAATCAGCCGCGAAAGCCTTATATGCTCTTCGAGACTCGATTCGAGTACCTTGCGATACTCGTCATTGGTCCTTTCCTGGGAAAGTGCGAC
The DNA here is from genome assembly GCA_041738275.1 of Geobacterales bacterium. Lineage (GTDB taxonomy): Bacteria > Desulfobacterota > Desulfuromonadia > Geobacterales > Pseudopelobacteraceae > JACPFJ01. The sequence continues at coordinate 10,948 of JBGSQD010000285.1, forward strand.
TTCAGCCTCTCCCATCAGGTTGTTTATGGGGGTCCGTAATGCATGAGCCAGGTTGGAAGCACTGTAAAAGAGTCGGGTGAAGGAATCTTCCAGGCGACCCAGCATGTCATTGAAGGCAATTGCCAGGGCTTGAAGTTCCTCTGGCCATCGATGGGGATCAGTAGCACGCATGTTAAGCTTGTCCATATTTATCTGCTTTATGGTTTCAACCATTTCATTGAGAGGGCTGAGGACACGGCGGGCAACCACTATGCTGAAGAGAACCGCAAAAACTATACCGAGCATAATGATCGCGATCATTTGCCGCTGGTTGGATAGAATGATGGCTTCCTGTGCAGTGATATCGATCGCTATCTGGATTGCAATACTTTGTGAAGGATGAACCGTTTTGCTCCAGTAAGATTCCAAAAGGTATGTCCTGCCATTTTTGCTCTGGTAAATAACATGTTTTTCAGACCGGTTCTGACCATTTGTACTGTTGTCCTTTGCACATGAATCGGGGAATTTCCCGGGAGGAATAAGTTCATTCATATGCGCGGTTTCGATAATAATGTGGCACTTGTCATTCAAGAGCCTGGAATAGTATTGAGGGAATTTTACGAAGGATCCCTGCCATTCGATATCCTGCAGAATGAAGTAGAGAAAATCAGGGCTGTGTTCAATAATGGCCCGGTATACCCGGATCCGGTCATCTATATAGTCGCGTTCTGCTTTCAGGAGGGAACTGTGTAGAGTCCAGTTAAGGAAGACCGCTGTAATGGCAAGCATGGCAACGGCGGAGAGGGTGTAGGTAACGACCAGTCGCTGGGTCATTGACCACCGGCTGCGTTTTCTGTTTGGAGGCTCCTGTTCAGCGTTCTTCGAGGACATATCCCACTCCCCGTAAAGTGTGGATGAGTTTGGCTTCGTAAGGATCATCAACCTTTGCTCTTAATCTGCGCACGGCAACATCCACTACATTGGTGTCACTGTCGAAGTTCATGTCCCAGACCTGTTCTGCGATAAGGGTACGCGAGACAACTTCGCCGGCCCGACGGGCAAGAAGCGAGAGCAGCATGAACTCTTTCGGCGTTAGATCCAGGCGCTGGTTGGCACGCGTGGCCTTGTGCCGTACCAGATCAATTACCAGATCCCCGATGGCAAGTACATCCAGCTGTCTTAACGGTCCGCGGCGCAATATAGTCCTCACCCTGGCCAGAAGTTCCGAAAAGACGAACGGCTTGACAAGATAGTCGTCGGCTCCGAGCTCCAGACCCTTTATCCGGTCTTCAACGGCGTCTCTGGCGGTCAGGAACAGAACCGGTATTTCTATCCCTTTACGGCGCAACTCTGTTATTACCGACCATCCCGAACGTTCAGGGAGTCCCACGTCGAGAATGATAAGGTCGTACTCGCCGGTTACCGCCAGGTGCAAACCGTCTTCGCCATCATTTGCAACGTCCGCGATATAACCGTTTTCCGAGAATCCCTTGCGCAGATACTCGGCAGATTTGATTTCATCCTCAATGATTAATATTCGCATAGTTATACTTTACTGCTACTTTTGCAGTAAGCAAAGCATAAATTTTCATTAGGCCTCTGGCGTGGGTCCATAAGGCATCTGTAAGGTGGCAGCTATCTGAACACGCGGGTTTTGCCCGGTTTCCGGATAAACTGATTTTTGTGTGGTCAGGAGGGACCATCGATGTACGAAGCACTTGTCATAGCCTTAGCTTATCTGCTGGGGTGCTTCTGTACCGGGTACTATCTGGTCAGGGTGCTGAAGGGGGAAGGATATACGCGATTTGGCCAGTGGCAACGTATGTGGTCTCTATTTCCTGCTGGCGGCCATGGCCCAGTATGCCCACCGGAGCAACATTCGCACGGCATTGCGCCGGAGTTAATCACCAAATGCTTCACTGTCCATGATGTCCGAGTAGGGGCGAGCAATAATTGTTACGGTTCCGCGAAACAAAACATACTGTCGTTCACAGGAACAGTTGTAAATCAATTTCACATCCCAATGATCTGCGACATAGGAAGGGTAATCGTTGCGCATTCCGCATTCACACGTGAAGCCCTTTTTGTCACTTTTCAGTATCGTCATCCGGTTCTCCTTGGCAGTCGGATCAGTCAGGCAAGGGTCTTTTCAATCATGTTCGATCTTGATTAATGCCTGCGTTCGCGCAAGACCAAATAATGTATACAGTATATTGCAGGCATTTCAAAATAAATTTAGCAATAGCTAATACAATCTTGTCTGCGAAGTTCCGATTCATGCAGCTAATAATTTGGATTCGATACGTCAGGCACAATCACATATATCCATCAGGCCGGATTTGTTGTATCTTTGATATGCAGTTGATTCAATGGGGCATTGAGCGGGATTCCGTATGGCAAATATAGTACTGACAAATGAGATGGAGGACATATCGGACAAGGTTGAAATAAACCCTCTTGTCTATCAGCACTGGGTGGATGCTCTCAGCGAATTTGCCTCCTCGGTCAGATTGAGACAAGGATTTTCCAGCGTTGTGAAGATCGCGGAAGAAAGATGGGAATTGAATAATGACGGCGATCTGGTGATAACTGCCACCATAGATATGGAAAGTATGCAGATGATAATTCCGCGGGGTCTTTGGGAGTGGTTGTGATTTAGAAGGCGCTGATTCAATTAAACAAAACAGCACATGCCGGATTGATTCCGGTTTGTGCTGTTTTTGTTTACAAGTGTGATGTGGCTCAATGGTCTAGTGATTGGTGTCAGGGGTTTCGTCAGTTTTGTTGATGTAGCGGTAAAACATTGGGAAACCGACGAAGAAGGCCACACAGATCAGGTATTCCACGCCTTTGATATATTGGTAATAATCTACCAGGGTAAAAACTTCCTTGATTTCTCCTACTGATGCAAATAGTCCCATGGCTGACTCCTCTCTGTATGGTTGATTAATTATGCCTATTCCCAATCCTGATTTGCAACTTTCGGATCATTCCATCAATGATGTTGTATCGAATTACCCAAGGTCTTGGTTTCATCGGCTTTTTCCTTGTCGACAGCGCCGGTGATTATGCCGTACAGGGTTATGATGGCCGGGACGCACTGGACAACCACTACCATGGCGCAGAAGCCCAGGAACAGGAGGATCAGTGGGCCGCTTATGAAAACCTTGCTGGTTGTGCCGGATGATGCAAGGGCCGCGCTGCTGGTTAGGAGGCTGAGGGCAACTGCGCTGTATACTGTTGTCAAAGTCTGTTTCGTTTTCATGGTAATCTCCTTTTTATGTCTATATTTTGAAAAGTAGTGTGTCTGTTTCTTTGGTCAGAAATTTTTCCAGTTGTTTTTGATAATGCATTGGCCGTGCCAAAAGAATAATTTAATGTGAATAGGGTTATAATGGGCTGTAATCACAGCTGTTATCTGGTGGGCTTGCTGTTCAGGCAATAGCGACCCGGCGAGCATGGAGAGGTAATAGTATAGGAGATATATACAATCAACGAAGGATAAGGCAGCATGGCAGTCATGGCATTGTTAAACAATTACAGCTAATTAGGTTGTGAAGTGGTGGATATCGATACTGTATGCTAAAAACATACATGCATAAAGTTTGTGAGACCAACAGCTGCCATCTTCAAAAAACATATGTATGCCCGCGGAAAATGTGCATGAACACTTGGCGAAAAACGTGTTTTGTTTTAGAATCCTACCCATGAATAATACGACTGCAAAAGGGCCGCTGAAGCCCACCACACTCAAGGCTGCCGGAAAGCTGGCAATAGCCAGTGCCATGCTGACTCTGCCGATGTTCCTGCTCTCATTTATGCTCGAAGGTCGGTACGATACTACTGCCCGTTACATTCATCTTGCCCTTCAAGGTGTCGGGACTGTTGTTTTTGTGCTGATCATCGTCAGCTTTCGCATCTTTCTCAACCGTAATTGCGGCTTTTACAGAGTTAATATGCATATCCTCGGGCTGATAGTCATCAACCTGATTTATGCCGCAGCCTCGTTCGTCAGCATCTCCAGCACTCAAGGCGAAGAACAGATGCGCCCCTACATGATGGTAATGGTCAGCCTGCTCGGTATCATCCAGGCCGGTCTCGGGTGGCGGCTGCTTGACCTGGAGAACGACCTGTTTGGGATGAAGCGGCCATATTGCTGGTTGAATGTCGTAACCGGCGTTTTTTTTGCCTCCGTGCTGATGATCCCCATTGCCATCATAACCAGTGCCGTGGCAGACGTTATGCTGGGCACCATATTAATCATGGAGGCCAGACGTCTTGCGCCTCCTTTGGAAGAAACAGGGAGCCGCACCAGAACTGCAAATCGCTCCTGATCCGCTGCAGCCCCGCCACGGTTTAATCTCCGCATCATCTCTTGACATTGTGTCTCCTGTTAGTTATGGTTGTCATACGGCAACCACGACCACGGCAGGTACCCATGAACGATATCACCTCAAGACAGCAGCAGGTTCTCGACATCATCAGCGATTTCTCCGGGCGTTTCGGCTACCCCCCCTCTCTGCGGGAGATTGCCAAAAGGCTTGGTGTCAATGGTACCCTCGGCATCAGCAAACACCTGGCCGCCCTGGAGAAGAAGGGCTACCTCCAGCGCGCTGACAACCTTTCCCGAGGCATCACCCTGGCCAATACCGCGGCGGTTGTCTCCCTGCCCATTGTGGGCAGAATCCGTGCCGGTCACCTGCATCCCGCCACCGAGGACATCATCGGTTACCGGCCGGTGGACAAAAGCTTGGTCAAGGGTGATGGCTGTTTCCTGCTGGTGGTCGAGGGTGATTCCATGATAAACAAGGGCATACTTGATGGTGATATTGCCATGATCCGCCCCCAGGGTATGGCCGAAAACGGCGAGGTTGTAGCTGTAATGGTTGACGGTGATGCCACGCTCAAGCAGTTCTTCCGGGAGCGAGGCCACATCCGCCTGCAGCCAGCCAATCCCAACTACGATCCCATCATCATTCGTCCCGGTCAGGGTGAGGTCGCCATTGTCGGCAAGATGATCGGGCTCTTCCGCTCCCTGGAGTAAGTCATGGAACAGATCAGAGAACCTGTCAGGGTGGCCGCCGTCTTTGCACCCGGGTTGCAGATCAAGCCGGTCTGGTTCGATTGGCAGCGGAAGAAATATACCGTTTGCGAAACCACCTACTACTGGAAGGACAGGGCCGGCGATGCCACCTTGCTGCACTTTTCCGTTACCGACGGGACAGCCCTCTTTGAGTTGATCTATAATACCGTTGATCAGGTCTAGACGCTGAACGGGGTTGAGGCTGCCTAGATGAACCGCACCATCCTCCACATCGATATGAATGCCTTCTTTGCCTCGGTGGAGCAGTCAGCCAAACCGGAGCTGCGCGGCAAGCCGATTGCCGTTACCGGTGGCGGCCACCGGACCGTCATCACCACCAGTTCCTACGAGGCCAGGGCGTTCGGCGTCAAGACCGGCATGGCCGTCTGGGAAGCAAAGCGCTGCTGCCCCGAGCTGATCATCGTCATCGGTGATAACCGCAAGTACACCCATACTTCTCGCGAGATCATGCAGATGATGCAGGACTACACCCCAGAGGTGGAGGTGTTTTCCATCGACGAGGCATGGATGGATGTCACCCACTCCCTGCAGATCTACAACAGCCCGGAAAATATCGCCCATCTGCTCAAGGCCCGTATCAGGCACCGCTTCGGCATTACCTGCTCCATCGGCATCGCCCCCAACAAGCTGCTGGCAAAACTCGCCTCGGACATGCAGAAACCGGACGGGTTGACGGTTATCCCGCCCGAGAACGTTGGCCGGATCTTGGAACGCCTGCCGGTCGGGGAGCTGTGCGGCATCGGCCGGAAGACGGCCCGGCAGTTGGCTATAATGAACATCACGACCTGTGGGGAGCTGGGGCGCTGTGACGAGGACCGTCTGACACGAAAATTCGGCATTATCGGCAAGCGGCTGAAGGAGATGGGGCAGGGAGGGACGATTCGCCGGTTACCCCCCATGGCGAAGATGATGAGGTCAAATCCGTTGGTCACAGCATGACCCTGGACAAGGATATCGACAGGCGTGAGGAGATCCTCCGTTTTCTGCTGCAGCTCTCCGAGATGGTTGGCCGGCGGGCCAGGCGCTATAACGTCAGCGGCCGGACAGTCACCCTTTATGTCCGCTATGCCGACTTCTTTACCAGCTTCGGCAAACAGCAGACCTTGGCGGATTATATCAACCAGAGCGGGGAGATCTTCAAGGCGGCGCAGGCAATCCTGGACAGCGTTGAACTGGAGCAGCCCATACGACTTCTGGGGGTGCGCCTCTCCAGCCTACGGCATCACACCGAGCAGTTGCCGCTGTTCGAGGATGAACGGAAGAAACTGTTTGCCACGCAGGCGATGGATGAGGTCAATCAAAGGTTCGGCGAGATGGCGGTGACCTTCGGCAGCCTGCTGCCGGGGAAAGAGAGCTGCGGCTCACATGTCATTTCACCCGCCTGGCGGCCGAGCGGGATCAGGAATGTGGATGTGAAGTGAGATGAGCAGCACCATAGCAATCATTCAGCATGAAATAGTCAACGGAGGCTTTCTGAGATGACAAAAAGTATACTATCGGGGCTGTCCCCTGATCTTCAGCATAAATACGACACCCTGTGCGGCATCATCGCCAGTCTTGGCGGATGCGTGATCGGCTTTTCAGGTGGCGTGGACTCGACCCTGCTCTTTGCCGTGGCCGCCGAACTGCTTGGTGAACGGGCTCTGGCGGTTACTGCGACCTCGGAGACCTATCCGGAACGGGAGCTGAACGAGGCACAGGAGCTGGCGGCCCGCATCGGAGGGCGGCACAGGGTGATCGTTTCCGAAGAACTGGACATACCCGAGTTCAAGCACAATCCCCGCAACCGCTGCTATTACTGCAAAAAAGAGCTGTTCGGCAAGCTGCGGGCCATTGCGGAAGAGGAAGGTTTGCCCCATGTCCTGGACGGCACCAATATGGATGATCGCAGCGACCATCGTCCCGGCCGGCAGGCCGCGTTTGAG
>JBGSQD010000004.1:0-32478 GCA_041738275.1 Geobacterales bacterium
AATGTAGTAAATTGCAATCATGGGGGCCTCCTGGTGGTAGTTGATTTCGGACGGCATTGCCGGTCCGACCGCTTGCTCATACAAGCTATTCAATACCACCGGAGGCTTCCACCTCAACTCTTACTTATGCATTCAAACACTCACCGGTTTTCCATAGTTTCCCAGTGCCTCTGTTGCTCCATGTGAGTAATATACGTATAATGCCAATTAATTGGAAAATTCTACTTAAAAATAGCAAGTAAAAAAAAAGAGCTTAACGCTCCGGGATGTTCCTTCTTGCTAATGGTAAATCGGTTTAGTAACGATTTCCAATCTCTGATTGTCATTGCCCATTTCGTCGTAATTTTCGACAGCGCTTACCGCAATATTATACGTTTACATATGCTGATGTATCCGGCTTCGACATCTGATCCTTGATTTTAAGTGCCATTTCAGAGGGCATCTGATAAATGACATCGTTATTGCTGTCCATAAATTTAATGCGTACTTTTCCATCCTGGTCATAGACCTGCACCACATGCTTCATCGTTCTTTCTGACAGGCTATTGCCTTGAGGAATCTTTGCTGTCCGGCTTGAAGCCTTATCAATTGGAGGTGAAAAAGGCTTGGCTGGTTTAATTGCAGAATCAGCCTTTATTGAATACATCAAGGTTATCATCTCAGGGTTGTCAGGTATCGCATTGACTGACATAACCATCTCCTTTATTGCATCTGAACAGGCAAGATACTTCTAATTCCGGTTTGGGTACTCATCACAATTTAAATTAGAACATTTCTTAATTGTATACACATATAGTGCCAACTCATTGTAAATCTTTACTTTTAAATTGAGCTTAAGCGGCATAATTGATATTAGCCGCCAAATGCGCGGCCAGCCTCATTTCCTTGTAAATCGCCGCAAAGCCTTGCTGTAAAAGGGTTTCAGAGATACGGTCGGTGCGGACCGGATTCAAGCGGGACATGAATAGAGAGGGGAAAAGTGGCTATTTGGTGTGGGTCAGGCCAAGGCAGGAAAAAAGACTCGTAATGTAAAATCAAAAATGTAACGTTTTTTTACACCGGCAGGAATATTGGGCGCAAACCTGCATCAGATGGGGCTTTGCACAACTGTAAAGTTTTTTTACACAAATTGGAATTTAGCCCGCGGATGCTTTGTCAGAAAGGGTTTGAGCCGAACGTAAAGTTTCTTTACACTTTGTCGCAGGAGAGTCTTTCAGGTTGCTTGGTTGAGGTAAATCAAACATGGAAGCGGCATTTTAACCGCCGAACATGACGATGCGGAACCAAAATGAAAATCTGTCTCTCACACGGAGGCACGGAGGCACGAAGAAAGTCTAAAACAAAAGCCTTAATGGTTACCCCAAAAGACTCCAAGCTTTTAAAACTGGTTTTCTCAGTGCCTCCGTGTGAGTAATGATTTCGACCGAATATCTTTACAAGCCTTGGATTTATCGGCGTGTATCGGCGTTCATCGGCGGTTAACTGCTTTTCCCGGCCTTATCGCTCCCAGATTTCCTTCTTGTCCTTGCCCAGGTAGGCCCGTTTGACCTCGGCGTTCTCCATCAGCTCATCCGCCGGTCCCTCCAGGATAACCTTGCCGGTCTCCAGGACATAGCCCCGATCAGCCAGCTTGAGGGCGGCCTTGGCGTTCTGCTCCACCAGCAGGATGGTCGTGCCGTGCTCCTGGCGCAGCTGTTCCAAAACCCGGAAGATCTCCTGAACCACCAGCGGCGCCAGCCCCATGGAGGGCTCGTCCAATAGCAGCAGCCGGGGCTTGGCCATCAATGCCCTGCCGATGGCCAGCATCTGCTGCTCTCCGCCGGACATGGTGCCGGCCAGCTGACGACGGCGCTCTTCCAGTCGGGGAAAAAGGGTAAAGACCTGCTCCATATCCTTGTGGATAGCTGCCTTGGCTTCCCGATTCCGGTAGCGCAGATAGGCACCCAGCTCCAGATTGTCCTCCACGGAAAGCGGTTTGAAGACCTGGCGTCCTTCGGGTACCTGGGAGATGCCGAGTTTCACGATCCGGTCCGGTTCCAGGGCAATGATCGTTTCCTTGTTAAAGAGCAGATCTCCCGTGGCAGCAGGCGTCACGCCGGAGATGGTGTTGAGAATGGTGGTCTTGCCCGCGCCGTTGGCCCCGAGCAGGGTGACGATCTCTCCTTCATCCAGATGCAGGGAGACATTTTTCAGGGCATGGACCTTGCCGTAATAGGTATTGATGTTCTTGAGTCTCAGCATCAGTCGTCATCCCCCAGGTATGCCGCAATAACCTCATGATTATCCTGGATCTCGCGCGGGGTGCCCTCGGCCAGTTTCCTGCCAAGGTTCAGCACCACAATCCTGTCGCAGATATCCATTACCAGCTCCATATCATGCTCCACCAGGACAACGGTGATTCCCATGTCCCGGATACTCCGGATCAACCGGGCAAGGACAAGGGTTTCCTGGCTGTTGAGGCCGGCAGCAGGCTCGTCCATAAGGATAATTCGCGGTTCAACCGCCATGGCGCGGGCGATCTCCAGCAGACGCCCCTTGCCGAAGGGAAGGTTGCCCGCGACAACATCAACCAGATCGGTAATGCCGGTAAATTCGAGCCAGCGCAACGCCCCTTCGCGGATGCGCGACTCCTCCTTCATGGCCCAGGGCATCTTGAGGGAGCAGGACAGCAGGCCGCTGGAGCTCTTGGTATGCATTCCGACCATGACGTTTTCCAGCACGGTCATGCCGCCAAACAGCTCGATATTCTGGAACGTCCGCACCATGCCGAGCGGCGCAAGCTTTTCAGGCGGCAGTCCGGACACATCGCGCCCTTCCAGCGTGACCATGCCTGCGGTCTGGGTGTAGATGCCGGTGATGATATTGAACAGTGTTGTCTTGCCGGCGCCGTTGGGGCCGATCACGCCGGTGATGTCACCCTTGACGATAGAAAAGGAGACATTCTCCAGGGCGGTAACACCGCCGAAGATCTGTGTTATTCCGGAAACCTCAAGCATGCCGGTCACCTCCCATCGCCTTTACCAGCTTCCTGACGAGATCGGGCACGCCCCGCGCCAGTCCTCCGGGCATGAACATGACCATCACCATCAGCAGGCCGCCGTAGATGAGGATGTCGTAGTCCTGAGCTGATCGCAGGAACTCGGGAAGAAGGGTCAACAGAGCAGCGCCTAGAAACGATCCGTAGATGCTGCCGAGACCGCCGATAACCACCATGGTCAGCAGTTCCACGGAGAAGTTGAAACCAAAGGAGGCAGGCGAGATAAAGGTCATGGTATGGGCGTACAAGCTGCCCGCCAGGGCGGAGATCATGGCTGATAGGGCAAATATCTGTACCTTGAGGAGCCGGGCATTGACCCCCAGGACCCTTGCCGCTACCTCGGAGTCGTGAATGGCCCTGAGTGCGCGCCCAATCCGGGAATTGGCCAGATTGATGGCCAACAGACAGACAACAAGCGTGAACGACCAGATCAGGTAGTAGTTTTTGACGTCGCTGTCAAAGATAATGGAACCTGCCGAGAGATTGGGAATGCCCGAAAGCCCCGAGGGGCCTCCGGTGTAGTCAATGGTCTCGTTGAAGACGATATAGATGATGATACCGAGGCCCAGGGTGGCCATGGCCAGGTAGTGTCCCTTGAGCTTGAGGATGGGAAACCCGATCATGAACGCCATGACCCCCACCAGGGCAGCCGCCAGCGGCATGACCAGCCACGGGTTCCAGCCTGCGGTTGTGGTCAGGATACCGGACAGGTAGGCGCCGAGGCCAAAGAAGCCGGCGTGGCCGAGGGAGATCTGGCCGGCATATCCCAGCAGCAGATTGAGCGCCACTGCCAGCATGGTGTTGATTCCCACGAAGACCAGCACGTTCATGATATAGCCGCCACTGAGGGCATAGGGCGCTGCCAGCACTAAGACAGCAAATAGGAGAAATTTGAGGAGTTCTTTTTTCACGCTGTCAGACCCTCTCCGATTCCGCTTTGCCGAACAGGCCTTGCGGACGAATGAAAAGGATCAACAGGAGAATGATGAATGCTATGGCATCCTTGTAACCGGAAGAGATGAGCCCGGCGCCCAACGATTCCAGAACCCCCAGGATCAACCCCCCCACCACCGTGGCCACGCCGCTGCTCATTCCGCCGATGATGGCGGCGCAGAATCCCTTCAGCCCGAGCATGACCCCGACGTCATAGGCGGTCATGGTCAAGGGTGCGACGATAATACCGGCCACGGCACCCATGGCAGAGCTGATGATAAAGGATAGCAGCACCATGCGCCGCACATCGATACCCACCAGTCCGGCGGCGCGTCTGTTGTACGAACAGGCGCGCATGGCCTTGCCGCTGATGGTGTGATAGAAGAAGAACTTGTTGGCAACAATGATCACCACCGTGATGGCAAGAATCCAGAGATGCTGGGGGAGGATGGTGGCGCCGCCGATAGCGATCGGATCATCGCCTGAAAAGGGAGGCAGCGAATGGGTATCCTTTCCCCACAGCAGCATGGATAATCCGCGGATCAGGATGCTGCCGCCAATGGTTATGATCACGAGATTGATCGGGGTCGGCTGACGGAGCGGCCGAATGGCAAGCCGCTCAAAGAGCAGGCCGCCGAGCGCTGAGACCAGCACGGCACATGGCATCGCCACCCATATGGGCACTTTGAGGACACTGATAAAAAAAAGCGTCAGCATGCCTCCCAGCATGACAAACTCACCTTGGGCAAAGTTGATGATACCGGTTGAGTTATAGATGATGGAGAAGCCGATGCCGATAAGGCCGTAGATCGCGCCGGTTGACAGGCCTGACAGGGTATATTGGAGAATCTGATCGAACTGCATTTTTCCTCGACTTTATAAACAGAGAGACACGGCGGGCCGTGCCTCTCTGTGAAATATAAGACTAATCTGAAACAGCGACAAATCTTTTAATTATTACTTTACGATTACCCAATCTTTGTTCTTGATTTCCACCAGCACGAAGGCATCCTTACCGAGACCGGCATGATCTTGGGGGGAATAGTTGAATGTGCCGCCGATTCCGCAAAAGTTCTTGGTTTTTTCGAGTTGGTCCCGAATGGCTGCCGGTGAGTTGGCACCACGCTCAATAGCATTTTTCAGCAGCATGACCGCGTCCCAGGCATGCCCGCCGAAATGGTCCCCTTCAGCCTTGTAATGATTCTGATAATCCTTTACGAATGAAGTTAGGGATTTTTTCTGTGACTCGGTTTTTGGAAGCAGGTCACATACTAATACCTTTCCAGATGGTAACCGGACACCTTCAGCGGCTTCTCCAGCCAGATCGATGAATTTTTTGGATGATACACCATGACTCATGTAGAGCGGGATCTTGATTCCCAACTGCCGGGCGTTTTTCGCGATAACCGCCGGACCGGGATTGGTTCCCCAGCAGATGATCGCATCCGGTTTGATACCGCGAATCTTGGTCAGCTGTGATGTCATATCGGTATCTTTGGGGCCGTAGGTATCGTCGGAAAGAATAGTAATGCCGTATTTAGTGGCCTGCGCTTTAAGCTGTTCACGTCCGGAAGCCCCGAAGCCGTCGGAAACGGTCAGTATGGCAACCTTGTTGTGCTTTTGTTTTTGCAGTTGCTCGTAAATCCTGCCTACGGCAAGGGTGTCGTTCTGGGCTGTCTTGAATATCCATTTTTTGACAGGTTCGGTGATTTTGCTGCCTGCAGAACAGGAAATCAGTGGTACCTGCTCTTTTTCCGCCACCGGGATGACCGCCATAGTCTCACCGGTCGTACTGGGACCGATGATAGCAACCACCTTGTCATCCTTGATCAGTTTGGTGGCAAGCTGCACGGCCTTGGTTGCATCACCGGCAGTGTCGTATGTAACCAGTTCCAGCTTGCGCCCTTTGACTCCACCAGCCTTATTGATTTCATCCACCACCATTTTAGCAGTGTTGCGCTCCGGTTCACCAAGAAATGCCGCCGGACCGGTCACGGCAAACAAAGCACCGATCTTGATGGGGGCTGCAGCGAAAACTGTGCTGCAAAACAGCATGGTTACAACAGCAATAAAAAACGGAATAACTCTGAAATGCATAAATACCCTCCAATTAAGTAATGATATTCGCTTACTTGAGAACAGACCAGTCACCTTTCTGGACCTTGACCATTTCGAATGCTGACAGGTCCAGGCCGTTATGGTCCTTGGGCGACATGGTGAACAGACCGGATATACTTACCAGCCTTTGTGACCGTTCAATACCGGCGCGGATCTGTTCCGGTGTTGTGCCCGACTTCTTGATTGCGCCGGTAACCAGCAGGAAGGCATCGTAGGCATAACCGCCAAAGGTGGATGCCTCGACTCCGAAGGCCTTTCTGTAGGCTTGGTCATAATCCTTCAACAATTTTGCCTGATGATCCGATTTTGGCAGCGCGTCATAGATAGCCAACTTGCCTGCCGGGAGCATGACACCCTCGGCGGCATCTGCCCCTGCCAACTCGATGTATTTCTTGGAAGCGACACCATGGCTCATGTAGAGTGGAATCTTGATGCCAAGTTGCTTGACGTTTTTGGTAATGACCGCAGGGCCGGGGTTGGTACCCCAGCAGATGATCGCATCCGGTTTGATGCCCCGGATCTTGGTCAGTTGGGCGGTCATGTCGGTGTCTTTGGGGCCGTACACTTCATCGGCAACAATACTGAAGCCCTTTTGCTTGGCCAGGACCTTGATCTGCTCGCGTCCGGAGGCACCAAAGCCGTCGGTTACCGTCAGAAGCGCAATACTCTTCTGTTTTTGTTTTGCCATGTAGTTGAGGATCTTTTCAGCAGCTACGTGGTCGTTGGCAGGGGTTTTAAACACCCAATGCTTGACCGGATCAGTGATCTTGATACCGGCGGCGCAGGAAATCAAAGGAATTTTCTCTTTTTCAGCCACTGGGATAACTGCCATGGATTCACCGGTGGTGCTGGGACCGATGATAACGCTGACCTTGTCGTCCTTGATCAGCCTGGTGGCCAGTTGTACGGCCTTGGTGGCATCGCCGGTGGTGTCATAGATGACCGCCTCCAGTTTCATGCCGTTGATGCCTCCCTTGTCGTTTGCCTCCTTGACAAGCATCTCAAGGGTTTTCTTTTCCGGCTCGCCCAGAAACGAAGCAGGCCCGGTCACGGCAAACAGGCCGCCAATCTTGATGGTACCGGCGGCAAACGAAATGGAAGCAAACACTAAACTCAAACACACGATACTGATTGCTGCTGACAATTTCCTCATTGTTCCCTCCTGGTATTAAAATACTTACATACTGTACAAACGCTCTCCTTCAAGTACGTTGATGTTATTGTTGTTCAGGGCGGTAATCGCCTTGTCGGTCTCGTCGAAACGGAAGATGATCACGGCGTTGCCGCCGCATCGCTCGACAAAGGCATACATATACTCGACATTAATCCTCTCGCTATCCAAAGTCTGGAGGATGGTCGACAAACCACCGGGACGATCAGGGACTTCAACGGCAACCACCTCGGTCTTGTTGACCGTAAAGCCCTTCTCCTTCAGCACGGACTTTGCCGTTTCAACATCGTTTACGATCAGGCGCAAGATGCCGAAATCCGAAGTATCCGCCAGGGACAAGGCCCTGATGTTGATGCCTGACTCCCCCAGGATCCGAGTGATTTCAGCCAGACGCCCTGATTTGTTCTCGATAAAGATGGATATCTGCTCTACTTTCATGGCAGCCTCCTATAGTTTCCTGTTATCAATAACCCGCTTTGCCTTGCCTTCACTGCGTTGGATGGTTTTGGGTTCAACCAGCTTGACCCGGCAGGTCACGCCAAGCATGTCCTTGATTTCCTTCTCGATGCGATGTGAAAGCGCCTGCAACACCTTGATCTCGTCAGAGAAGAGCTGTTCATCGACCTCGACCTGCACCTCCAGGGTGTCAAGGTTATCCTGGCGATCAACAATAAGTACATAATGCGGCTCAACCCCCTCAATACCGACCAGGATCGACTCGATCTGCGAAGGAAAGACATTGACGCCGCGAATGATCAGCATGTCGTCGGAGCGGCCGCTCATACGTGCGATGCGGGCATGGGTCCGGCCGCAGATGCACGGTTCATAGGTTATGCTGGTAATATCCCTGGTGCGGTAACGGATCAGGGGAATCCCTTGCTTGGTGATGGTTGTAATGACCAGTTCACCACGTTCACCCTCTCCCAGGCGCTGACCGGTTTCGGGATTTATGATCTCCGGGATGAAGTGATCCTCCCAGATATGCAGACCCTTTTTGGCCTCGATGCACTCGATTGCCACGCCAGGTCCCATGATCTCCGACAAACCGTAGATATCTATGGCTGCCAGGTTCAGCTTTTCCTCGATCTCATTACGCATGGATTCCGACCACGGCTCGGCACCGAAGATCCCGACCCGCAGCTTCAGGGTGCGGAAGTCCACCCCTTCCTCATGGGCCGCCTCGGCCATAAATAGTGAGTATGATGGGGTGCAGGTCAGCACGGTGGAGCCGAAATCCTGCATGATCATGATCTGCTTCTTGGTATTGCCGCCTGACATGGGGATTACCGAGGCACCCAGCCGTTCGGCGCCGTAGTGGGCGCCCAGTCCGCCGGTAAAAAGTCCATAACCGTAAGCGTTATGGATAATGTCACCCTTGTGGGCGCCGGCAGAGACAAAGGAACGCGCCATCAATTCCGCCCAGACATCGATATCCTTGGCAGTGTATCCCACAACCGTTGGTTTGCCGGTGGTGCCGCTGGAGGCGTGGATACGAACAATCTCCTCCATGGGAGCAGCAAACAGGCCATAAGGATAGGAATCTCGCATATCCTGTTTGGAGGTAAATGGAAGCCGCTGCAGGTCATCAAGCTGTTTTACATCGCCAGATTTAATGCCTGCCTTACCAAACAAATCACGGTAAAACGGCACATTGGCACATACACGTTCAAGCGTAGCTTGCAACCTTTTAAGTTGTACCGCCTCCAGTGCCGGTCGAGGCAGGGTTTCAAATTCTTCGTTAAAATACATGCTTCGCAACCTCGTTGATTATGAATGATGACTCTGCAAGTTAATTCAGATCTCTTGCTGCCATAGCCGCAAACTATCATTTTCCAATGGCTGTGAGATGATGCCGTCTACAATGCCCGTCCCATCATAAATGCTTTCCTGTTGATTTCCAGTGCCTTGGGAGGAACCATCTTCTGCAGCGCCGCCAGCCAGAATTCTTCAGCTATATCCAGGCGTTTCGACACAGCACCCAGCAGCACCGTATTGGCGGCACGCGGATTGCCGGCCTCTGTGGCCAGTTTCTGCCCATCCACCAGGAGAAAATCAGGAAACTGTTTCTTGATCCGGTCTGCCAGATCTTCGGGATAGACCTCCTGTCCCATCAGAATTGACGGCGGAGGAATGCGCAGATCATTGGCCACCACCGTGCCGCCAGGTTTCAGCAATGAAAGATAACGAGAGGTCTCCATCAACTCAAACCCGAACAGGATATCCCCCTCCCCCTCCGGCACAATCGGGGAAAAGACCTGCTTGCCGTAACGAACATGGGAGACGACACTGCCGCCGCGTTGGGACATGCCGTGGATCTCACTTTTTTTTACATCAAAACCGGCCAGCATAAAGGTTTCGGAGAGGATCTCCGAGGCCAGCAGGATTCCCTGCCCGCCGACTCCGACCAGAAGAATGTTGGTGATAGATGTGTCCATGATTTCCTTCAATATAATCAGAATAGTTTTAAAACGCTTTCGGATGATTTTGCAGCCATGCTGAGTGCTGTAGTGCCGATCTGTTCCCTCAGCTGCAGCATCAGGGCATTAGCCGACTCTTCATTCAGATCTGCGTTGGTGAGCTTGTCGGCGCCTTCCAGCGACAAATTGACCTGCTGTGACGTAAAGGTGCTACGTGTCGTCAGGATTGATGAGCCTGAACCGAACAATTCCGATTGGGTTCGAAGCATGGTCATTGCCCCATCAAGATCGTTAGCTGCCGCGTTAATACCGTCTTCAGAATTAAAGCCGTTATACAACCAACTATGGTAAACGCCAATCCCGGACTTTTCTGAAGTCATTTCCTTGACTCCTCCAGGGGGAGGATCTGAGAAATACAGTGAGAACTCACCCGTCGCATAATCGGCAGATTGCAATATCGGAGTAGGAATTGTCGTGTCAGGGGTAAAACCAAATCCTCCACTGTAGAAGCTGGAATCCGTGACGTTGAAATAACTTCCCCCGGTAGCCAGGGCAAGCGGAGCGAGTTGAGCCTGTTCCGGGCCGCCCAGAGGGGCTGCAATATCCAGTTGAACCCCGGCGGTCAATAATGCAGCGGCAGTGCCGGCAATGGTATTGGCAGACATGCCGTCATCTGTTGTATGAACAACGGCATCGGTCAAGAGCACCATGTGTTTGTTGGCCCCAGGCCTGAAAGTCAGATCAGCCAGAGTTGTGAGGATAGCCTCCAGACCAGACTCGGGCAGGTCTCCCCCACCCAATGTGCTGCCTGGTGATGAACTGAGCGCTGCGGTAAATGCGGCTGCGTCGGTATAAAAGACAGGTGATGTAATTACAGGAGCATCCCCACCTTCTGATGGATTGATGTCGCCATACTTTGCAAAGGCATACCTGCCATCGATCCCTTGCGCCTGCATGTTTTCAACGAATGCCTGCACGTTGGCATTGATCTGATCTATATAGGTTCCCATACTGCCTGTTGCATCGATGATAAACACAAAATCAAGGGGGAGCGATATCTGTGTCGGTGCAGGATATTCCGTTGTATCAACAGTAACCGGCGCAATCCGGGTCCCCCTCTCATCAGGAACCCAGCCGACATCAGGCACGCCATTCTCATAAAGCGCGTATCCCGCGCCCAGAAATTTACCCTCAACAATGTATTCCGACGAGCCGTTAGGATTCAGGTTTACCGGAAGATCATCCGCTTTCCAGCTAAGCAGCGTTGAGTCGCCATCACCTATGATATTGGTACCCCTGTAGGAGCTGTCGGAAACGATATAATTGATTTGGGCATATAATTCATCATACGATTTGGCAAGCGTTGCCAATTCTTGCGGATTGGTGGTGTTTTTCGCCACATCCACAACAGACTTCATCTGAGTCACCAGTTCAGTAACACCTTTGATTCCATTTGCTGCTGTTTTGATAGTCTGTATGCTTTCAGATATATTCTGCTGTACCTGTGACAGATCATCGGCATTATGCTTCAATTGTTGTGCGATAAAGAAGTTCGTTGGATTATCAAGTGCACTATTGACATTTTTTCCTGTGGACAGACGTTCATGCACCATTTCTGACTGCTTTGCAGTATTCTTCAATGCAAGCAAAGAAGTCGAGATGCCTGACGTCAATGTAATTCCGGATAATCCCATAAGAAATTTCCTGGTATAGATAAAACGGGTTAACAACCGGTGAAATTTTAAAATCTACCTGAATCCGTGATGCCGAAACGCCGAAGCGCGCGGAATGCTGGTGTTGGCCGTCGTTTACACCGTAACAAGCCTGTTATTCAGGGTGTCCTCCGTCGAACAGTACCTTTGCCAGGGAAAGTCAGAACATAAGGCGTTCCGGGCAAGTGAAGGCGTGAAGGCGTCACGGATTCAGGATCTATCCATTTATTTTTATTGCTTCAAATTTACACAGTTGGCGGCAAACATCGCAGCCGGTGCAGAGTAACGGATCGATATATGCTTTGCCTTTCCTGCCCTCAGCCGGTCGCCACTCAATGGCCGGGCAGCCGATCTTGAGACAGGCGCGGCAACCGGTGCATTTTTCCTCACTCACTTCAAGTACGGTTCCTTTTTGAAAAACCCCTTCCCGCTTGATCAGTACGCATGGCTTGTCGGTAATAATCACCGATGGTTCAGGGCGGTTCATCTCCTCCTGTAACACCTGGCGGGTCTGTTCAAGATTAAAGGGGTCGATCAGACGGATATGTTTGACCCCCAATGCCTTGCACAACAACGGGAGATCAATGCGATGGGTCGGCTCATCCATAAGCGTGAAGCCGGAGGCCGGATTATCCTGGCGACCGGTCATGGCGGTAATGCGGTTGTCCAGAATTATTACCGTGGCAGGGGCCTGATTGTAGACCATGTCCATCAGGCCGTTGATACCGGTATGCAGAAAGGTTGAGTCGCCGATCACTGCCACGACCTTTTTCCGTTCCTCGGCAGAAACAACTTTTGTCACACCAGTGGCCATGCCTATGGAAGCACCCATGCAGATGCAGGTGTCCATGGCAGATAAAGGCGGCATAAACCCAAGGGTATAGCAGCCAATGTCGCCGGTAACATAGGCCTTTAGTTGATTGAGGGTATAAAACACACCTCGGTGGGGACAACCTGGGCACATATTTGGGGGACGTGGCGGCATTTTAACCTGCAGCTCAGATGACTGGCTCTCTGCGGGCGATGCAGCAACAACACCGATCCCGGCAAATGCCTTTTGAATTCTCTCCGGGGTCAATTCTCCGCAGATCGGTAAAATTTCCTTGCCGACCACGGCAATGCCCATGGCCTTGATCTGCTCCTCGATAAAAGGATCCAGTTCCTCAACCACATATAGTTTTTTCACCTTGGCAGCAAATTCGCGGACAAGAGAATGTGGCAAAGGATGTACCATGCCCAGCTTGAGGGTTGAGGCTGTGGGCAGGACCTCGCGAACATACTGATAACAGGCGCCGGAGGTTATGATGCCGATGGAGTCGTCGCGCAGCTCCAGGCGATTAAGCGCCATGGTTGCCCCGTCTGCGGAGAGCTTTAAAATGCGCTCCTCCACCAGCGGATGGCGCACGCGAGCATTTCCAGGCAGCATGACCAGTTTGGCGGCATTCTTCACCAGCTTCGGCTCGGTTAAGCCGGTGATCCGCTCGCCCAGCTTGACAACAGATTTACTGTGCGAGATACGGGTGGTTGTCCGCAACATGACAGGGGTATCGTATTGTTCGGATAGTTCAAAGGCCAGGCGGGTAAATTCTTTACACTCCTGGGAGTCGGACGGCTCCAGCATCGGCACCTTGGCAAACTTGGCATAGTTGCGGTTGTCCTGTTCGTTCTGGGACGAGTGCATCTCCGGATCGTCCGCGGTAACCAGTACCAGGCCTCCGTTGACTCCGGTATAGGAAAGTGTGAAAAGCGGGTCGGCAGCCACATTGACGCCGACGTGCTTCATGGTCACCAATGCACGGCCTCCGCCGAAAGAAGCGCCGATACCCACCTCAAGGGCAACCTTCTCGTTTGGGGCCCAGGAAGAATCGATCTCCTTGTAGTTGACTGCATTTTCAAGAATTTCGGTAGATGGTGTGCCGGGATAAGCGCAGGCAACGATACAGCCCGCCTCGTATGCGCCACGGGCGATGGCCTCGTTACCAGAGAGAATTTCATTCATATCAGCTTTCCTGCCATGGATGTTTAATGTGATGTACTGAAAAGTCTTGGCACTATACTAAAATGTGGGAAAGATTGCAATTTGTTTGAAATAACCATTCACTGTTACCAACTGTTTTATTTCATAAATAGTGTGCGGCCCATGCTTCCGTTCTCAAATCCATGGGAATTTAGTCTTTCTATAGAACTTTACCTGCAGTAGAGAGTGTGAAGGGAACAATCAATTAAGGTGGGGAATCAGCAGTCTAGCAAATCATCAGAAACTATTAAACCTTCCAGCAGACCGTAATCACTGACCTTCAGGGTATCAACATCAAACATTGCCATGGTATGCAGGGTGATAAGCAAGCCTGCAATAATCAAGTCCTCCCTCCCCTTCTCCAGTCCCGGAACCATGAGACGTTCTTCGGGAGAAAGGGGCAGCAGCAGTTCATAGATCTCCTTGATCTTGTCTATTGACACGGTGGCGTTATTTACCTTGCGGTAGTCGTAATCCTGCATCTCCATACTTATGGCAGCAATCGTGGTTGCAGTCCCGGCTGTTCCGATCAGGGGCATGCCGTGGTTCATCCGAAATCCGGTCAACTCAATTTCCCGCCAAAGAGCATCAAGTTCCCGACTGATTTTATCCTGCATGGCCTCAGGCGTCACCTTGCCTTCAGTCAGCCTGACAACACCCAGCGGCAGGCTGCGAATGAATTGTACTTGTCCCTCATGAGCAACGGTATACTCGGTACTGCCGCCACCGATATCAAACAGAAGGAGTTCATTGTATTTTTGATCCAGCCCGGATAGGACTCCGGCAAGGGTCAACGCACCTTCTGTTGTCCCATTGATAACAGAAAGTGAAATTCCGGTTTTCTTGCGAACTCGTTCCACAAAATCAGAACCATTGGCTGCATCACGGACGGCACTTGTGGCAACAGCCCGTGACCGGCTTACTCCATGTTCGAGCATGATATCAGCAAAGCGCGACAGGCAGGAAATTCCTCTTTCCATAGCATCATGGGAAAGCCCTTGCTCACGAGTAAATCCTCCCCCCATGCGCACGATCTCACGCTCAAGGCGAACGTGATTAAAAGCACCGCCCGCATCCCTGTCAGCAATCAGCAATCTGGCGGTATTTGTCCCGAAATCAATGGCAGCAGCTCTGTCTTTCATTCTGTTTTTCGTCCCTGTGTCGCTATAATATTCCAACAAAGTTCAGCTATATTAATGAATTGCGAAGAAAACTCGGAAAAAAACAGGGCGGATCTGGGTGGGCAGACACCTGTGCTGATCCTGCTGAAATGTGCCTGTTTTATTTCCTGATATACCCTTCTAACATCATTTTTTGCAGCGTGTATTTCGTTGTCACCAAGGCTCTTGCCCTGTAAAAGCAGCTCTCCTGCAAGAGCTAAGTTCAAGCTGACAGCATCGGCAAAGCGCTTGAGATCATTCATGGCCGTATCCGAGAAAACAACCCCGGCCTCTTTCCGGGCTATTATTCGTTCAAGGATCTCCTCGCAGCGATCACCAATGTGCTCAAGGTCTGAAACCGTCTGCAGCAGACCAGGGATATCATAACTGATCTCCGGACTGTTGGAGGAACGAGCCAGAGCAGCCAGAAAAGCTGTAATCTCATGATTCAATGAGTCAATCACCTGCTCATGCTGTCTAACTGTTTCTGCCCTGCGGGCATCAAAATCTACGAACATTTCACGGATATCGGCATACATGAAAGAAGTTACCGACATCATGCGGACAATTTCCTTGCGTGCCTGTTCCAGTGCCAGCAGCGGTGTATTGAGAATGCGCGTATCAAGATAACTGGCGCATGGTTGTTGAGCGGTGTTCTTTCCCCCTTGAAATTCCGTTAAACCCATATTGCGGGAAACAATCCCGCTGAGTGTACTGATAACGAAGGCGATCAGCAGGCTTGCAGCTGTGTGTACCCAGGAAAGCTGATCAAAGAAATCCTGTCCCGCCAGTAACTTGCTTATTCCAAAAGGAATTTCATAAATTGTAAATATATGAACCATTGCGATTAACAAAAAACTTACCACAAGCGTCATAAGCATGAATGTCAAGGCTATCCTGCGTGAAACAAAACTGCCTGCAACAGATGCCAGCAGGCCCATCGCTGCAATTCCGGCAAAACCACCGAATAACATGGTGCAGGCCATTGTCAGGTTCAGATGATGACTCAGTGACAAGGATGAAATAACCGACACGGAGGATTGCACTGACTGGACCAGACAAGAAACAATGATGCCGAATATGTACGACAAAAATGAACTGGAAAAAAACTGGTCGCTCAATATTGCATACAGGGGATGGCGTTCAAATGGCCGGAAACTCCCTTCAAGGAGCGATAATCCAAAGAAGAGAAGACCAATACCCAGAATCAGGTTTCCTGTATTGGCAAACCTTCTTCTACGGGCAAAAAACTTGAGTAAAACACCTGCTAAAATCAGAGGGGTGGCGACAAGGCTGTATGGAATTGCGGGAAAGTGAAGGGTAAGAGATGCGCCGACAAGCACGCCACCGAGAATGCTTAATGCCTGATACGCTGTAATAACTCCGCCGTTGGCAAGCCCTATCGTAAAAATGACTGCAGCGCTTGCGGAATTTAGCGACAGCGACATCAAGATTCCGAGAAGCAGGGAAAAGATCCGATTTGAGGTAAGCGCAGCCAATATGACCCTGAGGCGGTCATCGACTACCGTGCGGATACCATCAGACATGAGACGCATGCCGAGTAGAAAAAGTCCAATACCACCCAGCGCGCCCTCAAACAGACTGAGAGGCATATATTATAGCTCCGGTTTGTTATTTCACGATTTTGAACGGGAAGATAAATTCAGGTGGAGCTGACTTGGAAACTCCCTTGCGGTAGATATATAACTTTATCTGTTGATGTGCAGCCGGATCGATTTTAAAGTAGACAAGTCCTTCGACCTTCATGCCGGGAATGATCGCGGTCAAAGGCAGGGACTTTGTAAACAGATCCTGAGGATACAATTCATAGTAATAAGGCAGTGATGAGTTGAAGCGGTTATAGAAGCTTGTTTTTTGAAAATCCTCAAGGTAATAAAACCCGACATAAGGGTAAGGCATTAAATAATAAGAATCTTTCTTTATGAGTTCCCGAACCCTTTCCGGTGTTAATAGTGCATATTGCAAACCACGGTCATCCACAAGCACAAAGGAATCATCAGAAAATGCCACCTCATTTGATGATGTGTTGGCAATGGTGAGTTGCAATGCCGTGACCGTCCCCTCGAGATTATAGGCATTAATAGCCGAATCAGAGACATTGGCCTTGATTTGAATACCATTTTTAGAAATGGTTTGTGAATTATCAACAGCGTTGATAATTCCGTTTTCTACCGGTTCAGGTATAACCTTTATTGAGCTGCAACCTGAGCTTATCAGTATGGACAAGACAACCAAAAAGGACGGGATTCTCATATATTCTCTGCCTCCCGGCGCATTGTTATACGCCTATTCAGCGGCTGATGCCACTGGAACCACAGGCACCGTTTCAAGGTTTTTGATATCGTCGGATAGTACCGAAAAGGTCAGTGCAGGAGCATGTTGGCGAGTATGCCTGCCGATATTGGCAGCAATCCAAAGCTCGTGATTGAGTTTATGGTGATCCCTCAGGTATTTTCCCACCCGACCCGCAATCTGATAAGCTTTCAAAACATCGCGCTCACGTTCCGACAAACCGTTATAACTGCATTCCAGCTTGATAATCCGTTCCGATGGCAGCTTCTTGAGTTTTGGTACAATACGATCTACATATCGGTAGACATCCTGCGTAACACCCGCTTTTGTCAGCGGGACGATACCGATTACATCTGCCCGGTCATTAGCTGCAGCGCCATTATCAGCAAAAGCAGGTGTTGCCGTTGTACACAGGGCAATGAACAGGCCACAACACCCTATAATAGCGGCATACTTTACCTTCATTGGCTATCCTTGCTAACCAGAAAAAGTATTTCAGTCCTGCGGTTTTTCCTTCGACCTTCAGCTGAACTATTATCAGCAATCGCAGTGGATTTGCCTAGACCTTTGATAAAGATCTTACTTGCCTCAATACCCTCATGGCTGACCAGATATGTTGCTACCGCGATGGCTCTGTTTAGTGAAAGCTCCATATTGTAAGGCAATGACCCAATACTATCGCTATGGCCATCAACCTTCAGATAAAGCCACTTCTTGTCTTTCCTGATCTGGTCTGCAACCTCGGAAAGCATTCTTTTGCCTTCATTGGATAGCGTCCATTGATCAAAGTCAAATGTAACGTCGGGAAACCTGAATTTCCTGTAAACCGTCATCCGCTCCGGAAGAACAGTTGCTGAAGGAATGGATACCTGGGCGCCTTTTACGTCAATTCCATACAAAGGAGTTATACCACGAATACGATTAATAGTATAGTCGATGGCGCTTGCTTCCATATCAAGGGTTTTCTGCGGCGATTTCAGGGAAATTTCTTCATTACGTGATTTCAGAGGAACTTCTACTGGGATGACCGGTGATGTCAGATTGGAAGAGGCCTGTTGAGGAGCGATCGTTATTTGGCCATATGGTTTTATAATCACATCTTCCTTGTCAGCATCAACTTCAACTTCAAGCTTACTGACCGGTGTTGACTGAGGAGCGGAGGCCTTGAGCAGTAATGTGGATATGGGAATAATCTTGAGCTGCTTGAGAACTGTCTTGGGTTTGTTATCAACAACCTTTTTTCCCACATGGGGGATCGGCTTTACATATGAACCTACTCCCTGACAGGAACTGACGCCGAAAATGAACCGCATGTCAGGGTCATTCTTGCCAAGTCCTGTTCCTGCAGAAGCGTTAAGCGTAAGATGAGGCGAAAGGTAATATTGCAGGCCGCCGGAAGCTTCCATACTGTAATCATCACTGAAATCACTGCTGGTACTGCCGGTAAATTCTCCGAACAGCTTAAGCCTGGTAAGAAGCATGTATTCCATGCCCGCACCAAAGATAATTTCATTTTCTCTATCAACGCCCTTGATTGATCCTGGAAAAAGATATCCTCCGTAAAGATGAATACCAATATTGTCCTTGGAATATGAAGCGATGATCTTTGTTGACAGGTCTGTTGCGCCGTCTATATCCTCATCTTCCGAGATATGCCGCTGAGCCAGAAAATCCCCTGCCATTTTGAAAAGAGAGCTGCGGCTGCCGAGAAAGCGGAGTTTGGTGCCGATATCCAGAGTACCTCGGCCAGAGGCATCCTCATCGGCGTTAAAAAGGATATTGGGATATGCGCCGTATACTTCCCAGAAAGTACCGATTCCAAGGGTCAAGCTTATTGGAACAATCAAGGCCTGCTTCTGGGAAAGGTTGCTGTTCTCGCTATAGTTCGCCCAGGCGCCGATACATATATTTCCTGAGTCAAGAGTTTCGGCTGATGGCACATTGATAAGACCGGTAGAACCAGTCTGACCTGGATTGGCAAAAACGGCAGTTACCGGGAAGATGATAAACAATATGATAAGAGCAGAAAAAATTCTCATAGGGGAAATGGTCGGATGCTGCCTTTCCTGAAAGATATTGTTTCAGAGACATTCTGGTAGCTATAACTACTATGGGCACATTTCCAGTCTTTCAGCGAAATGGTTCAGGGATAACAGCTATCCCAGCACCCTTTCTTTCAGCTCTTTGCCAACCTTGAAAAAGGGAAGTTTTTTAGGACGCACCGTTATCGGTTCTCCTGTTTTGGGGTTTCTGCCGGTGTAAGTAGTGTATTCCTTGATCACGAAACTGCCAAGTCCGCGAATCTCGATACGGTCACCAAAAACCATCGCCTCAGTCAGGGAGCTGAAAATAATATTTACAACTTCTTCAGCACGCTTGTTGGAAATATCCTTCTTGACCGACAACTGTTCAATGAGTTCAGATTTATTCATTACAACCCCCAAAGTATAAGCCATAACAGGCTGTGAAATCAAATAGAACTTTCTAATCAGTGCTTACATCCCTTTAAATATCTTTTGAAAACTGTTTCTGCTTCCTGCTGTCGACCGCAATGCATGAGTACTCCATGCAGATTTTCCGCAGCCTGCCGGGCATAAGCAGTTGTCAGCAACTGTCCGTAACAGTTGATAGCACCATCGTAATCACCGCACATCTGAAAAACATTCCCCCGTAAAAGGAGCGCGTGTTCAGGAATAATATCATTAGCGATCATGACATCCAGGCAACCGCTAGCTTCATCGAAGCGCTCACTGTCTACCAAAAGCAATGCAAGGCCGAGATTAGCCAGCGGGTTGGTGCTGTTTTCACTAATTGAATCTTTTAGACACACTTCAGCCTGCCGTACCTTCCCGATCCTGTAAAGTATCATTCCTTTTTCATAGCAGTAAATATCGCGATTGGAGCCTTCAAACCAATCTTCCAGTAATTCTAAGGCATTTTCATGTTCATCCTTGCTTTCAGCCAGATACATGTATGCAAATTTCTCTCCCAGTGTAGCGTAACGGTTATACATTTCGCCTGGAAGCTGTCGAATTAGCAGGTCATAATAATCCAAGGGGGATAGATTTGCAGTATCATAATGAGTATCAGCCTGTGTTTCGGGGGCAGTTGACGTACAAGAACTACATGATCCGGATGAAGGAGCTAATCTGCTTGTATCATTGATTTTTTCAGATTCAGCAATCTTTGCTGCAAGGGAAGAAAGCATGAACTCCGCCTTTTCCCGTAACTGACCGTCATCAGTCAGTGTTTTTGCTAGTTCAAGGTGTTCTGCGGCCTTGGCATAGGCCCCAGAAGTTATGGCATGTTCAGCCTCGGTGATATTCAGTTCTGCCAAAGCCGTGTTGGCCAAAGCAATTTTTGTGCGGAACAGTGTGGATGCTGCATCCTCATCAACCCCTTTGTTGTTGAGGCTTCTTTGCAGCCCATCCTCATAGGCGCTGCGCGCTTCAAAGTATCGCTCCTGTTCGAAGAGGCGCTCACCCTTTGCCAAATAATCATCCGTTGTCTTTGAAAATAATTTTGAAAAAAAACTCACCGGTTATCTCCTTATTAAACTCGCCTTAGCAGGGTAATACTTTCCAGGTGATATGTTTGTGGGAACATATCTACCGGTATACTTTTTACGACCTGATATCCTCCCGCAGTCATAATGCCGCAATCTCGTGCCAGGGTGCTGGGATCACAGGAAATATAGATTATTTTATCCGGATTAAGCCGGCAGATATCTCCTGCCGTGTCTGCTGCACCGGAGCGGGGTGGGTCCAGGATAACTACATCATAATGGCGGCCGCTATCCACAAGACGGCGAACTCCCCGGGCAGCATCCGAGGTTATGTATTCGGCATTTTCTATCCCATTGAGTCGACAATTGTCAATCGCCGATACAATGGAATCTCTGTACTCTTCGATACCGGTAATGCCGGAAACTTCGCGGGCAAGCGGCAGCGAAAAATTTCCGTTGCCGCAATAAAGATCCAAAACATTTTCATGTCCGTCCAGACAGGCAAGCTCCCTGATAATATTGAGCATGGCACGGTTCTGGGCATTGTTTACCTGGGAGAATCCACCGGGGCGAAAGGCCAGCAAACAGGGGGATGCATCGCGATCAACACCTGGCTGGGAATATACCAGTTCTTCGGAACCGCTCACAATCCTCAGTGAAGATTTCATGCTTGTCTGCAGGCAGATGCCGGTTAAGGGCGCCAATGAACGATGGTTCTTTGCAAAGAATGCCGCCGCGCTGTCCGGATCTCGACCCGTGTAATTAATGATTGCCACACAACCCTGTTCACCACAATCTATGTTGATCTGGGGAATCGAAGTAGGTTCAGAAAATGTTGCCAGGACATCACGAAACCCCAGCAGTGCATCGTTGATTTTAGGCCCCGCAATAGGGCACCCTTGCGGGGCGTCCACAACGAAATGGGTACCATGTTTATAGAAACCGATTTGCAGCTTGTCCGTGCCATTGTAAAGCTTGAACTGTACACGGCTGCGATAACCAAACTGATCAGGCGCCGGCACCATCTCCGAAACAGCTTCATCAGGCACACGGGCACCACGCCAAAGCGCATCGGCGAGTATCTGTCTTTTGGCATTA
Organism: Geobacterales bacterium; assembly: GCA_041738275.1. Taxonomy (GTDB): domain Bacteria; phylum Desulfobacterota; class Desulfuromonadia; order Geobacterales; family Pseudopelobacteraceae; genus JACPFJ01. Next base: position 21,482 of record JBGSQD010000004.1, read on the forward strand.
ACTTGTTGCGGATAGGCTATATGCTGCCAGGCGCAGCCACCACATGACCCGAACAAAGGACAGGGAGGCACGACACGGTAAGGAGAGGGGGTAATAATTTCATGGATTCCGGCTGTCAGATAAGAGCGTTTTTCAGCGGTGATGTTGACGAGGAGTTCATCACCAGGGCAGCTGAGAGGAACGAAGCAGACCTTGCCGGCGATTCGTCCGACGCCATTGCCGCCAAAGGCAAGTTTCTCGATTTGAATTCGCGCGGTTGTCATGAACGATAATACGCACTGTTTGCAGGGGCTTTGCAAGCCTTTTCGTATTCGCTCAACACGAATCGGCGTGGAAAATCAGGACGATTAAGATAGTTAAGGACGTTGGTTTCAAATGACTCCAACAGACCGGTTCTCACAGCTTCAACCTCGGACGACGGCACCGCCATCTTTTCAAGGGTACGTTTAAAACAGAGTGTAGACCCCAGACGCCTGACGGCATCCTGATGTTCCGGTTCAGAGGCAAACCAGCTGCTGCACAAAGGAAAATCTGCTGTTATCAGTAGGCGGACATGGAAATAGCCGCCATAATAATGACTGGTGTCATCATGGACAAACGCAGTGACACCATCCGCCAGATTACATTCCCTGACAATGTTCCCACTACTCATGACAGCGACTTTCCAGCAGACGTACTAATTCCAGCAGCTTACGGACGACAAGCTCTTCCAGGAGTCTCCCCTTTTCAGCAGTTGCCTTGCCAGGGTCGCCCCATACACCGCCCGGCCAGTAGCGGCGCTTGTCGCGCACCAGGATTCCGGCTGGAAATCCAGGGAACTCCCTGGGGGCGCTACCATGTACCAGATGGGGATGGCTATGGAGGATACGTGAGGTTTCAATCTCGCCGGCATGGGAATCACCCGGTGTCTCGATAAGCCCCTTCCCTTCCTGTCGTGCCAGATCGAACTCGGTCACCACGGCAATGGCAATATCGGCATATTCTGCGATCAATTCCTCGCCGGCTTCCTGAAGCGCCATGCAATGGGCACCCCCGGCATGCCCGGAAAGGGCGATAAAGTTGCGTAGTCCATGACCTCGCAACGATCGGACAATATCCTTGAACAATGATTTCAGGGTAACCGTCGAGATGGATATTGTACCGGGATGACAGGCAGTGGAACGACAGTTGCCATAATGCACAGGAGGCGCCACAAACAGGGGAAACTGCTGAGAGGCCTTTTTGGCGACCTCATAAGCCTCGATGGTATCAGTCGAGAGAGGAAGATGGGGTCCATGCTCCTCTACCGAACCAAAGGGAATCAGCACGGTTCTGGAACTGGACAGGCCTTCTTCAAACTCGGTCATGGTCATTTCTTCGATCAACATTCCTTGCTGCATCCTTTCACTGCCAAAACCATGGCAATTTCCACATCTTCTTGAAAATCTTGATTATACAATATCATAGCCCATGATAAACTTGGTTGGAAAATATTACGTGGCCGCTATAGCCCTCTTATCTCCCGGTCCTTTGGATAATCTATGATGATTCCGAAACCAATCTCCTGTTTCTCACCAGGTTTGACAAGCAGTTTCCAGGTCAAGACACCATCATTCTTGATTTCATCAGGCTTCAGACTAGGGTTATCCAGGGCGATTGTAATCTCATCATCCCCTGCCAACGGCAACTGGTCACGAACGATAATAGTCTGGGGTTCTTTACGGAAATTCTGCACCTCGATACGATAGCGGTAAGCCATGCGGTTCTTGCCGAACAGTCCTGCCTCCTTGTGAACCTTCAACTCTTCTCGCTTCACCGTAACCTGATCGTCAGTGCCGAAATACAGGTCGAACTTTTCTCCTGCAGCCACCTTCTTTAACTGAGAACTGCCGCTGAAGTTGCCGCCGGTGAAGATGTTTACCTTTCCGGCCAATAGCGGAAAGGGGGCGCGGTTGACAATCTCGGACTTGAGATAGACATTAGGGGCAAGCTTGGGTACTGCCAGGAATTCCAGTGACAACGGAAGATTTTCCATGGCCACCACACTGCCATGCTGGGTACCGTCAGATGGGATGTCAACCTTCCGCGGAATAATGAAGGTTACGGAGGTCTGCTCTTCTGCCACCTGTGCAGTTGCATAAAGTGCTGAAGCTTGGGCTTCTGCAGGCAGTATCTCTGCCTCACCCATGGATGAGGCACGCGCGTCTTTTTTGTAAAGGCTCCTGGGTGCAGGTGCCATTACGGGCATCGGCATCGGCGGCTGCGGACGGTACAGGGAGATCCTCCAGGGAAACAATTCAGGGGGCGTTCCACCAATAGCCGGCCGGGAGGTGGATAGTGACAGGTCAATATCCCGCCAGTCTTCGCCGGTCTGCTGGCGAACCAGAGCCCTGAAGGTAAGTTCGGCAGATTTACCGTCAGCGGCCAGGCGCACATCATAGGAGGGTTCCCATCCAGCCTTGGGAGTAACGCTGTTCAGGTCCAGGCTCAGGCTGCCGCCACTGGTCACATCAATATTCACCTCGACTGATTTTGTCTCCATGCGGCGCGAACCGATTGACTCCTCGCGTTGCCGCCGCAAGGCGTCGATACGGTCTTTCAGCTGCTTCTTCTCCACATCCAGGTCGCGGGTCTGTTCCTCAACCCTGGTCACGCCACTGCCGACAAAGGTCAATGCCTCATTAAGTTCGGCCGAGGTAGGCTTGCCCAGAGCCAACTCCTTGGAGATGCGATCACCCCAGGCCACCTTGATGGAATCTATGAAACCTTTCTGAGCTGCCAGGGATACCTTTTTTGCATCCAGGCTCCCGATCTTGCGCTCCAGGGCAAGAATCTCATCTTCCAGCTCCTTGGCCCTTTTTTCAGGCACCTGCTCCACAAAAGACCGTTTCACCTCCAATCCCATGATCGTGGCAACGGCACTGCCCTTCCCTGACACCCGCACCGAATCATCCTGAATCAGGGCCGGCAAGCCCTCTAGGACAACCACGTAGCTTCCGGGTTTTAATGACAGGTTGGCACTACGGGTGGTCATTGCGCGATCAGGGTAGACAATAACCGCGGTAATGCGGGGAGATACCTCAAGGCGATCAGGGCCGGCACCTGGCGCCAGGTTCGGGACTGTGACCAGGGTCAGCAACAAAAGGATCCGCAAGAAAAACATGAATTGCTCCTCTCATAGTGAAAATTCAAATATGCTACAGGTCCGTCTACGCTGCGGCTCTGTGAAAAACATTCACGTTATTGCGCCCGTGTTAAGCTTTCCAACCGGGAAAGGTACTCCATTGCCGCAAAGTCGCTGTTTCCGCACATCTCCATACTTGGGCGCAGGCTGCAGCAAACAGTTGGGCGATCAGGCAAGCCGAACAGCATGCAGCGATTGTCCGCAGTCAGCTGCACGCAACGTTCCCCCGCAGGTTTGCCGCTTGCCATGCCGGGTATCGCTGACGATATGGAAGGGGCAATACAGCAGGCGGCACACCCTACCCTGCATGACATGTCTGCAATACTGATATTCTTAATAATAGTCATGCAGATTCTCCGCAGATCCATGGCAATAAAAGTAAAGAATTAAACTGATAATTGTCTGTAAAATGACTTCAGTCCATCAATTGTAGAGGTATTTATCCAGTTTGTACAGACTGAGGTAGGTTAATAAATCGGCCGGCAGTTACGCCAGCCATTTTATTAAATGTTTAAACTAACTGTACGATCTCAAAGACGTTTTTTCTCACTTAACACCGGTTTCAGCTTCCTTGATGGATAATGAGATCCTTTTGCGTTGCGCATCAGCCGACAGGACCTTGACCTTTACCAGTTGTCCTGCCTTGACCACATCGTTGGGGTCCTTGACATAACGGTTGGCCAGATGGCTGATGTGTACGAGGCCATCCTGGTGAACCCCGATGTCCACGAAGGCGCCAAAGGCGGTCACATTGGTCACCACACCCTGCAGGATCATGTCAGCCTGCAGATCGGTAATTTCACGGATGTCGGCCCTAAAGCTTGCCGTCTGAAACTGACTGCGCGGGTCACGGCCAGGCTTCTTCAATTCTTCCAGGATGTCATTCAGGGTCGGCAGCCCGACGCTGTCGGACACGTAACGCTTCAGGTCGATACGGGCCACCATGGCCGGATCCGAGGTCAATTGTGTCAATGAACATCCCAGGTCAACTGCCATGGCCTCGACCAATGGGTAGCGTTCCGGGTGGACGGCGGTATTGTCCAGCAATTGCTGTCCGTTGCGTATCCGCAGGAAACCTGCTGCCTGCTCAAAGGCCTTGGCCCCAAATCTCGGCACCTTTAGCAGCGCCTTGCGGGTCGGAAACGGTCCATTCTCATCGCGGAATTTGGTAATCGCCTTGGCCAGGGCCGGTCCCACCCCGGAAACATAGGCCAGCAGGGCCCAGGAAGCGGTATTCAGATCCACGCCCACGTAATTGACGCACGATTCCACCACCCCGTCCAGGGCCTTCTTGAGCATGGACTGGTTGACGTCATGCTGGTACTGGCCGACGCCGATGCTTTTGGGATCGACCTTGACCAGTTCACCCAGCGGGTCCTGCAGGCGCCTGGCAATGGAGATGGCGCCGCGCACGGTCAGATCCAGCTCAGGAAACTCTTCGCGGGCAATATCCGAGGCCGAGTAAACACTTGCTCCAGCCTCACTGACCGACACCACCGGCAGGTGCCTCCCTGCACCGTCCAGGGTTTCCCTGGCAAAGATCTCCATCTCCCGGCCGGCGGTACCATTACCGATGGCGACCATTTCGATATGGTGTTTCTCGACCAGGCGCAACAGATCTTCGCGGGCCTGGGGAATACGCCCCTCACCGATGTGAGGGTAGATCGTGACATGCTCCAGGAAGCGGCCGGTGGCATCCACCGCTGCCAGCTTGGAACCGGTGCGGAAACCGGGGTCGATACCGAGCACCCGCTTGCCGCCGGCCGGCGGCGCCAGCAGCAGGTTGCGCAGGTTTTGGGAAAAGACCGTGATGGCAGCATCATCAGCACGATCCTTAGCTTCCAGGCGCAGTTCGACCTCGATGGAGGGAGCTATCAACCGCTTGTAGGCATCCTCTGCCACCTTCTCCAGCAGTGGCGAAAAGATGCCTGGCACTTTGATCAGACGCGATTTCAATCCTGCCATGATCTGTTCAACCGGGGCGCTGATGGAAAGGTGCAGCACCTCTTCCTTCTCGCCGCGACGCATGGCCAGCATCCGGTGGGAGGGGACCGCCTTGAGCGGTTCCTGATAATCATAGTACATCTCGAACTTTGTGACCTGACCTTTGCTGTCCGATGCCACCCGTGAACTGATCACCCCCTGTTCACCGGTCAGGCGCCGCACCATGGCACGGGCGTCGGCATCATCCGAAAGCCGCTCGGCAAGGATGTACCCGGCACCTTCCAGGGCCGCGGCAACATCCGGCACCTCCCTGGAAGGATCAACAAAGGGTAACGCAACCTCCTCAACGCTGCCTTTGTTCAGATTCTGGGAAGCTATAATATCGGCCAGCGGCTCAAGGCCCCGCTCACGGGCAATGGTCGCCTTGGTGCGGCGCTTGGGTCTGTAGGGCAGATACAGATCCTCCACCTCGGTCTTCTGGCGCGAATCCTCAATGCGCTTCTTCAGCTCAGGGGTCAGCTTGCCCTGCTCTTCGATGGAGTTGAGCACGGTCAGCTTGCGCTCCTCCAGCTCACAAAAATAGTTGAACTGTTCCTCCACGGAGCGGATCTGCACCTCATCCAGTTCGCCGGTGCGTTCCTTGCGGTAGCGGGCGATAAAGGGCACCGTGCCCCCCTCCTGCAGCAGCTCCACGGTATTGCTGACCTGAAAGGGCTTGAGCCCTGTCGCCTCGATGATATATGGGATAAGTTTCTGGATTTGCTCGTCAGTCATCTTCATTACGGCTCCGGTGTACGTGGTGAAATTGGAACAAAGGGTGGGCATACTACTACATGGATGGAAAAATGAAAAGTGTACACAACATGCACCCTTGATGCGTTGGTTCCTGCCGATTATTCGCCTGAAGGTTGTTCGGGAAACAGCTACCCTGTTTTCTCCAGGATCACGACATACTCGAAACCGGATCGTGAGGAAATAACTTCCCGTAAGGACAGCTCCTGCAGATGATGGTCAATCAGATGATTAATAATGCTGACCAGAGAAGATTTGGTAAAGACATGGAAATGAGGATCAACGGAGGATTCCCGCATCAGTTTATCTACGTACGCGTTTTTCTCCGCTTCGGTGCGATATGTCTTCAGGTTCCTGTGAACTTTCTTGAGGTTGGGAATGGATATATCGACGAACTCCCTGAAATGCTCCCTGTTCCTTGTCGCAAAGGCGTCCATTTCGCCGGCCTTTACCAGTTCGTAATCCTCCACGAGGTGCTCAACAGTCGTAATCCTTCGCCCTTGATCAAAGCTTTTATCGGCATTGGGCAGGGTAAGGAAAAGGATACCGTTCGCCTTCAGTGCGCTGTTCCAGTTCAAAAGTACCTGCAGCGGGTTTGGCGCATGCTCCAGAACGTGATTGGCGATTATGAAATCCTGTGAAACACTCCGGATGAACGACAATTCAAAGCCGTCACCGACATGATCCGTAACAACAATCCTGGAGCCGTCAATCTCCGGATACTTTTTGACATTCTCTTCCCTTGTCGCATAATCGACATACTTTACAACAACCCCGGGAAGAACTTCCAAAGGGTGTTGTAAAGCACCTATCTCCAGCCCCTGGCCACGTAAATAGCGAAAGGAGGCCTTTTTTCGAGCATGGTACGAAGGGAAGATAAACGTTTCATTTATATACTTTAGGGATTTCGAGAATGTACCTGTGAACATAATGGTTACTTTAACTTTCTTTCACCCAGCGTTTCCCGCACCGACTTGATCAACCTGTCCGGCATGATCGGCTTGGCGAGATATTCACAATCATCTGACAGGGTGCCCTTCTGATGGAGTATGTCGTCACTGTATCCGCTTAAAAAGATGCAGGGTATTTCAGGATAAAACTTCCGCACGGCTTTCAGTGCTTCCTGGCCGTTCATGCGGGGCATTATCACATCCAGAAGGAGTAAATCGACCGTTTCCCCCAAATTTTCCATGACAGCAACAACCTCTTCACCGTCGCAAGCCTCGAGCACATGGTAGCCGATGCCCTGCAAAAGTTCAACAATCATCGGACGAACATCATCATTGTCCTCACCGATCAGAATGGTTCCACTATCCTGGATCTGGCTGATCGATTCAATGTTTTGTTCCTCGACCGTTTCACTTTGAATGACTGAGATTTCAGGAAACCAGACCGAAAAGGTTGCACCCTGACCAGGCCTGCTTGACACCTTGATATGGCCGTTATGCTGCTGCACGATGCCAAAGACCATCGAAAGCCCCAGTCCGGTGCCCTTGCCGATCTCCTTGGTCGTGAAAAACGGGTCAAAGATCCGCTCAAGGTTATCGTCAGTGATGCCGTGGCCGGTATCACTGACAGACAACATAACATAGCTGCCGACAGATATGCCGACCGGTGGGTCAGGCTCACTGCCGTCGTAGTGAACCCTGGTCGTTGCGATAGTCAAACAGCCGCCATCCGGCATTGCGTCGCGGGCATTGTTGTAAAGATTCAGCACAATCTGCTGCAATTGCCCAAAATCCCCCATGAGAACCAGGTCTTTGTCAACCAGCTGAAATTCGACACGGATGTTTTCGCCCGCAAGGCGGCAGAGCATATCTTTCATGTCAAAGATCAGGTTGTTGAGATGAACCGGCTCGGTTGTCATGATCTGTTTGCGGCTGAAGGTCAGCAGGCCTTGCGTCAGCGAAGCAGCCTTCTGGGAAGCATTGATAATGCGCTGCACAGTGGCAAGATGGGGGGAATCAGGACCCAGACGCATTTCAAGGATGCCGGCATAGCCCAGTATGCCGGCCAGGACATTGTTGAATTCATGGGCCACCCCGCCGGCCAGCTGGCCGATGGAATCGAGCTTCTGGGTATGATGCAGCTGTTCCTTGAGCTGCTCTTTCTCAAACTCTGCTTTCTTGAAATCGGAAATATCGCGAATCGATTCGATGGAGCCGATCTGAATGCCGTCATGGTCGTACAGAGGCGACGCCGTTATCCAGAGTTGCCGTTCACCAAAGTTATTGATTGCAGGAAGATGTACCTCTGCAGCAATCGTCTGCCCCCGCCGTTTGAAATACTTGTAGTTGAACAGCAGCACTTCTTCTTCAGTTCCGATAAGATCAATCAAGACCGGGCGCCGCACTCCGTAAAAGGGCATGCTGTAAGCATAATTTCCCGCGCCAAGAATATCCTCCTTTGCCACCCCCGTCATTTCCTCGATAGCCTTATTCCATGCGATGACACGATGATCAGTGTCAATAACGAACGTAGCATCCGGCAGAAAATCAATGATTCCCTGCAGGCGCTGGTTCATTGATCGCATCTCCTGTTCCAGCGCATGCTGCAGTTTGATGACATTCAGAAAGGACTGTGTCTGGCTGTTTATCAACTCACCCAGTTTTGCAATCAATTCGATGGGTGAGTTTACGCTAGCCCTGGCATCCAGATCACCGTCAGCAAGATGAAGCAGTGTTTCATAATGCTCACAAAGACCCATGGCGGTTTCATGGCTATCCTCGACCATATCCTTTATGAAGTCGGCCATCTGGTTCAGAAGCGGTTCCAGTACAGCGAACGCCTTGATATCATAGGGCAGGATCACGCGCGCATTCGGATCACCGATAGAAAGACGCTCCAACATATTCTGGATGGCAGTAAAACCAAGATCTATGGAGGGTTGTTTGACAATGATGTTTTCATGGCACTGGGCAAGACAGGATGAGATGCGGGAAAAAATGGAGCGGTCACCATGCTGATGCAGCAGGTCGCAATCAAGGCAAAGGGAATAGAGCTTGAGTTTGTCTGAGGGCGGGTCTCCTGCGCAGCGAGCCTGCGACATACCGGGGAAAGAATCATACCCTTCAGTCGAAGAAAGTTCGCAGTAAAGGATACAACGGTCGTCAGGATGATAAGTGGTGTCTGCCATAGACGTTTCCCTTGTGAACTAAGTCCTGATGATCAAAATCGGATCAAGGCCCGCTTGCGGTAGTTCCCCTCATCTCGCATGGAGAGCAAGGTCTTTTTCAGACGGATGCACCAGGCGGTGATATCCTTCTCAAAGGTAGGACAATCACCTATTATTTCGAGGATTTCTCCTGCTTTCATGTCAGGTGAAATGACCGACAGCTTCAATACCGGTTGAGGGCATTTGAGACCGCTGGTATCCAGCACGCGATCTGCCTGTTGTGATGGCATGGTAGTCCTCCAGTTGTATCGAACTCTGCGAATACTATAGTTGATGAAATCTTTATGATTGAAGCAGGCCCTTGACATTGGCCATCAGACTGTCAACAGTAAATGGTTTCTGCAGGAAATGGATTCCGTCCTCCAATGTTCCGTCGATAACGATTCCATTATTGGTGTAGCCCGACATGTACAAAACTTTATCGATATCAGGCCGCACGGCGTTGATACGCTCGAAAAGCTGTTGACCGTTCATTCCCGGCATGACCACGTCAGTGATCAGCAGGTCAATTTTTTCCGGGATTTGCCTGACAAGCTCCAGGGCTCTTTCAGGATGTTCCGCAAAATAAATCGTGTATCCAAGCCCCTCCAGCAGATCAGCTGTCATGACGCGCACCATTTCGTTATCTTCAACCAGCAGGATAGTTTCAGTTCCTGCATAATCCGAAGTCAGGTATTCAAACGTTCCATTGGCTTCGCTCAGTTGTTCGTTCACCAGCGGGAAATATATCTTGAAAGTCGTTCCGCTGCCAAGCCCGCTGGTTGCAGCAATATAACCGTTATGCTGTTTGACGATGCCATACACGTTTGCCAAGCCGAGTCCGGTACCTTGACCAACCTGTTTGGTGGTAAAAAACGGCTCGAAGATACGTTTCAAGGTTTCATCACTCATGCCACAACCAGTATCCTTGAATGCCAGCAGAATATAATCTCCAGCCCGCATACCGGGATGCAGACGAGCATATTCATCGTCAATCAGTACCTGTCCGCTTTCTATGATGATCTGGCCGGTCTCGTTGATAGCATCCTGGGCGTTGATGGCCAGATTGAGGATGACCTGATCGAGTTTGGAACGATCGGCGCGGATGATGGCAGCTTGCGAAGAAAGCTGCAGATTTATGTCGATGCTTTCGCGCACTGTTCGTCGCATGATGGAGTAAAATGAATTAATGACCTCGTTCAGGTCGATGACCTGCATCTGCATGACCTGCTTGCGTCCGAAGCTTAGCAGTTGCTCGGTCAGATCACGCGCCTTATGGGAAGCGCTGATGATCCCTTCGACCTTGGGAATGAGCTTCTCATTGTCGGACAACGCCCTTTTGAGTATTTCGGCGTAGATGATTATGGGCGTAAGCAGGTTGTTGAAATCATGGGCAACCCCACCGGCCAGCTGTCCTACCGCTTCCATCTTCTGCGACTGGTTCAAGCGAAGCTCAAGTTCATTGCGCTCTGCCTCGTTTCTGCTCCGCTCGATTGCAATACCGGCAAAGACCGAGGCCTGTTCGATCATACGAATCTCTTCTTCGCCAGGGACCGACGGATGGCGGTGATAGATCTCAAAGGTGCCCAACAGCTGTCCACCTGTGGAAAAGATCGGTTCAGACCAGCATGAGCGGATCCCAGCTTCCTGCGCCGGTAAGAAACCTTCCCACGAAGGATCGTTGGCAATATCTTCCACCACCACCCGTTCCTTTCTAAAAGCCGCCGTACCGCACGAACCGCCTCCTTCTCCGATTCGTGTGCGGTTAACCGCGCTATTGAAAAAATCTGGCAGGTTTGGTGCAACTCCGGTCAGCAGGCGCAGACCATTCTCATCTGCCAGCAGGATCGAGCATAAAGAACCAGGCAGTTCCCGTTCGATAGAAACGGCAATGAAAGCAAGCATATCTGTGAGCGGTTCACCACGGGCAATCCGCTCCAGAAT
>JBGSQD010000011.1:0-3397 GCA_041738275.1 Geobacterales bacterium
AACTATGCATGCAACAAACAACAGGACATGTTTTCCGCCAGATAAGATACTTACCCCTGCCAGGGCTGTGTTGCTATATTTATTTCTCGGGATCGCATGGATTTTGTTGTCCGATACTGCAACGGCGTGGGTTGTAAAAGATCAGCAGCAATTCGAGCATATTGCCATATTGAAAGGAATTCTATTCATCACAATAACTGCCGTGTTCCTGCATTTCTTTATTCGCAATTGTGCCCGGCAACTCCGTTCATCGCAGGATACTTTTCACCTCGCTGAACTAGAGATAAATAAACTGGCTTATTACGACCATGAGACCGGCCTTCCCAATCATAACCTGCTGCTGGACCGTTTGAATCAGGTAATTGCGTTTAATAGCCGCAAACAAAAAAACACGGCTGTTATCTATATCAGTTTGACAGGTTTCAAGTCTGTTGTTGACGCACGAGGTCATAGTGGAGGATGCGAGGCGGTATGTGGAATTGCGGAACGTCTTACTGCGACTTTACGCCAATATGATACGATTGCCCGTATCAATCGCGATGAATTCGTACTGGTACTGGGAGGTACCGTATTGGAGGGTGATGTCGCCACCATCTTGACCAAATTGCAGAAAGTATTCTCTGAGCCTCTCCGCCTGGGGACTGAAGAAGCAATAATTCCTGCCTGTTTTGGTATTGCCTGTTATCCGTCAGACGGCATGACCAGTGAACTGCTGTTGAAAAATGCCCATATAGCCATGAACCAGGCGCACCAGAATGCTGAAATGTTCCAGTATTATTCTGAAGCGCTCAATAAGAAAGCGGTCGAGCGCCACAGTATTGAGATCGGACTCCTGCGAGCCTTGGAAGATGGTGAATTTTTTCTCTGCTATCAACCCAAGATGGACATCAACGGCAACGATATCATCGGCATGGAGGCGCTAGTACGCTGGCAGCGCTCCGGTCATGGCATAATCCCTCCGGACAAGTTTATACCTGTGGCGGAAGAGAATGGCCTGATCGTGCGGTTGGGGACATATGTTCTAAAGGAGGCCTGCCGCCAGAACAAGGCCTGGCAGGATGCCGGACTGACGAAGCTCAGAGTCTCTGTCAATCTCTCTGCCCGCCAGCTGCGTGACAACGCCTTTGTGCCACTGGTCATGCATATTCTTGCAGAAACCGGACTTGATCCGCACTATCTGGAATTGGAGCTGACCGAAAGTGCGCTGATGGGCGATTCCAGTGACACGATCTGCAAGCTTCTTCGCCTGAAAGAGCTGGGCATCAGCATCTCTGTTGATGACTTTGGCACCGGCTACTCTTCACTCTCATATCTCAAGCATCTCCCTATCGATACTATCAAAGTGGATCGATCTTTTGTGCGTGACATCGTCAATGATCCTGATGATGCAGCGATAGTTGAGGCCATTATAGCAATGGCTCACTCACTTAAACTGAACGTAATTGCCGAGGGGGTTGAAACTCGGGAACAACTGGAATTTCTACAGCAGCGCAAATGCCAGCAGGTACAGGGATACTATTTTGCCAGACCGCTCGACCCGCAGCAGTTTGCAGCATTCATAACTCAAGGCATGATAGTCGGAGACATGTCCGTTTCTACACCTGATGTGACACCTGATACGAAAAGATCAGATGCTCTTTCGCGCCTGGAAATACCAATTCATGTCGATTCTGAAAGCCCCCAGATTGCCGCAGTTGTTAATTCAGAGTTTATTGGGGATATCTCCATCCCTGTCGTGCCGGCAAATCCGGGAGACAGTCTTGCTGCGGTTCTCAAGAGATTTCAGAACGACCCGAATCTGCTTGTGTTGCCAGTTGTGGATGACGGTCGCGCGGTTGGTATCAGCAATCGATCCACCTTTCTGGAAGATCATATCATCGGTATTAACGGTTTCGCTTTCCATATCAACCACTCCAAAAAGATGCGCGATCTTATGGCTCCGATCAAGCTGGGGTTTGATGCGAATGTCAGTATCAAAGACGCTGCCCAGGCAATTCAGTCGCAGAATATGGATGTCCGGGTAGATAACATCTGTGTTACCCGCAACGGGAATTATTACGGCATCGTTGATGTCAACCGATTTATCAGCGCTATAACAGATATCAATCTGATGCTTGCTAAGGGTGCTAACCCGCTGACCGGGCTGCCGGGCAACGAGAGCATCCAGCGTGAGATAAACGAGCGGCTCCAGACAGGAAATGATTTCGATATTGCCTACATCGACATAGACAATTTCAAGCCGTTTAACGACTACTACGGTTTTCAGCGAGGCGATGTTGTCATCAAAGCCATCGGAGAAATAATCACTGGTGTGATAAGATCATCAGAAGTTGAAATTTCGAGTTTTTGCGGGCATATCGGAGGTGACGACTTTATTATCATAACCGGAGCACATCATGCAGAGTACATATCATCGCAGGTTATCAAGACGCTTGAAGAGCATTTGCCGGTATTTCACGGAGAAAAGGACTATTCCTCAGGATGCTATAGTGCCGTTAACCGCAAGGGCGAACAGGAGACCTTCGGGCTGCTCTCGATTTCCATCGGCATCGTCAACACCCGCTTGACTCCGGTCAGCTCATACGCCCAGTTGGCATCGATCTCTACCGAGGTCAAAAAGGCCGCCAAGAAACTGCCGGGATCATCGATTATTATCAACCGTAGGTTGGGTGAGTAAGAGTGAACTGTGCAGACAGGCTAATTCACTGCTGCAGTTGGGCCAACCAAGTCAGTTCACGATTGAGATACCAGCAGGGATCAGAAATATTGATTTCGTCAGCGCTATTAACTGGCCTAAGCGCTTTTTGCTGATTGCAACTGAACTTTTCCGCTCATTCACAGGCATCGAGCCATAAACAGTTTGGCTGGGCGCATTCAGCAGCCTTGCCCGTGGCAAAGCAGGGAGTATTACCCTCCTGTTTCTGGATGGCTCTGACAATGTCGGCTTTTTTCACTCCGACAACCCTTATACCATGTTCGATGGCAATCTTTTTGATATCAGCTAATGTCATATTTTGTCCCCTTTTCTTATTGACTAGGCAGCTTCAGCAAAGGATGAATTCTTGCCGTAAGTTGCCAGTAGTGTATTATCCTGCAGTATGGTGCTGTAGGTTTGATTGCTGTCAGGCGCCTTGTCAAGCGTATAACCTCGTGCGTTGCGGCCCATGCCAGTAATGCGTTGCGGGTCGGAAATCATTGATCTGATGGCGCTTGCAAGGCCGCTTGTGCAACCGGCTCGGAACACCAGACCGGTCTCACCATCGACCATCAACTCTCGCGGACCACCTTCATCGGATACGATAACCGGCAAACCAGAGGCTTGCGCTTCAAGCACCACGTTCCCGAAGGTGTCTGTGGCGCTGGGGAACACGAACAGGTCAGCAGAAGCATAACCGCG
>JBGSQD010000017.1:0-9260 GCA_041738275.1 Geobacterales bacterium
CCCCCGTCAAGGGGGAGGGAACAAGGACATGCCCGACCGGTATATAATACGCCTCATGCTCCACATACGAGAACGACAACCCGACGATCTCCGCCTGGCGCGGGTCAAGGCTGGTGGTTTCCAGATCAACGGCAAATTCCCCGCACTGCTCAAGTTCCCGGATGAGCGCCTCCAGTTGTCCGGGAGTCGCGATTGTATGGTAGCTCTCGGTGGACAAAGTGGCGCGCGCGGTCAGTTCCTTGATCAGCGAGGTAAAACCGTACTTTTTGAAGAAGGCGTTCAGGGATTCCTGGTCCGGTTCCCGGGCGGCCAGATCATCCATGGCGATCTCAATCGGCACGTTGCACTCGATGGTGGCCAGGCGGCGCGACAGCAGCGCCTGTTCGCGGAACTCCCGCAGTTTCTCACCGTTCTTCCCCTTTACCTCGGCATCCCGCTCCAGCAGTTGATCCAGCGAACCGAACTCCTGGATCAGTTTGGTGGCGGTCTTTTCGCCGATGCCCGGCACGCCGGGGATGTTGTCCGAGGAATCACCGGCCAGGCCGAGGATGTCCGTGACCCGTTCAGGCCCCACGCCGAAACGTTCGATCACTTCGGCAATACCGGATTGTTTGTCCTTCATGGTGTCCAACAGGGTGACCCTGTCGGTTACGATCTGCATCAGATCCTTGTCACCGGTAACTACCACGACCTTGCCGCCGTTGGCGCTGAAACGTCCGGCCAGGGCGCCGATGATGTCGTCGGCCTCAAAACCATTCAACTCCAGTGTTGGAATGTTGAAGGCCCGTACCACCTCGCGGATTGGCCCCATCTGGACGCGCAGGTCGTCCGGCATGGCGGCTCGGTTGGCTTTGTACTCCGGATACATCTCGGTGCGGAAGGTGATCCTGCCGGCGTCGAAGACCACCGCCACATGCTGGGGATCGTAATCCTTGAGCAGTTTGAGCAACATCTGGATAAAGCCGTAGATGGCGTTGGTTGGATGGCCGCTGGGGGAGGAGAGGTGGCGGATGGCGAAGTAGGCCCGGTAGATGTAAGAGGAGCCGTCAACCAGGTAGAGGGTGTTATCGTGTGACATGCTGCTCCTCCGTTTCCTGCTCCTCGCGAGTAAACAGCACAAAGGCCATGGCAGGGCGACGGCTGGATTCGCGCATGGCGAATTGCATGCCGTTAAAATGCCACCCCTTGGCGGTCCATTCGTTGAGTATTTCCTCAATGGCCTCTTCCGTGACCGTGCCCAGTTCAATTACTTTATAGATCATCATTACATGCACCCCGGTATCTGTTTCAGCCAGCCCTAGTAAACAGGATTGCGCTTATTCAAATGATCATAGTAGCCAAGTGTAACCCGCTCTTCAAGGAGAAACAAAAAAAGGCGGCTCGAAAGCCGCCTCTGTCAATAGTATCAGTAAGTTGATTACTTCTGGAAGCCGAGTTTGGATGAAATCTCTTCTGCTGCCCTCATGACCAGCGGGATCAGTTCCTTATCCACGCGTTCATCCAGGAAGCGCATGGAGGGACCGGAGATGCTGACCGCGCCGATGATGCGGCGGGTATAATCGCGGATGGGTGCGCTTACGCATCTGACGCCGATGTCCAGTTCTTCGTTGTCAATGGCATAGCCCTGTTCCGCAATTTCCTTGAGTTGTTTTTTCAGGACGTCGCGATCGGTTATGGTATTGTTGGTGTAGCGTTTGAGTTCCTTGGTAGGGAGAAAGTTCTCCAGCTCTTCGTCACTCATAAAGGCGATCTGGACCTTGCCGGCGGCAGTGCAGTAGGCGGGCAGACGCGAACCGACCCTGGGTACGACCCGCACGGTCATGTCTGTTTCAACGGCATCCAGGTAGATAATGTTGAAGTCCTTGAGGATCGCCACGTAGGTGGTTTCGTTACATTCCTTGACCAGTGACTCAAGCACCGGCTTGGACTGGCGCAGCAGTCCCATCTGGCGAATGAATGTCTGTCCGAGTTCCAGTGTTTTCAGTCCAAGGCGGTAATTTTCCGTAACCCGGTTCTGCTCGATGTAGCCGCGTGATTCAAGGGTAGCCAGCAGCCTGAAGACATTGTTTTTGTGAAGCTTCAGCCGTTTGCTGAGCTCGGTGACACCCAGTTCGTCTATTTCATCGTGGAATTGCTCCAGAAGGTCAAGGGCGTGGGATACCGCCTGGATGAGGTATTCTGATTTTTCTTTCTTTGCCATAATTGTGTCCTGTAAGTTTAATGAAATGTGATTTTTGATGCTGTATAACTTGCTGATATATTTTACAAAAAACGCCAAGTTTCTAATTAGACGCAAGATGTGCAAATATTCTAAAAAGATAGAATATTGTTTTATAATTGTCAAGTATGAAAAATTGCATTATATTTCATAGTCAAGAATAGGAAATGCCTGCATACTCTGTACCAGAGAAATAGAACAAAGCGGGGGACGGGGCAATGTTAAACCTGAGAAAAAAGATACTTGTGGCCATTGATGGCTCGCCGCAGTCCGATAAGGCAGCCGAGGAGGCCGTGAGAATGGCGTCTGGAAGCAGCAGCCAATTTAAGAGTTATATCTACGCCATGTTGGTATTGCCAAACGCGCCAACCGCAACATATACGGATTTTGTTCCGTCTGCCCCGGTAACTGAAACGGAAAGGTGGGATGAATTACGGCGTCGAATCTTTTATGTGATAGAAAAATGTGCATCCGAACATAAAATTCCTCTGGAAATGATTGTCGAGTATGGTTCGCCGGAGGATAAGCTTTTGGAGTTTGCCAAAAAGGAGCAGATCGACGTAATCATTATCGGCAGTTCAAGCAAGGGTTTTCTTCAACGCCGGATCAAGGGGAGTGTTTCACATAAAGTCGCTACCAGCGCCCCCTGCTCCGTATATATCGTGCGGGGATGACTATATTATCTTCAATATGAGGGACAAAGTGTACGTAAACAGGTACACTGTAACTTCAGTACGCAATATCATTTTGAAAGGTTGTTCATGACATTCATGCAGTTTTTTCGTCTCCTCCTGGTTGTTGTACTCCTTGTTGTTCCATTACCCGCACTCTCCGCCGAATCATTCCGTGTTCCCATTCTGCTTTACCACCGAATGGGGCCGACTGTTGCCGATGGCATGACCATAACAACTGCGGTATTCGAATCGCAGATGAAGTTTCTGCATGATAACGGCTATAAGGTGATTCCGCTGCGTCGGCTTGTAGATTATTACCGTGGCAAAGCGCCTGCTCCGGGTCCCAAATCAGTGGTAATCGTCGAAGATGATGCACACAAATCAGTATACAGCGACATGCTGCCCGTCATCCGCAAGTATCGTTACCCTGTTACGGTCTTTTGCTATCCCTCTGCCATTTCAAATGCAAAGTACGCCATGACCTGGGACCAGTTGCGTGAGCTGAAAAAGACCGGGCTGTTCGATATTCAATCACATACCTACTGGCATCCGAATTTTAAAAAGGAACGGAAAAAACTCACGCCCCTGGCATTGGATGAATTTGTAACGAGCCAGTTGAGAAAGTCCAAGTCCAAGCTGGAGAAGGAGTTGGGAGGTACGGTTGATCTGCTTGCCTGGCCGTTTGGCATCTATGACGACTATCTGCTCAAGAAAGGCGTGGAAACAGGGTATGTGGCCAGCTTCAGTATCGAACGACGTCATGCAGCACCCCAGGACAATATAATGAAACTGCCCCGTTATCTGCTTGTCAATGCCGACAGCGGCAAAGCATTCTCACAACTGCTGGAGGGGAATGCGGTCAAACGTAACGTGGTCTACTGATTGTGCGTGACGGCGGCGCAGGCTTGACCTTTGGTAATCGTGGGTAGTATATTCAAATTGTTATTCAATTCTGCATCGTGATGACTATGGCTATCCCAATTTCTAACCAGTCACCAAATAATACCTACTTACTGGCGGCACAACGAATCACCCTGTTTTCCTCATGGTGTCTCTGGCTTGCTGTTGTCGCCGGGGTGGTCCTGTCGGTAATATCGGTACTGAAGATCTGCTCGTCATGCAGTGAAACAGCAGCGTTTGTTATTTTCGGCATGAATTTCGGGTGGTTCGGGGTCGCTTTCTTTGTTGTGCTTGCGTTGTTTGCAGCACTGCGCCACCGATTTGTCTGGGCTGACCGGATGGTGATAATTCTTCTTTTCGCTGCTGCCGGCGCAGAATCCAGATTTATCTGGCTGCAAAAATATGATATTGGTCAATGGTGTCCGATCTGTCTTGGAATTGCGGCTGCTGTCGGTTTTGGCTGCTGTGTGAAGCTTTATGAATTGATGGGAACTAAAGGAGTCGACATGAAATTTCGCGCCAAATTATTACTGATAGTGTTTTTAATTGCTACTGTCGGGTTGGCAGGGGCATTTTTCGGGGTAAAAAAAGAATCAGAGGCTGCTGAGTTGGACCCGTTCCTTGGCAGAACGAAAAGTACCACGGTTGTCTATTTCGTCAGCGACTGGTTCTGCCCCGGTTGTCGCAAGGTCGAGCCAATTATTGAGAAGATGTATCCTGACATTGCCCGTCTCGCCAAGGTTGGTTTCGTCGATTTTCCCATTCATAAAGAAACATTGAATTTTACCCCCTTCAATCTCCAGTTCCTTTATTTCGAGAAGGACAAATATATACCATTGCGTAAGGCCTTGGGCGAACTTGCTCTGAAGACAAAGAACCCGACACCGGAAGAGGTGCAGACCGTTGTCACACCGCTTGGCGTGAAGCTTCGCCAGGTTAATTACGCAGATATCCTGTACGGAATGCAGGCGAATCTAACGGTTTATCGCGGTTTTAACCTTAATTCCACGCCGTCGGTTGTGGTGACAAGCAGCAAGACGAAAAAGACCAAGATCCTGGTTGGTGACAGGCAAATCACCGAGCAGGCTGTCAAAGCTGCCATAGCTGAAGTAGAAAAGTAATAAATTCAACCGTACGGTGACTGAAGATCCCCCCAAAAAACATCCATGTCCAGACTGCAGTTTCTGTCAGTGGTGCTCTGACGACCGTTGCCGTCTCTGTCTGAACCGGAAGGCCTGCTGCCGTCGCAAGCTCTCCCTTGCCGAACAGATTGCACTCTATGAAAGCATCAACCATCCGTCGGACGGCTCTCAGTCGGACTGACGGGCCAATACTGTAAAACTGCCGCAAATTTTGTTCCTGCCATTTGCCGTGATTCAGCGCAATTCAGTCAGTTGTTTCGCTGGCATCGTTGTCTATCGCTACCCTGATTGACACATTCTTAAGCCCTGCTAAAGTTTTGGTTAAAATAAAAATCTTTGTAATTCAAAAAGCTATATACAAAAATAGTAATATATATTATTAGTGAATTTGATGGCATGTTGTATGCACAACATTCACGAAGTTGAATGGTTTGCTTGGTAACGGTTACAGGCCTTAGGGCAGAATTAAACCAAAAGGAGAAGCTGATGAAAAGAACAGTAGTGAAGATGGCGCTTGTTGCTCTCGTCGCGGGGGTGGTACTTCCGGTCTCTGCGCGTGCTGCGGACGATGAGTTGCAAAAGAAAATCGACAAACTGAGCAAGGAAGTCGAGGACCTCAAAGGTTCAGTAAAAAAGGTTGAGGACAAGTCCATCGGCAAATGGCTGACTATTGGCGGAGATTACCGTTTCAGGGTTGATAGCCTGCATGGTAAGACGGTTCCGTATACCGATGCAATCGGTACTATGCAGAATCTGGTTGGTGGTTTTGCTGTTGGTCCGAATGCTGTGGCCGGAACAACTGTTGGTGCAAATGCTACCATTACAAACCCTTCGGCAGCAGCTTTCATGTTTCAGGGCAAAGCAGGCGCCCTTTTTACCCCGGCTCAATTCACCACAATCCTTACCCAGTATAT
Source organism: Geobacterales bacterium (assembly GCA_041738275.1). Classification (GTDB taxonomy): domain Bacteria; phylum Desulfobacterota; class Desulfuromonadia; order Geobacterales; family Pseudopelobacteraceae; genus JACPFJ01. Next base: position 5,849 of record JBGSQD010000017.1, read on the forward strand.
GCCTTCAGCCATGTACAATGGTTTCACACAACAAATTATGCCGGCACTGAACACGATGACACCTGCCATGGTTTCAGGTTATCTGCAGGCCAATTCACTTACAGCACAACAAAATGCCATATTAAGAACGCTTACCAACAAAGGGTTGATGAATCAGGTCATGAGTATGATGACCCCAGCAAACCAGGCTGCTTTTGGAGGTATGCCTGTTGAATATCAACAAGCTGCAATGGTAATGGCAATGCAGGGTTTTCTTGGATCAGCCAGTGGCAACCTTGCTCAAATCCCTGCATATAAACCTAAAAATGAGACCCTCTACACCAACAAATTCGGTCTTGATTTGACCGCCAAGGCTACCCAGAACATTACTGTCCATGCCAAGCTTGATATGTACAAGGCATTCGGCTCCCAGACGGATTCTACGACAATGGGCAATTATTTTGCTGATCGCGTCGGCGTTTTCGATGGCACGCTCAGCCATGTCCCTTCCGACAGCCTGCTGAATGTCGACCGTGCCTTTGCCACCTGGAGCAATATTCTTGATCAACCGCTCTGGTTCTCGGTCGGCCGTCGTCCTTCCACCAACGGCGTCCCCAGCAACCTGCGTCTCAACAATGAGCGCCCCGGCAACGGCGGCACACCGGCGCTGCTGGTTGATTATGCCTTTGACGGTATGACAATCGGTTATGCTCCCGACATTGAGATACTGCCGGGCGCTTATGCCAAGGTCTGTTACGGTCGTGGCTTTGACAGCGGCATCAAGACATCCAGCAACAGCATCAAAGACACCGATATGCTGGGTATTGCCGTTATCCCTGTTGACACCGACCCGCTGCGCGTATGGATGCAATGGAACCGTGGTTTCGACATCTTCGATTTCCCGTCCATGAATAACACAATCTTCGGCAATACCGCTCCTGCGGTGAATCTGGGCAGCATCGACTGGTACGGTGTTGGCGCCATGAGCACCCTCAAGAAAGTTGGCCCCGGTAACCTGAATCTCTTTGCTGACCTGGGACTGAGCGTAACCCATCCCAACCAGCAAGTTTCCCAGAATGCAGGTTTTCAAGGTCTGATGACCGGTGAGTTTTTTGCCCAGGACTATACTCCCGAAAGCAAAACTGGTTGGGCTGCCTATGTCGGTGTCCGCTATGACCTCCCCTCAAAAACCAAGATCGGCTTCGAATTCAACCATGGTTCGAAGGATTGGATCACCTTTGCACCGTCCGCAGACGATATGTGGACCAGCAAAGTCGGTACACGCGGCAATGTTTACGAACCGTATATCATCCAGGAACTCAATCTGAAACCTATTTCATCTTATCTTAGCAAGGCATTCTTCAGGCTTGGCTACCAGTATTATGATTTCGAGTACACCGGCAGCAACAACTGGGTCGGCGCTCCCAAGAAAATTTCCGAAATCCAAGCAACCGACATGATGCTTTTGGCTCCACTGAAGGAAGCACACGACGTCTATGCAACCTTTGAAGTTCATTTCTAAATCAGTACCACGGGGGGAGTTGATGCTCCCCCCGTATTTACAGTAAACTTACAATTGCAAATTAACCAACTATTGGTAAACTATATCGGCCTTCATATTTAGCAAAGGAGAATGCAATGAAAAAAACCCTTTCAATCTTTTTGATGGTTGCAGTAATGGCTATGTCGGTTTTATCGCTTGCGCAAATGGCTAGTGCGGATGATGTCAAAACCGTCATTGGTTCGCTCACAAAATTTGAGGTTGCTCCGGACGGGAAGAGTGCGACTACAGTTCTTAAAGACAATAAGACCGGCGACAGCATTACGATTGTGGTCACCGATGAGCTTACACTTGACAAAATCAAGGACAAGCGTATTGCCGAGGGCGATGAGATTCGTTGTAAATACTTCACACAGGGTGACAAGAACGTTGCCAAGATATTCAAGAAAACTGCAGGGTGTTAGCAGGATATTTTTTTAATAAAAAAGGAGACGGTTTGATGACAAGAAAACAATCCGGATTATCAGTACTTTTTTCTATGGTAGCGGTACTATCTCTTGCTTTGGCCTCATTTGCTCAACAGGCGCCAGCCGCAAAACCAACCATTGCCAAGATATGCACCAACTGTCACAAAGCTGAACCCAATGCAGTACGTGGCTATTTGGACAATGTTGCATTCAAATCCAAGACTATTCAGGTCAAGATTGATGATGCCGTCGAATTGATCAAGTTTGACGAGGATGACGTAAAGGTTATTAACGGTAAAGGTAAGACCGGAGATGGCGAGTTTCTTCGCGAGATCAAAAAGATGCATGAAATCAAGGTCGATTATGTCTTGAAAGATGGCGTGAAGAACGCCGTGACCGTGACTGAGAAGCCCCCGGTCAGTGTACCGCAAGACATGCTGATGACGACTGCAGATGTTGAGAAATTGGTTGCCCTCGGGCCGGAAAAAGGCAAATACTTCCTGTTTGACTCCCGCCCTCTGCCCCGTTTTCAGGAAGGCTCGATCCCGACTTCAAAGAACCTTCCGTTTCCGGCTTTTGACAAATTGGCCGAGAAGATGCTCCCCAAGGACAAAAATGCTCTGATTGTTTTTTACTGCGCCGGTCCTGCCTGCAACATGAGCCCTGGTTCGGCTACCAAGGCCAAGGCCCTGGGCTATACCAACGTAAAGGTGTACAAAGACGGTATGCCTGCCTGGTCACAAAAACATTTTGGTGTTTTGTCGGCACAGTTCCTTAAAGAGGCCTGGATTGACAAGGATATCCCGCATGTGCTGCTTGACGTGCGTGCTGCTAACGAAGCTGCCAAGGGATTCATTAAAGGTGCGGTTGCTTTCCCTGCGAAAAATGCAGCCAAGCTGGTCAAGAGTCTGCCGGCCAATGTAAAAAAAGCGCCAGTTATGATTTATGATGGCAAGGATGGCAAGCAGGCTGAAAAGGTTGCCGCAGCACTTATCAAGGCTGGTTATGGCAAGGTGATGATTGTAGCCGTCGGATTTGATGCATGGCAGGCTGCCAAGTACGAAGTCGCAACCGGCAAATTGTCCGCAAAGGCCGTTTATGTCCCCAAACCGCGCCCCGGTGAGATCAACATTGACGAGTTCAAGAAATATGCAGCTGCACTTCCGGCCAATGTCATGATCATCGATGTGCGTAATACGGATGAAGGCAACTCCGGTATGCTCAAAACCGCCAAGCTGATCCCAGCCGAAGAGATCAAGGACCGCGTGGCTGAAATCCCCAAGGACAAATTGATTATAACCCACTGTTCAACCGGTGTTCGTGCAGAGATGGCTTATCATGCTCTGAAGGAACTGGGTTATACCAATGTCAAGTTTCTCAATGCCAAGGTAGATTTTGAAAAAGGCGGTTCTTACAAGATTTCCAAGGATTAACGATGTAGTGGACTATGCCGGCCCTGTCATGG
>JBGSQD010000055.1:0-15495 GCA_041738275.1 Geobacterales bacterium
CGTCTTTCATCTTCAGCTCATGCCAGAACTCGGCATTGAAAAACCGGTAATCGTCCTCGATGGGGAGGAGTTCAAGCACGCCGGGGAAACGGACAATGATCTCCAGCAGCTCGGCCCAGTTCCGGGTGAAATCGAGCAGCGCCAGTTGCTGGAGCGTCGTGGCATAACCGGACAGGAGCCGGACGATCTCGTAGGAGCCGCTGTTGGGGGTGCCGAGCATGACCAGCCGGCCGCCGTTATGGGCTGTCATGCGCCGCCATACCTCGGGCCTTTGGGCGATCATTGCCCGTGCCACCAGACCACCCATGGAGTGGGCCAGGATGCGCACCGGCTGGTTCGTACCGAGCTGTTCGATCTCGTCCAGCTTGGCATTGACCTGCTTCGCCAGCGCTTCCCCTGCCAGCAGGATCGAGCGCCGCCAGTCATAAGGGAAGGGGACCACCTCGTGGGTTTCCCGCAGCCGTTCCATCAACTCGCCGTAATACTCCTCAAACGGCTCCTTCGGCGTCACCTCCCTGTTGACCGCAATCTCACCGAATTTTCCCAGCATCAGGGCGAGCTTGCCGAGCCAGATCCTGTCATTGTTCACCTCCAGGGTGCTCCCCATGATACCCGGCAGAACAAAGACCACCGGCAGCGGGCATTGTGGGGCGCGGCGCAGGACAGCCCGGGCAGGCTCCTTCTCCGGTGCTACGGACAGGGGTCGGAAGCCGGCGTCCGAACCGTTGCCCCGCAGGAGACCTGCTGCCAGCATCCGCACAGTCCCCTCATTTTTGAAATAGCTGAAGTGGTTGACCTCCGGTCCGCTATCCAGGTGGAACCGGCCGCCATTCACCCGCTTCAGGCCGCCGAACATGGCGCCGGTGTTGACCACGATATCGCACTCGTCCTCGAAGAACTGGTCGAGCATCAGCTCCTTGAGCCGGCCGAACAGACCTTTTCCTTCCGTATCGCCGGATATGACCGAGAGATCGGATGTTACCTGCAGCGCCGGAAAATTGAGAATCCTCACCAGGGGCGAATTCGGCATCATTGCCTCCAGGCCAGGAAGCTGACTCGGATCGTCATGCTCGGCGATCAGGGCGATCAGGAGCTGGAGCGGGAAGTTGCAGGGCAGGACCAGGTCGTTGAGCAGTTTTACCACGGAGAGCCAGCGGTCCAGCTTTCCGGAGGCAAGGGTGGTTCCCCGGGCCGGGCAGGCAACCCGCACATACCGTTCCACAACAACTTTTTTCTTCTCCAGCAGCTTTATCAGCTCACACAGCTGCGCTGTCTGGGCCCTTTCCGCGTCATCCTGCTTACCCGGTTTACCAACACCGGCCGCCAGCTCGAAGATCTCTCTGATGCGGGTGTGCGACAAAGGTTCTGTCCCCTGTACGCGCTGCCCCAGGCAAAGCAGGTCCCCCACCAGTCCGCCCCTGGAGTGGCTCACGAGGTGTAGTCTTGCCCCGTCCGGCAGCTGCTGTGCCAAGGCCAGGGCATTGGCGATGGGGCTTTCGGTCAGGGTGTAGTGTTCCCAGGCATAGGCATGGCCATAATTGCGGCCAAACTGTCCACGCGCATCGGCGCCGGCGATGTTTTTCCGGTCCCAGAGCCCCATGAAGCTTCCCTCGAAGCTGGACATGGTGCCGTGGAGGAACAGGAGGATCGGCCCCTCAACAACGATTCCCTTGCATGGGGTCATGGAAAAATCATGCCCCAGCTCCACCCGGTACAGCCCCGGCTCGTTTCCCTTGAGCAGATGCTGCTCTACCGCACGTCCCACCCCAATGGCAATCTTCCCGGCAACCATGCCTGCTGCTGCATTGCCGGCAGCCCCGAGCACTGTACCGACAGCACCCCGGCTTCTCTTGGACTTGCCGACATCAGCTGCAGCCGCTGGAGGTTCTGCCACGCGCTCCCAATGATAGACCGTCACCTTGCGCATGCCAAGGCCGGTTGTTCCGCCCCTGGCTTCCATCCCACGGCGGGATAGGACCGGTGCGATTTCCCAGACATCCTTTTCCCCGGCCGGTTCCGCGCCCCGCGCCCGTTGCACGCCAAAATCCCGGTAAAGGGAGCCGGGGCGCAGCCAGAGGGTAATCCCACCCTCCAGCTCAACCTCGCAGACCTCTCCGGTCCGGCGCTGCTCACCTTCCGGCAGCGGCTGCGTCAGCTCCACCGTTACCGCGCCGCCCGCTTCCCTGGCAGACGCTACGTCCACCACCTGCTGCACCGATATGGTGAAGGGGAGGGAGATGGCCTCCTTTGCAAGTTCGTCAATCTTGGCGCTGGTGGAGCCGGATATTCCGGGAATCTTCAGTTTCGGGGCCATGGTCGTCATCCTCCGTGAAATGATGGTGCAAAATCAGAATCGATGCATTGAACCTTAAAAAGCAGTCAACCGCCGATGAACGCCGATACACGCCGATAAATCAAAGGCTTGTAAAGATATTCGGCTAACCAAAAAGGTGAACTGCATTTTTATAATAACTCTTGGTTTTTTCGGCGTTATTTGGCGTTATTCGGCGTGTTCGGCGGTTCAACTGCCGTTTATGTTTGAAACCTCACGTCTATCTTCCCAAAGCCACCAGATAAGCCGCCAGGAATTCGTCCCACATGCTCAGCTTGGCGAAGTCGAGTGTTTTGTATAGTGGCGAGAGCCTGCGTTTGGGGAAGTAGATGGATATTCCGCGCGAATTGTCGACTGCCGGGCCCCGGTAGCCGCTGGCGATGATGGCGGTTGCGGCAGCCTGCTTGACTGCAACGCAGGCGGATTTGACTACCGGGTTACTGAACCCCTTGATCAGCAGATCGCAAAGGTCGAGGAGATCGCAATAATCATCGTAAGGACGGCTGTACTCCTGGACCTGTGCCCTGACATTGATCAGTGCGGTGCGTGAGGCTGTGTCGGCCAGGACGCTCTTGAGGGCCTTGGCCAGGATGTCCAGAGCAGCGGCCAGGGGTTTGAGAACAGATAAACTCACCGCTGACTGGGTGACGTTGTCGGTTGCCTTGTAGGAAGCTAGATATTCGATAACGATGGTTTTAGAGAGCTCCTCCGGGGTCATGTCCGGTTTGGTGTTCAGGGCTGCCAGAATGCGGTCGTAGGGCCAGCCGTCGCCAGGTTCGGTCTCTTCGGAACCGACGCTGAACTGTGCCACGTCGCGCATCTGGAAGTTCACCTCCATCATGCTCATGAGGCAGGCGTCCATCCCGAGGATATCGATCTTTTGCTTGAGCTTCTTTTTGATCCTGACCATCACCTTTTTCAGTTCGATGTTGTCGAGAAAATCCTGGGCCTGATCGTCAAAGGCTATTGCCCGCTGTTTGACCGCAGTTCCCACCGTGGTGCTGAACAGGGCCCGCCGGGTGCGGGTGAGACCGGCACGGAGCTGCGCAAAGGAAATGGGCTTTGCTTCGACGGCGGCGCCGCGGCTGTCGATTGGTCGGCCTTTGCGGGAGACAGGCGGGGCAGCGCCGCTGAAGACGTCGCCCTGGTACAGGTTGGCGTCATCCCAGCCGGCGCCATGGTTCCAGAGCACCAGCAGGTAGTGATTGGCCGGGTATTTGGAGACTCCCCAGGTGACAAACTCCTCAAGCACCTTCGGGTCACCCATGTTGGTTTCTCCCAGCTTCTGCACCGCATCCCCGGCAACCGTAGTCCCCTTCCTCAGGCAGTAGCGGATGGTGGCCTTCTTTGCCCCGGCCCGGTCGAACTGGGCCAGGATGGCTACCTGGTCGGTAGTGCCGATTGTCTTCATCTCGTTCAGATCGACAACCCCGGCGCTGTCCAGGTTGTTGTCGCCGGCAAGATAGACCATGATGGTCCAGTTTCTTTTCGTATTCGTTTTCGTGGTCATGGCGTTCTCCTTTGCGCTTGATTCATCTGTTTCAACAGCTCACAGTTTAGTCGCCTGCATGTGCATCCAGTCGTAGTTCCTGGTGCGGCCGAGGCTTGTCCACCCTTCCTCTTCCCAGAAACGCCACCAGGCGTCGTAGTCCGGTTTGGCAAAGACCGCCTTGTCACGACCCCATTTAAGCTGATTGTCTTCCGGATCATAATCAATGGCGATCCCCCAGGAGTGCATGGACCACTGGGTGCCGCCGCGCATCCTGCGCACATTGAGGCATCCCCCCCAGCGGTCGAGGCGAAGCGTCTTGATCCGCTCCATGCCGTAGTGATCGAAAACCCGCTGCAGGACGCGTTTAGCGCTGTCATGCACCTTGACGTTGCACTGGTACGAATTGATGGTCGTCTTCAGGTCCCAGGCAATGCGGTGCGGGTAGGGCAGGGCGAGTGAAACCTGGTTCGTCCCAACCTGGCCGTAGCACCTGATAATTTCCGCCTCGTTCTGAGGCGGCCAGCCATTGGGGTTTATGCTGAGCGGGGTTTCGTCACGCCAGGGGCGAGGAGCTTCGCCGGTTTCCAGGATATGTGCCAGGGTGTCAAAGGCATAATCGGTCTGGGGGCCCCAAAAACCGTCGATATCTCCCACGTCGATAGCGCGCTCCTTGCAGAGCAGCTGTAGATAGGCGATGGTCTTTCTGGAGTTCGACCACCCCGGCCAGTCATTGGGCAGATCCGCCTTCCGCTTTGTCAACGCATCGTTGACCGCTTGATAGGTGTTGTCGCCAAGCTTGCCGTCGACCGTGCCCGGACTGAAACCTTCCTTGATGAGGCTTTGCTGAATGACTCGGACCACAGCTGCTTTCATGGTTTGACCCTCCCCGGCCTTTGTTGCACGGCTTTACGAACCCGCAATCCCTGGCGAAAATCTGTAAAATTAAAACACGCTGGTTAAGATTATATAATATATAAATGGAATTGCCACAAATGGTATAGATATTCGTACAATAATTCTGCGGAGATAGATCTGAAATCACGGTTGCCGGTCAACCGGTTTGACACCTTTTCCGCGGGTGTGTTAGGGTGTGCGCATCATGGATATCTTTGCCGAAAAAACCATACTGACGGTCACACGCCTGACCGCCCTGCTGCGCGGGGTGCTGGAAGAGAACTTCGAGCAGGTTTGGGTACAGGGAGAGGTCTCCAATCTCTCGCTGCCCTCCTCGGGACATCTCTATTTTACCCTCAAGGATTCCGGTGCCCAGCTGCGCTGTGTGATGTTCAAGGGTGCTGCCAAAAACCTGAAATTCCGCCTGAATGATGGCCTGGCGCTGATTGCCCGTGGCCGCATCTCGGTCTATGACCAGCGCGGCGAATATCAGCTGATCTGCGAATACCTGGAGCCGGCCGGTGTCGGGGCGTTGCAGACGGCCTTTGTCCAGCTCAAGGAGCGACTTGCCAAGGAGGGGCTGTTCGACGAGGGTCACAAGCGGCCTCTGCCGTCATTCCCTCGCCGGATCGGAGTTGTTACCTCTGCCACCGGCGCAGCCATCCACGACATTCTCAATGTCCTCAAACGCCGCTTTGCCTCCCTTGAGATACTGCTGCATCCGGTACGGGTACAGGGTGAGGGCGCTGCGAACGAGATCGCCCGTGCCATTGATGACATGAACCGTCTGAAGCTTGCTGATGTGCTGATCGTAGGCCGTGGCGGCGGTTCCATTGAAGACCTGTGGCCATTTAATGAGGAAGTGGTTGCCTGGGCGATTCATCGGTCCCATATCCCGGTCATATCCGCTGTCGGGCATGAGACCGACTGGACGATCAGCGATTTCGTGGCTGATCTCCGTGCCCCGACACCTTCGGCAGCTGCTGAATTGGTTATTGCCAGTTCGGAAGAGCTGCGCGGCCGGATGGAATCGCTTAGCCATCGCCTTTACCTGGCCATGGAAAGGCAGCTGGCCCGGCTGGAGTCGCGCCTGGAGGCGCAGCGCCGGGCGCTCCATGATCCGACTTCGCTGCAGGGACATCTGGCCCAGCGGGTGGATGACCTCACGGAACGGCTTTATCTGGCCCTTGAAAACTGTGTGACCCGGCGCCGGGACCAGTTTGAAAGATTCCAGGCAACGCTGCTGCATCACAACCCGGTTCGTCAGGCGGATGTTCTGCGGCAACGGATAAGATTGCTTTCATCCCAGGTGGAACAGTTGATGCTGCTCAGGCTGGAGGGTCTCAAACAGGAATTCGGCAGCAATGCCGCTCGCCTGGAGGTGCTTTCTCCATTGAACACGCTTTCCCGGGGATATGCCATTGCCACGCAAAAGATCGATGGTAAGGTCGTGACTGATGTTGCGCAGCTGACTGCGGGAAACCGGTTGCGGATTCGCTTCCACAGGGGCAGCGCAGAGTGCTGCGTGGAGACGGTGGAGGGTGTGAAAACTTGACGGGCACCAGCATATCTGTATAATAACCAGCTTTAACAGAGGACACGACATGGCAACTGAAAAATTCGAGACATCCCTGAAAAAACTGGAAGATGTTGTGCGGCGTCTGGAGGGTGGATCACTATCCCTGGAGGATTCTCTCAAGGCCTTTGAGGAAGGGGTCAAGCACGCCTCCTTCTGCGCCAAGAAGCTGGATGAGGCCGAACGCAGGGTCGAGGTGCTGCTGAAGCGCAAGGATGGCACCTTCACCCGTGAACCTTTTGAACCGGAAGATTAAAAAGGACTTGCAAAATGGACTTGAAACAATACCTGAAAGAGCAGTGCGCACGTATTGATACGGCACTGGACAAATATCTGCCAAAAGAAACGGAACTTCCCCACTCCCTGCATAAGGCAATGCGCTACTCGGTCTTTGCCGGCGGTAAACGGGTGCGTCCTATCCTGATGCTGGCTGCCTGCCAAGCCGTGGGCGGCGATACGGCACGCGCCGTCCCTGCGGCCTGCGCCATGGAGATGATCCATACCTATTCCCTGATCCACGATGACCTGCCTGCCATGGACGACGATGATTTCCGCCGCGGCAACCCTACCAACCACAAGGTATTCGGTGAGGCCATCGCGATTCTGGCAGGTGATGCCCTGCTTACCGAGGCCTTCAAGCTGATCAGCGATCCTCGCAGCGCCTGCAATTGCGACCCGGCGGCACAGCTGGCGGTCATCCGTGAAATCGCCACCTGTGCCGGTTCCTACGGCATGGTGGGGGGGCAGGTCGTGGATATGGAGAGTGAAGGCAACCGGGAAATCGATCTAGCGACAGTGCAGTACATACATACCCACAAAACCGGCGCTCTGATCAAGGCAGCGGTCAAGTCCGGGGCAATCCTGGGGGGAGCGGATGAAAAGCAGCTGGCTGCAATAACCCGCTATGGCGAAGCAGCCGGCCTGGCCTTTCAGATTGCCGACGACATCCTCGATATTGAAGGTACGACCGAGGAGATCGGTAAGGATGCAGGCTCTGACGAGGCGCGCGGCAAGGCCACCTATCCGGCGGTGATGGGGCTGTCTGCTGCCAAGGAAGAGGCCCAGGCCATGATGGACGAGGCTTTACAGGCACTGGATGTTTTCGGTGTTGAAGCAGAGCCACTGAGAGAGATCGCAAAGTATATCGTCAAACGGAAGAGCTGATATGTCTATCCTGGAAAAAATCGATTCCCCCACTGACCTGAAGAAGCTGAATGCCTACCAGCTGCCGGCTTTAGCCGCAGAGCTGCGTCAGGTTATCATAGAAACTTGTGCAAGGAATGGCGGCCACGTCGCCCCTTCGCTTGGTGTGGTGGAGTTGACGATAGCACTGCATCGTGTGTTCAACACCCCTGAGGACAAGATCGTCTGGGACGTGGGGCATCAGGCCTATGCCCACAAGATCCTGACCGGGCGCCGCGACAGTTTTGCGACCCTGCGGACTTTAAACGGGATCAGCGGATTTCCCAAACGTGCCGAATCGCCCCACGATGCCTTTGATGTGGGGCATTCCTCCACCTCCATCTCGGCAGCCACCGGTTTTGCGGTAGGGCGTGACCTGGATGGCCGCAAGAACAAGGTGCTGGCGGTTATCGGTGACGGCTCCATGACAGGCGGCATTGCCTTTGAGGGAATGAACCATGCCGGGGCTCTGGACAAGGACCTGATCGTTGTCCTCAATGACAATGAGATGTCTATTGCCGAGAATGTCGGGGCACTTTCCAGTTTTCTCAGCAGAACCGCCACCAGCGAATTTGTTCATCGGTTCAAGAAGAACGTACAATCGTTTCTTGGCCGTCTTGACGGGGTCGGCAAGGATGTTCTCCATGTGGCACGCAAGATGGAGGATTCCTTCAAGGGACTCTTTACACCGGCTATGATGTTCGAGGCCTTTGGTTTCGAATATATCGGCCCAATCGACGGTCATGACCTGCCGAAGCTGATTGAGACCCTGGAGAACGTCAAAAAATTCGATGACGCAGTGCTGATCCATGTTCTTACCAAAAAGGGCAAGGGGTATAAACCGGCCGAGAACAATCCATCCCTGTTTCACGGTGTGGGGCCATTTGACATCAACACCGGAAAGGTGCTGAAAGGAAAGGGCGGCGCAGCTTCCTACACAGCCGTTTTCGGCTCGACACTCAGCAAGCTGGCTTCCGAAGATGAGCGAATTATTGCCATAACCGCTGCCATGCCCGACGGAACCGGGCTGAGCGGTTTTGCCAAAGAATATCCCGAGCGTTTTTTCGACGTGGGTATTGCCGAACAGCACGGTGTCACCTTTGCCGCCGGTTTGGCCGCCAATGGCCTGCGGCCGGTGTTTGCGGTGTATTCATCGTTTTTGCAGCGCGCCTATGATCAGGTCTTTCACGATGTCTGTCTGCAGGATCTGGGGGTGACCTTTGCCCTGGACCGGGCCGGAGTCGTGGGCAATGACGGCCCGACCCATCATGGCGCCTTTGACCTGTCCTATCTGCGGCACCAGCCCAACATGACCATCATGGCGCCCAAGGACGAGAACGAGCTGCAGCACATGCTGGCAACCGCCATCGACCTGGGACGGCCCGTGACGGTGCGTTATCCGCGCGGCAACGGCTATGGCGTCGCCCTTGACCAAACCTTCAGGATAATGCCGATAGGCTGCGCTGAACTGCTGCGCGAAGGGGATGGCTGCACCCTGCTTGCCCTCGGAACCCTGGTGTACCCGGCTCTGGAGGCGGCCAGGATGCTTGAGGAGCAGGATGGCACCAGGCTTACGGTCATCAACGCCCGCTTTGTCAAACCATTGGATGAAACCCTGATTCTGGAGCAGGCCAGGAGATGCGGCCTCCTGGTGACCCTGGAGGAAAATGCCCTGCAGGGCGGTTTCGGCACTGCAGTGCTGGAACTGCTGGAAGAACACGGCCTTTCCGGCGTACGGGTGCTGCGGCTGGGATATCCCGACAGCCCGATCCCCCAAGGGGAACAGCATGAACTGCGTGCCATGCTGGGTCTTGACGCTGTCGGCATTGCCTCGGCGGTTCGGAATTTCCTTGCCGGCCCATGACCTACAACGACTTGAAGACATCGCTTGCGATCTTCGGCTTCAATGAGCGCGACCAGCTTTCCTTGGCCCAGATCAAACGTCGCCACCGCGAGCTTGTCAAGTCAAGCCACCCCGATGTAACACCCGATGCAGTTGACCAGAACATGCAGCGGATCAATGCCGCTGCAGCACTTCTTTTTGCTTACCTGCATGCCTACCGCTTTACCTTTTCCGAAGAAGAATTTTACCGGCAAAACCCCGATGAACGCCTGCGCATGCAGTTTGCCAACGATCCGGTCTGGGGTGGTTCGTGATGGGGCTGCCGCGGTTAGTCACAACACTGTTAATCTCAGCAGTTTACTGCCTGTCCGCCACCTGCGTGTTAGCTGAGACGGCCGACACTGATCCCGCCATCCATAGCAGTTACGGCCGCGAGTTGATGTTGCGCGGTGAATATGAAAAGGGTCTGGCACAGTTGCGCCAGGCCTATCTGCTGTTTCCGCTCAACAGTACCCTTAAGCGAAATCTTGCAGAGGGTTACGCTGCCCACGGTCACCAGTTCTTTAAACAGAAGCGTTACGAACAGGCTGATGAAAACTTCGTCAAGGCAATGGAGCTTTATCCCGAGGAGGCTACCTATGCCCTGCTGAGGGGAATCTGCAACTATCACCTGAAAAAATACGAAATCGCCCGTTATGAGTTGGAGCGCGCCCGGCAGATAAAGTCAGACTCTGCCGAGATCTTGTTTTACCTGGGGCTGGTTCTTTACGAAACCGAGAACCGGCAGCAGGCCATGGAGTTGTGGGAACAGGCCCTGAAGCTGTCACCCGGCCGCAAGGAGATTGCTGATATCCTGGCCAGGGCGCAAAAGGAAACCGCTGTCGAGGGGCGGATGGATCAAGGGCATAGCTCACGCTTTGACCTTACCTATGACCCTGGTGTCGATACGGCATTTGCACTGGCTGTCCTTGATGTTCTTGAAAGTGCCGCCAACCTGGTGGGTGCGGAATTGGGACACTTTCCCGAGCCGAGAGTGCCGGTAGCCATCTATAAGCGCGACGATTTCAAGACGCTGACCGATTCTCCCGACTGGGCGGGCGGTGTATATGACGGCAAAATCAGATTGCCATTTGGCGCAATGAAGGAGATCACCCCGGTGATGCGCGGTGTGCTGTATCATGAATACACCCATGTGGTGGTTTTTGACCTGACCCGCGGCAACTGTCCGCTCTGGCTGAATGAAGGCATTGCCGAGATGTTTGGCCGGATGCAGTACAACCAGCCCATGGGCGAGCTTGGCCGCGCTGCCCGCAAGGATGCCTTTGTCGATTTCCGGAAGTTGGAGGCCGGCTTCAGCGGCCTGCCTGTGGCGGAAGCAACGTTGGCTTATCAGCAAAGTTATGCCATGGTTAATTATATTGTGACGACCTATGGCTGGCACCGGGTGAATCAGATGCTTGTGGGGCTTGGCAATGGTATGAATGTGGAAGAAGCCATTGCAGCGGCCCTGAAGGATTTCAGCCTTACCTACGACGGGCTGGCTCTGGAATGGAAGAAATACATGGAGCGCGGTGTTGCGGCTAAGCGTGACCCGGAAATTGAACGATAGCTTCGTTGCTCTTCAAAGTTGCCTCTGAATGACCGTTGTAAAATTAAAGGTTGCCCTGCTTCATGGTTTGTGTTATAAAATTTTCTTTTCGTCGGGGAGTAGCGCAGTCTGGCAGCGCACCTGCCTTGGGAGCAGGGGGTCGCTGGTTCGAATCCAGTCTCCCCGACCATAATCATTCGGGCACTTGCAACTGATGTTGTGAGTGCCTTTTTCATTTTCCCGCCTGTTTTTGCCGCCCATTCAATTCCCACCGTACCGAGTCAAAAACCCTGTAAACGGCAGTTTAACCGCCGAACACGCCGAATAACGCCGAAAAAACCAAGAGTTATTATAGAAATGCAGTTCACCTTTTTGGTTAGCCGAATATCTTTACAAGTCTTTGATTCTAGCCAATAACGGCAGTTCATAAACACAGAGCAACTGAGCAACAGAGAAATCAAATAATTACAGCAACAACAGAAGTTACAAAATGGTGAGTGACTTTTTCTGTTTTTTCCTTAATTCTTCTTTATTTTTGCTCAGTTGCTCTGTTGCTCAGTTGCTCTGTTGCTCAGTGTTTCAAATGCTTTTTAAGGTTGATTAATCGGCGTGTATCGGCGTTCATCGGCGGTTAATTGCTTTCTTGAGGATAATTCTGCTGATAACATCTCCCTCAGTATGGTCTGCTACAGAACCCAAAAAAGGGAGTAGTCCGGTTTTGGTTGAGGTGTAAAGAAACTTTACGTTTCATGTAAACCGCATCACTAAAGGCTTTGCGGGCTTTTGCAGCAATATGTTAAATATCTTTACACTCACAAATAGTCATAAATATCAGTACCTTATTCTGAAAAACAATGGTAGTGTAAAGAAACTATACACTCGCCAGGGGTGCAAATAGCGTAAAAATCTAAAAAAACTGCTATAAAATTAACTAATATTTATTAATAACTGTCGTTACCAATTTACAATAAATAGTTTGTTCATCATATTAATAAGTTGTGATTTGATCTACTTGCAGAACTGTATATTGGCACGCATTGTGGATAGTATAAACGGTTCAGCTATTGTCCATCAAGAAGGTGTAAATTGAGCAGGCGTAATTCCATTTTGCCGCAATCGAGGATCTGTATAATCAGTACGATCCTGTAAGTCGCACGAGGCGGCAGGCTGTCGAGATAAAACCCATTCAGGTAAAGAGCTACTTTAAGGAAAAGGCACAAATATATAGCTGTAAAAGCGGTTTAAACACTTGCATACAGGGTAATTTGATGTAATATTAATGATTCAGAATTAACTATACATAATGCCTTATTCTGGCCTTTTAAAGAGGATTGGAGGGATGGAGAAAATGAAAAAACTGTTTTGTTTATTGATAATACTTTGTATCTGTTCCGGCTGCGGCAAAAAGACGAAAGAGGAATTGTACACAGAAGGTCACAAGCAGTTGAATGCTGACAATCCGTCCGGTGCGGTTGTTCTGTTTAAAAGTGCCCTGGAGAAGGATGAAAATTATTTTGATGCCCGTTTTCAACTGGCCAGGGCATATGCAAAACTGGGAAAACTGGAACAGTCAGAAAAGGAGTTTCTTAAGGTACTAAAGCAGAATCCCTCCCGTGATGAGGTGATTCCGGAGCTGGCAGCGGTCTATAATTCCACAAAAAAACCGGAAGAGGCCTTCAAGCTGGGAGAACAGTACCTTGTCAAGCACCCTGGCAGTGTTGAAGGATACGAGATTCTGGGAATATCCAGTGCAGTAAGCAACAAGTTTGGAGATGCAGAACGGTATTTGCAGCAAGCCCTTGCCGCTGATCCCAACCGAGCACAAACAAAGATCGAGCTTGCATCTATTTATGTATCCGGAGGCAAGGAGCAAAAGGCAAAGGCCTTTCTGGAAGAACTTGTCAAGACCGATCAGAAAAATATCAGGGCCTTTTATATGCTTGCCGCCTTGGAAAAAGGCAGCGGTAACAGTGACAAGGCGTTGGAGATATATCGTCGAATTCTTGCCAATGATCCATCTGAAACGCTTGCGTCCTTCAAGTCCGGTTTGATTTATATTGAAAAGAACGAATTGGATAAAGCGGAAAAAGTGGCTGACGAACTGATGAAGAACTCGCCGAAACGGGCCGATGGCCACCGCTTGAAGGGTCTGGTGAGCTTCTACCGTAAAAATTATCCTGATGCGATGGTCCATCTGCAAAATTCCATCAGAATTGCCCCTACCCTGGAAGCCTATCATTTTCTCGGACTCAGTTACTACAATCGCGGTGAGTTGGAGAGCGCCCTGAGCCAGTTCCGCAAGATACTCGACTATATGCCGGACTCGCGGCAGGCTCGCCTCATGACCGGAACGATCCTTCTGTCCCAGAAACGGGTGGATGATGCAATCATTGAAATTCAAAAAGTGCTGAAGATTGATGACAGTAATGCGATCGCCCACAACCTGCTGGGTAACGCCTACATGTCCAAAGGGATGTTTGAAGAAGGGATGCGCGAATATAACCGCGCAACGAAAATAGATCCCAAAATCGTGGATGCCTATCTGAAGAAGGGGTATTTCTACTTCAGCCGCGGCAAGAATGCCGAGGGGGAGTCGGAACTTGTCACAGCGGTCCAGGCGGCGCCCGATGCACTCAACAGCAGGCTTATCCTGGCTTCGTATCATCAAAGGGGCGGCAACCGCGCCAAGGCGCTGTCCGTTCTCCGGGCAGGTCTTAGCGGCAAAAAGGGTGACGCACTCCTCTACAACAGCATCGCCGCGGTATTGCTGTCAGAGAACAAGCTTGATGAGGCACTGAAAAATATTCAAAAAGCCAAGGATATCGATCCGGCTTTCCCCGCGTCCTACCAGAACCTGGTAACCATCTACGCAGCCACGGGAAAATACGATAAGGCCATAGAAGAGTACACTATTCTGTTGCGCAACGACCCCAAAAATATCCGGGCCATGCTGGGCTTGGCCGCTCTTTATGAAATCAAGGGTCAGGATACAGAAGCCTTGGCTCAATATAATAAATCATTAGAATCCGACCAGCCTGAAGCGTTTATGGCCCTGGCAAATTATTACCGAAAAAAGAATGAAACAGGCAAGGCGCTAAAGACCATCGAAGAAGCTCTCAAAATTGATTCGCGCAATGTCGCACTACTGGAAATGAAAGGCCGGCTCCTGGTTGGCGAAAAGAAATACAAGGAAGCTGTGAAAACCTTTGATGAAATCGAGGTTCTGAATCCAGAAGCCGGTGTTGCTCTGAAGATCGGCGCCTATGTCACCATGAAAGATACGGCTAAAGCAATCGAGCAGGCCCGCAAGATCATTGAAAAGTATCCGAGTTCGGCTCGAGGCTACATGGTTCTTGCCTCGATATACGAAAGCCAGAAGGATTATGCCCGCGCCATCAGCGAGGCCAGAAATGGCGTCAAGGTAGATGCCAACAACCTCAAGGCAATGCTTTACCTGGGCAACCTGCTGGAAATCAGCAAGGATTATGGCAAGGCCATGGCGGTCTATACGGACACACTCCGTAAAAAGCCGGATTTTGTACCGGCGTTATTTGCCCAGGGAGCGCTCCTGGATACCACGGGAAAAAAGAAAGAGGCCATGGCCAGGTATAGACTGGTTCTGGAAAAAGCAGATAACTACGTACCGGCCCTCAATAATCTGGCGTATCTCTCGGCCTCGGGTTATGGTAACAGTCAGGAAGCACTCCGACTGGCGATTTCCGCCTATAAACTGGATCCGGGAAATGCAGGAATCATGGACACGCTCGGTTTTGCCCTGCTGAAAAACAATCGCCTGGAAGACGCCAAAAAGGTTCTAGAAAAGGCTGTTGCTGCGCTGTCAACTAATCCAACGGTGCACTACCACCTGGCGCTTGTTTATAAGGGGACAGGAGATAAGAAGAATGCCCAGAGTACGGTACAAAAAGCATTGTCACTGGGTGAATTCCCGGATTCCGGCGCAGCCAGGCAGCTTGCTGCGGAACTGAAAAGGTAGAAGGATCTGCAATGACTTTTCGTTGGCTGGTACTCATATTGGGCGATGCCGTATTGGTCGTAACAGCCCTTTATGCGGCTGCCGTGATGAGGATCGGACATTTCGAGGTAACCCAGAAGCTGGTCGAATTAAAAACTATCTATACGATCTCTGCGTTTATTGTAGTAATATTGTTCTCCTCACATCTGATGGAAGTGTATGAATTTGCGAGGAACACTAAAAAAAGAGAAATTCTGGTCAATATTCTGTTTGGCGCGGTAACCTCATTTTTCCTGCTTTCAATTGTGTATTACCTGGATCCGGAAGTCATCCTGGGGCGTGGGGTTCTGGTAATCTCGCTGTTTGTTTTCACCATGATGCAATTCTGCTGGCATGCGATCTATCTGGCCGGCAATAAACTCCCCCGTTTTTCCCAGCGCGTGCTGATTCTCGGTACAGGCGAACTGGCTGCCCAGATGGGGGAAATAATCTCATCCGAAAAAAGCAACTTTGTCCTGGCCGGGTACTCCTCCTGCCAAAGTGGTGAAGCTGACGCCAACAGACGTAATATCACTCCGGATGTCGTCCCCGCGGATGCCATTATCGGGGATTGCT
>JBGSQD010000061.1:0-4942 GCA_041738275.1 Geobacterales bacterium
TCCCCGGTATCCCACTATTGTTGTATGCATAGTAGCTCTGACCAGGGGCGGCAGTTGCTCCTGAAGAATATCCTGAATATTGATATTCTATGGGAATGGGACTGTAATAGCCCGGTGTATTAATAAGCATTACAACAGAAAACTTTTGCCCTGATGTCACAGCCACCGGGCTGGTTAATGAAATTGTGTGATACCCCGGAAGATTGACAGAGCCGGTCTGGGTATGTGCCAAGGTACCGCTTGTGGGACCGGATGCAGAATTAGTGTAGATTTTAATTGTATATGTGGTGAGGGGAGACGCAGCGTAGAAGGCAATGTCACTAACACTCTCGCTAGCCGCAGCAGTAAAAACATTTGCACCCCATGCAGTGGTAACACCGGGATATCCAAAATCCCCAATTTTACCCAGTGGATCATATTGATATATTCTGGAGTTGTTAGCAGGATCCACAGCGCTGTTAAAGGCGTAAATGTCATCCAGGATAAATTTATCGTAATAAGATATATAAAAGTAACCTGATTGCCCCCACCAGGTACCCCAACTGTTTTTTACTATAAAAGCTCCATCGCCGATGGGGTGTGTCCGAAAATTACTGGCAGAATAATTGTCATCCCAGCCAACAAGGGTAATTGCATGGTTTGAATATGGTGCCGTGCCATTATAATAATATGCGTAGGTTACATTATTATAATATGCAGCGCTATCGTAGTATGACGCCTTCAGAGCTCCATACTGCATCATGGCCTCTTTGATTGTTGTCAGATCGGTGTCCGCAGGGGGCGGGATAATTAATGCCTGTTGCAGGTGCTTGCGTACAGTAAGTCCGCTTGGGGAAATATCGTAATCGGGGTCATAAGGAAAATCGCTATAATAAGGGTCATCGGTTTCGTTAACCGGGCCATCCCAGCGACTCATATAGGCAATCGCCATATCAGAATTCCCGCCTTCACAAGGTCCCCAATCGAATCCACTGGTGTTCTTTAGGTTATTCTCGGAAAAATCCCAGATGGTAGGACTGCCCATAAGCAGTCCGGATTCAAGTGAAGAAATGGAGGCAAAACTCCAGCAGGATCCGCAATCACCTTGGTCTTTAACCGGTGTTACCTTGCCTTCAGTGCGCAGATCGTATGCGACTGGAAGTAGTACACTTTTTTGGATAGCAATGCCTTGCGGGACAAGCGGCAAGTTTTTTAGGTATGAATAATCCACCGGTGGTGGGATATAACCGTATGTGTGGCTCTCTTGAGGTGTTGCCTGTTGAATCTTGATTTCCGGTGCTGAAAAGTGGCTGATAAATGCCGGATTCATTGGTGCTTTAGATGGTATGGGTTCAGCGGAAGAGACCATCGGGAAAACAAGTGTGATACTTAGCAGCAATGCAAAAACCTTAGCAAGGTAAGCAGAAATACACTCAATTTTTCCCATGATAATCTCTCTTAATAAGTGATGTCAAATGCTATAAATCAACAACTTGCAATGATTCATTATGATGATATGCGATAAATTAATCAAGTTGAGATTTGCCGGCCTTGCCTTCATCCTTAAAAAGCAGTTAGCCGCCGATGAACGCCGAATGACGCCGAGAAACCTTGAAACAGAAACTTATAGATGTTGGTTTGCTCCATAAAGATATTTAGTTTTTGTAGTACCCACTAAAGATTCTAGTTTTTGACTTCTCCGCCTTTATCGGCGTGCATCGGCGTGTATCGGCGGTTAACAAAGACTATAAAGGTTTTGAGTTACCCCAAAAAAACAGTTTTTGACTTCACCGCTTTTCTCGGCGTGCATCGGCGTGTTCGGCGGTTCAGCTGCCGTTTAGGTTCATTGGCTCGGCCCTGAACTCAGCTGGTTGCGCAAATAAACCTTAAAAAAACAATTAACCGCCGATGAACGCCGATACACGCCGATAAATCAAAGGCTTGTAAAAATATTCGGCTAACCAAAAAGGTGAACTGCATTTTCATATAAAAATAACTTTACGTTTACACTTTTACGCCAGGCAGGGGGTTGTCTGTTTTTGTGGTGCCATAGGGGACAGGCGACTAATGAAACGGTAAAACCTCTTTACTCTTGCGCTTTTGCTGATCAATCAGTTTTCTTGATTTAGCGGTTTCTGTCCGGGTCATTGGCGTATTCACAACTTCCGTCAATCTCCCGTGAGTGGCATCGGGGTGACGGTAGACCATGAAACACCTACCGTTGCTTTGTAGCCTAAATTGGGCTATATGGTAGCTACACATTTTAAGGAGGTAATATCATGGCAGATAGCGTCGTCCGTTCACGTATCAATTCCGATATCAAGCTTGAGGCTCAGGCTTTACTGGAAAAATTCGGTCTTTCCATGAGCGAAGCCATTCGTCTGTTTCTACATCAGGTGGTAATCGAAAAAGGCCTCCCTTTTCAGGTCAAACTACCTGTTGATGCTGCCCAGGAGCATGACCGCTGGTTTCGCAGTCAGGTTGAGCAAGCTGTTACTGTTGCCGAGAATCCTGCAACAGAATTTATCTCTCATGAAACCGTCAGATCCCGCTGGAGCGAAAAAAGAAAAGTTTTACATGCCCGTGCGGCAAAGGGGTCGCCGTCGTGATTATCAAATGGTTGCCGGATGCCGAGCGTGGTCGTGGGTATCTGGCCCGACCCTGAACTCAGCTGATTGCGCAAATAAACCTTAAAAAAACAGTTACCGCCGATGAACGCCGATACACGCCGATAAATCAAAGGCTTGTAAAGATATTTGGTTAACCAAAAAGCGTGATGGCGAATGGATAAATGGGGGCTAAAACGGTCACTTAAGCAGCTAGTGTGCGGCTTCGCAAGTAATTGTAAAAATACTTTACGCTTACACTTTTACGCCAGGAAGGGGTTTGACAGAAAATGTCAGTTAATCAGATTTTGAATCTGTTGTTCGAGTTCAGGAATATATAGCTGCACAGTCTTCCAGACAATTTCCAGATCAACACTGAAATATCCATGAGATATCCGGTTTCTCATAACATAAACTTCTTCCCAGGGAACGTCTGGATGTTGTGCCGCAAACTCTGGATAAGAACGCTCAATATTACGGGCTGCCTCACCAATATTCTCAATGTTGCGAAGCACCGCATCCTGTACCTGCTCATTCTCCATAAAAGTAGATTCCGTCATTCCGTCCGTGTAACGACGAATACGCTGGATTCCAACAAGTATGTGCTCAAGATAATCTGTAACTCTCAGTGAGTGCCTGCTCATACGGGTAGAGCTTCCAACAGGACCTGATCCCGAAAAGATTTCGGTAAGGCCTTCGGCGTTAATACGTCGACCTTCACTCCGGTTAATTTCTGCAGCTGATTCTGTATGCGGGCAATATCTAATAGTGTCGTATCAGACATTGGATCAACCAAAAGATCAAGATCGCTTCCTTCGCAATCCTTATTGTGCAGAACCGAACCGAATACGCGTGGATTGCGGGTATGATGCTGCTCGGCTATCTGTCTTATCTCTTCGCGATGGAGTTTAAGAGCTTCGGATGGCTTCATGGCTTCCTCCTGATGTTTGTTTATAGGAGTATAGTGACGCATGAGGTAAAAAGCAAGAATGGCATCCCCATCCCCTGCTTCAGACAATTCAGCCTTACTTAATAATACTTTATGGCCTTTGTGTAACCGCAGATGAATAGGATGAACGTGGATAACACCTTTAATATATAGGGGTTAATTCTTCGTACGTCCCAGTTTCAATAACCATTTACAATCCGCTTTACCTCAATCCGTGGAGTGCCGAAATTGATGAGCAAACAGACTTTAAGCCCAGTCGCTTTCAGATAATTCATACATTGAGCCATGTGAACGTTATCCAGGGCCTTTACAGATTTCAGTTCTACCAGAACTTCATTTTCCACAAGCAAATCAGCAACATATTCACCAGCAATAATTCCGTCGTAATAGACATTCACTCCGAACTGTTGCTTTACTTCCATTTCTGACTTGCTGACTTCATGGGCCAGAGCATTTTCGTAGACCTTTTCCAGGAATCCAGAACCAAGCGTGTTTGCAACTGTATAAGCGCAGCCGATGATTTTTTGTGTAACTTCCTCGCTCATGGGTCCTTTTCTTTATCCTGGTATACATCGGCGTTCATTTGCGTGCATCTGTGGTTAAATGCCATAAAACCTTTTATGTAACCGCAGATGAATAGGATGAACGCGGAGAACACCTGAAATATTGAACTATTTGAACATCTGTGTTCATCAAATTCATTCAAGTTCCAAATTGAACTTTAATCCGCTAATCATTGAAAAATGCTTCGCATTGCCACTGATCAATATTTTGTTCTGCACCAGAGCTGTCGCCGCAATCAAGGCATCCGCAATCAACAGGCCATGACTCAATCGGTAGGTTTTCAAAAGCTTGATTGATAATGCCGAAATCTCTGGCGTAATCGGAATAATCACATACCGCTCAAGAAGTTTTTCCAGGCTTCTTAATTCGGCTTTATTGCGGCAACCAATAACAAGCTCCATTTCTGTAACAGCACTGATATGCACCAAACCGGCTGCCATCATGGAATTAACCTGTTCAGCTGTGCTGGCGTTACCACGGCCAACATTGACAATGATGTCGGTATCCAGCAGAAGATTGCTACTCATGCCTGCTCCAGGCTGACTGTCTTTGTTTCCGTACCCAGTCTGCAGAATCATCCATATCAATTCTATCTTTCCACATCCCTACAAAGCCGGAATCGGTAAGGGTCTGTATAGATGTTTCTTTCTTTTTGCCCCTTCTGGCTGTCTGACCTCGGTATTTATTCTTCAGGAATAAATAGAAATCCGTAACTTCCTGACGAGCCTGTTCGGGAAGGCTTGACAGATCGAGTATCGCACTGTTCGCTGTTTTCATGTTTCACAACCTTTCTTAATTGGTACCACAGATATTCCACGATGCCCTCAAATCATTCACATATTCA
>JBGSQD010000071.1:0-14365 GCA_041738275.1 Geobacterales bacterium
GCATCAGGGATAATGTAGACCTTGGGCATCGGGAGTCCGGCCCGGCCGGCAAGGCGCTCGACCATGCCGTAAAAGGTGGGATGAACCTCGCGGGTTATTTCCTGGGCGTTGTACATCCTGAGGACGATTTTGTCGGAAAACCAGTAGGACCCGAAATTCATGACAGCCGCCATAAGGAAGGCGACGATCATGCCGCCCTGGCCCCCAATGGCGCCGCCCATGAATACCAGCAGCATGGTGAGCAGAGACAGGAGAAAGGTTGTTTTCAGCGTGTTGTTCATTTTATTACCTCCGGCGGTGTGTTGCGCCGGGGTAAATAAAAAAGACCTTTACCCACGGCGTATTACGCTTTGGATAAAGGTCTTGCTTGCGATATATCGTTCCCGGCCCGAGTCTTGCGACTGTGTTGACGGACGTGGGATCAGCCATGTCTCCGGCTGATAGCTACTCCCCTTTATTGAAATGATACTATAAACAAGCAGCAGGGGTGTTGTCAACAGCAATTAATTCCAATGCCGAATCAAGGCTGTATTCTCAGTTCAGTGTTTGAAATATTGCTTGCCGTCCTGTTTCAAAAAGTCCAGCAGTTTCTGAAGATTTGCAGATGGGGTGCCTTTGTAGACAAGGGTAAGCGGCCGTTCAATTGCCGGGGCAACTTCCTTGAGGCCCTTTTCCGTTGTGGCGCCGTTCACGATACCAATCGCTTCAACCGTGCCGGAAATGGCGCCGGGGGAATCGGAGATCGTTGCCACGTCGTAGACGTTTTTCGTCACAGGTTCATTGTCCAGTATTTTGGCTTGGAACAGCGCCAAAGCGCCGGAGGAGAGCGACGGCCAGACAACCAGTATCGGCGCATCATCACCACCGACCTCTTTCCAGTTCTGAAGCTTTCCGGTGAATATTCCCTTTAGCTGCTCCTTGGAAAGCGAATTGACCTTGTTTCCCGTATGCACCATCAACAGCGCTTTTTCCGTCATGGGAATATATGTGCTGTATGCCCCGATCTCCTTCACCGGTACGTTCGCCTTTTTGGCCAGTTCCAGCCATGCAGCCAACGGCAGGCTCGCCCCGGCGGCATCGGCATTCCCTTTTTCCAGCTCGCCAATGGATGGTGCCGGCCCACCGACCAGAATCTTGATATCAAGGCCGGTCTTGGCTTTGAACGGGACCTTGATCGGGTCGAAGATCCCATTGATAAAGGTTGGGCCGGTGGCGATCTTGACCTCATCAGCGGCTGCCAGTGAAACGGAAAGTGCAAGAACTGCTGCGGTTAGTACGGAGATACGTTTGATCATTGGTGTTACCTCCTTGGGATGGGTTAGGGCTTAACATGCAAAGCATGACAGGAAATCAGGTATTATGAATAACATTAAATTTGATGAACATCAATACTCCAAGTCAAGTGCGTGCAGCCATCTGTCCCGCTGGTGCCACAAAGATCGAGACTGTTTATGGTTCACCGACTTTTGAGCAACTTCTTAGTATCGGCTATGATTTTATCGGACATGCGGTATATGTGTTTTAATTTATGTAGCTTAATCAAGCTGATAGGGAAGTCACGTCGTTCCTGGCCTTCATGTTGTTGTCATTGAGTAGCAATTCCGATACATTTCTGCTGGTTATGATCATAAAATTGCTCTTGTGAGCGAAGAAATAAAGTAGTATAGCCAAATAACAAAATCAGAAAAGCAACGCAGTATATTCGTCATTTTATTCCACATAAGGAGGATTACACGTGCGTGCTGCCATCATGACAATCCTGACTGTTTTCTGTGCTGCTGCGGTATTTGCCGCCAACCTCACCCCAAGGGAACAATTAGGCAAAATAATCTTTTTTGACCCCAACCTTTCCGCCCACCGCAACCAGTCCTGCGCCACCTGCCACGCATCTGAAGTAGGCTGGAGCGGTCCGGACAGCGCCTTGAACAGCCAGGGTGGTGTTTACAGCGGCTCATTCAAAGACCGCTTCGGCAATCGCCGTCCCCCCAGTGCCGCCTATGTTGCCCAAAGCCCGGTACTTGCCTGGGATAGAGAGGAAAAGACCTTTGTGGGGGGAGCTTTCTGGGATGGCCGGGCAACCGGTAAGCGGCTCAAGAGCACCGCAGCTGAACAGGCGCAGGGGCCGTTTCTGAATCCTCTTGAACATGGCTTTGCCGATGCCGCCTGCGTGGTTAGCCGGGTCTGCAGCGCCCCCTACGGCAAAGAGCTGGAAAGGCTTCATCCCGGCATCTGTGCCATCTCCTGGCCCGCCGACATCGACAAACAGTGTTCAGTCGACGGTTACAAGGCGCCACTGTCCGAGTCGGAACGCAAAAAGGTTGATCGGGCATATGATGCCATCGGCCTGATCATCGCTGCCTTTGAAAGCTCGAAGGAGGTCAATCCATTTTCCTCAAAGTATGACGCCTGGCTGGCTGGCAAGGCCAGGCTGAACCGGCAGGAGCAGTTGGGACTAAAGCTGTTCAACGGCAAGGGCAAATGTTCCGAGTGTCACCCCTCAAAAGGCAAAAAGCCGCTCTTTACCGACTTTACCTATGACAACCTTGGAGTTCCCCGTAACCCGGACAACCCGTTCTATGCGCAAAAGGCCTACAATCCGGAGGGACAGGGATGGGTAGACCCAGGTCTGGGCGGCTTTCTTGCCGGGGAAAAGGCCTGGCAGGCCAAGACCCGTACCGAGTTCGGCAAACACAAGGTGCCCACCCTGCGCAACGTGGACAAGCGCCCTGCTCCGGAATTTGTCAAGGCGTTCGGTCAAAATGGCTACTTCAAAAACCTGAAGGAGATAGTACATTTCTACAACACCCGTGATGTCCTGCCAATCTGCAAGCCGGGCGACAAGGGAGAAAAGACGAACTGCTGGCCGTTGCCGGAGATTTCCATGAATATGAATATGGAAGAATTGGGTAATCTTGGTCTGACTGATGCGGAAGAAGAGGCGATTGTTACCTTCATGAGAACGCTGACGGACGGCTACCGTTCAAAATAACTCCATCAAGAAGAATCCGCAACATACAGCAATGGCCGGGGATTCCCGGCCATTGCTGTAACACGATCTTCTCACTGACCATTTCTTCGTCAGCAATCACTCCCTTTCAATTGGCTGAACAGGCAACCATCACGGTTTTACCATGCCGATATCCTCCAGGAACTCCTTGGCGTTGTCTCCCCGCAGATTTTCAGCCAATCCGGCCAGACCGTCGGTCAGGTAGCGGGCGTTGTAGCCTTTGGTGCGGAGATAGGCCATGGCGATGGAGGAGCGGTCCTTGTGGGGGCAGGCGGTAACGATGATCTTGTCCTTGGGGAGTTCCCTGAAACGCTTGGGCAGTTCGTTCAGCGGTATAAACAGGCCGAATCCCATCTTCCAGGCTTTTGTTTCTTCAGGGAAGCGGATATCCACAAGCACCGCCTTCTTTTCCGCCAGCAGGGTGATCAGCCTGTTGCTGTCGATCTTCATGTCGGCGCGGGTCTCATAATCAAATCTGGTGAGAAAGCTGTCAAAGGCCGATTCCTGGGATAGTGATGGTGAAGCAGTAAACGTCACCACCACCAGCATGCTCAGAATAAGAATTAATTTCATGGCAATATTCCTTTAGGATACGAAGATACGCTCGAAGATATTACTGATTACATCCCCTGCCACACAAACCAGCCACCCACCAGCGCAACCACTAATCCGCTGACCCGTTTGGCCCACAGCGAGAAGTTCACCACACCCCTTGCCTTGACGAATCCCTCGACAAAGCCGGTGAAGGTACCGGCAAGTAGCATCAGCAGGCAATGGCCGATGGCGTAGCAGAAGAGAAGGGTGATGCCGTATAACACCTGCCCCTTGCCGGCCACCAGGGTCAGCAGCACAACCAGCACCGGTGTGGCGCATGGTGATGAGACGACACCGAAGAACAGCCCCAGCAGGAAGGCCCCGATCAGCCCGCCTTGTTTGGGCTTGAAATCCCGTCTTATCGGCAGGCGGATCTCGTACAGCCCCATCATCTGCCCCCCCATGACCAGCGCAATGGTTCCCGCGATCAGGTACCACGGCCCGCCCAGGGTGCCGAACATCGTACCCAGCAGACCGGCGGCAGCGCCGAAAGCGGTAAAGGTCAGCGACAACCCGAGGACAAAGACCAGGGAGTAACGGAATGCCTTTGAGCGGTCACCATCACTATAGCCGCCGACAAAGCCGACCACCAACGGTATGGTCGCCAGCACGCAGGGGGAGGCCGAGGAGAGCACCCCGGCCATAAAGACCGCACCAAAGGCAATCAGCGGATAAAGGGTGATAATCTGCTCGATGTTATCCAGAAAGGTCATTTCAGGCCTGCAGCCTTCAGCTCCTTGATAATATCCGTTTTATCCATGAAGCCCATATGCCGCTTGACCTCTTTGCCCTTGGCGTCAAAAAAAATCTGGGTCGGGATCATCTGGATCCGGTAGCGCCCACCGATGGAGTTGTCCTTCCAGACATCAACAAACAGCACATTTGCCTTGCCGGTTTGTTCGCGATTCAATTCTTCCAGGATCGGGGCCATTTTTTTACAGGGGATGCAGGTACGAGCACCAAAATCAACGATTGAAGGCTTGTTGGATGCCAATGCGACACGAATTGCGGCATCGGTGGAGGAGGGGAGTTCGGCACAGGCGGCGGTGGTAATCAACATGATTAAGACGGTTAGAAACAGTCTCATGGCAGCATCCCCTTGATCTCGGCTGCTGATGCCAGTTTGCCGGAGAATTTCACCTGACCGTCGATGACCAGTGCCGGGGTGCTCATGATACCGTATTTCATGATGGAAGGGATGTCTTCGACCTTGACAACCTCCGCATCTTTGCCGCTTTCTGCCAGGGCTTTCTGCACATTTTCATAGAGGGTCTTGCATTTGGCACACCCGGTGCCGAGAACTTCGATCTTCATACTAAATTTACCTCCTGTTTGATGTTTACTTGATAAATTCCTGTATCAAGCTATTTTTTCAACCGATAGGTCCTTGTTTGCACGGGCAACATGGTTCCGCCGCAGCAATCGCATCCCTGCGGACCTCCCTCTATAACGACAAAAGCCTGGTTGCCGCACTCCGGGTGACAGACTGCAAAGCCGATCTCCAACTCCTTCGGCAGTTCCACAACTTCCGGCTCCTCGTAATCCAACGTCTCGTTGCCGAACCGTGTCAGGGTTCGCAGGTGGTTGAGGAAAACCCGGCGTTGGCACTTGTCATCGGTCAGCTGAGTAAAACGATTGCGGATAGCCTCTAACAGGGGCTCCAGTTCCACATCAATCGGGCACGTTTTTGATGATTTTCGAGGCATGTATAATCTCCTATCTGTTCTGCGGATACGCCTAGGCGTTTAATGTTTGGCTTTGATTTGTCCTCTATAGATCTCTTTACGTTATGTCAGGGCTATGGCAATGCTCAGGTTGCCTGCTCCCAATGGGGGGGCTGTTCAGTACGCCTTCTTCGTTCTGTTGACCCATGGTCATCCTCTGTTTTTATGGTATTTCTGCTTCAAGCAGCATTTTGATTTCTATCGAGCAGCAGCGACCACGCGGTGAAAGCTCCTTGCATCGACCCACTGTGCAGGCTCCGGTCACCCGGCGGATATCGACCATGTTTAGAGCGCCGTTCTGTTTTGCCTCCAGAATAGTACCTTTGGATACGCCGCTGCACCAGCAGATGGTCTCCTCCAGCGGCGCTTCCAGGATATTCTCGTTATATTGACACTTCACTATGATCCCTTTGCCGCGAGCTTCGATGTAATAAATTCACTGAACTCGTTTGCCTCTGGAAAACTGATTGCCTCTGCCGGGCAGAGCCTGCCGCAGGTGCGACATTCGACCACGCAGTTGTACGGATTCACCACCTTTGATTTCTGATTTGTCTCGTTAAAAGCCAAAACGCCATTTTTGCAGATGTTGAGACATTCCCGGCAGCCGATGCATTTCTCTTCATCGATGGTCGGAAACCAGGGGATTTCTTCTCGGGGTATTCCTCGCCACTCGCTCATGGTCTGCCTCCTCTCAAGGGTTGTTGGTCGCCAGTTCCTTAATTGCGGCAACCGCCTCCTCGGTGGTCTTATTGCGTATGTCCAGAGCTACATGATTTGCCTTGTCAAACCCGACCGCCTCGAAGGCATCCCGGTACATCTTGCATTGCATCTGCGGATCACAGGCCGCGATGTACAATTTGCCGGTCTCTCCGCCGGAAAGCAGGGTCTTCAAAAATTCCTCGCCGTCACCGACGCAAAGCTGGGGATGCAGGCAGACATAGTCGAAGAGTTTTTCCCTGCGTACATCGGACAGAACGCCAAAGATATCCATCTTGGTAAAACTGGGACAGGTTCCTTGGCAGACACAAAGTATGAATCCTTTTTTCTCTGACATGGTTAGCTTCCTCCTTTGTCTTTTTGCTGTTGCCTGGAAAATCAGTGATGGTGCCCGCTGCATTCGGTTTGTCGCTCACTATGGCTCAATTCCTTGATCAGCGGGCCGCCGTTGCAGGTGGAACAATCAAACTGGATCGTGGTATGGGTGATATGAAACCTGTGGGCCAGTTCATGTTCAATCCGGTGGAGCAGACCTTCCCGTTCTCCATCATTCTCAGGTTGAATCTCCACATGTGCGGACAGGGCCAGGATGTGGGAACAGACCGACCAGACGTTGAGATGGTGGACATCTGCCACGCCTTCGATGCCGCGAATGCATTGCGCAACCTGATCAACCGACATTCCGCGCGGCACACCCTCCATCAGTATGTGCGTTGCCTCCCGCAGCAGTCTCCCGGCACCTGCCAGGATCAGCAGGCCGATGGCGATGGAGATGATCGGGTCGGCCTGATACCATCCGGTGTAGCGCATCACGATCGCACCGGCAATGACTCCCACCGATGCGGCTGCATCGCCCAGAACATGCAGAAAAGCACTGCGCACATTTAGGTCGTGATGGGCATGGCCATGCAGACCCTTGGCCGCCAGCAGGTTGGCAGCCAATCCCAGCACTGCGATGACCAGCATGGGCATTGTCCGAACCTCTTCCGGTGCAATCAGCCGTTTGCTCCCTTCGTAAAGGATGCCGATCGCCATCAGAAATACCGTCAGTCCATTGATCAGGGATGCCAGCACCTCGGCACGGTGCCAACCGTAGGAATGCTGCTCGTTTGGCGGCTGAGCAGCCAGTTTTATTGCCCCCAGCGAGAGGAGAAGGGCAAACAGATCCAGAAAGACATGCCCGGCATCGGACAAAAGCGCTAGGGAGTTGGACCAGATACCGCCGATGATCTCTGCCACCAGGGTGATCGTGGTCAGGGTGATGGCGAAGATCAGTCGTCTTGATATGTTGCTGTCAATGTTCGACATTATACCCTTCAGAGTATCGCGTTAAACAGATAGCCGATAATTACGATCGCCACTGCTACTATGCCAAAGAATACCACCAATAACCGGTTTTTCAGGACGTTCTTCAGGATGATCGCCTCCGGCAGGGACAGGGCGGTGACCGCCATCATGAATGCCAGTACCGTGCCGATCGCCATCCCTTTTTCCATCAGGGCGTGAACGATGGGAATAACCCCGGCGGCGTTGCTGTAGAGCGGCACACCCAGCGCCACCGCAATAGGCACGGCAAACGGGTTGTCCCGACCGGCCCAGCGCGCCAGGAAGTCAGCCGGTACGTAGCCGTGGATGAAGGCACCCAGGCCGACCCCGATCACTACGTAGGGCCAGATCTTCTTCAACAGTCCCAGGGTGTATTCCCGCGCGTAATCAAGCTTTTCGCGAAAAGTCATGACCTTAATCTCACTGTTGCCGACCTGCATCTCCCAGACATAGTCCTGGACGTACTTCTCCATCCTCAACTTTCCTATGATGATCCCGGCAACAATAGCCACTAGCAGACCGCTGCTTATATAGATCAGGGCGATCTTCCAGCCGAACATGCCCCAGAGCATGATCAGGGCCACCTCGTTGACCATGGGAGAGGAGATCAGAAAGGAGAAGGTGACGCCCAGCGGCACACCGGACTCGACAAAGCCGATGAAGAGAGGCACTGCCGAACAGGAGCAGAAGGGGGTTACGATCCCGAGCAGGGCGGCCAGGACATTGCCCACATATTCCTTTTTGTGGGAAAGGATGCGTTTGGTCTTTTCCGGGGGGAATGAGGTGCGGATGATTGCCACGACAAAGATGATCGCAGTCAGCAGCAGGAAGATCTTCAGGGTGTCGTAGATGAAGAAATTGAGCGCCTCACCCATGTGGGTTCCTGGAATGAGGCCGATAATGGTGAAGACGATGTAGTCGGCAAAGTTTTTCAGCATGATATGCTCCATGAGTAACTGATTAATTACTCACTTAATGAGACAAAAAAATTACCAGTTGTTGCGGCCGATGACCTTGTAGGCTGCCTTGCGAATCAGCTCCGCCGGTATCTCTTCATATGTACTGCCTTCATAATTAACCGTCCGGCAACTTGTATCCGAACCTGTAAGGCATGAGCATGACGGACAGTGGTTTTCATCCGCGGTCGCATTGTCCAGGATCGTTTCCAGCGGGACGCCGTTAAACAGCAGCAGGTTTGATTGAGCCATGGATTCTTCGGGCAGGGGTGTTTCAGTGAATGTTACGGTTATTCCTTTCCCTGCCAGTTCATTGCCCAGTTCGGACACAACATCTTTAACCGAAGAGCCGGTTGCGGCGCAGCGTTCGCAGGTGGCCCCCTCCTTGTCATAATGCCGCCATTCGATCGATAATTCCTTCATAGGTTCACCTCCCGTCTTCATGCCGCATTGAGAAGTTTATGCCGCCCACCGATTTCCTCCCTCACGATAAGGGTAACAATGTCCATGACCTCCATGATCTCGGGATGTTTGATGGCATAGTAGATCTTCAAGCCATCCTTGCGCCGGGAAAGAACACCGGCGGCAAGCATCATGTTCAAGTGGCGGGAGGTGTTGGACTGCTCCTCGCCGATGGCGGGAAAAATTTCGCACACACAACGCTCGCCGTCACGGAGAAAATCGATGATCTTCAGCCGAGTCGGCTGGGCCAGGGCCTTCAGAATTTCAGCACGGAAATCGATAAGTTCGTTCATGGGTATCCTCTTCAGTATATGACCATATACTCATATACCCCGTAATCCGCGAGATGTCAAATATTTTGTCGGAGGATGAGATGAAGCTAAGGCGAAATATCCGCACAGTAAAGTCACACATTTGCATAGGCCTATGCGTAATTAGTATAGGCCTGTTTGCGGGTGGGTTTTATAGGGATTCGGGTGTGCTGAGCTGGGCAGGAGCAGTCGGGAGGAACAGACAGAAACGGGAAACCGTCAGATCATTTTGTGAGCAGGCAGTCCGAAGCGGGCGGCGATAACATTGATAAAATATTTTTGTGGTGATTGAGATTGTTTGTTGCACCCTTCATGGATTATGAGGGTTCGATTACGGCGGTGCTGAAAGCCGTCTATACGGTGTTCGCACAGCAGGCCTGCCTGAATTTGCTCCTGCACCAGTTCACGGGACAGAAACGACACCCCCTGTCCCTCAAGGGTTGCCTGCACGATCATATGAAGATCATCGACAGCCACGAAGTTCCTGAAATCTGAAAGATCCTTGCCAATCGCGCGCAGATTGGCATCCAGAAGCGTTCTCGAACAGCACCCTTCCTTGCGGACAAATACGGTTTGCGCAAAAAGCGCTTCAGGGTCGGTATTGCCCGTGGGTATCCCTAGCTTCGCAGAGCTGACAAAGATCATGTCGTCGCCAGGCAGGGCAATGGTTGATAACTCTGAAAGGTCAAAACATTCACAATGTTCGATTACCGCAAGATCGTACATGCCATCCCGCAGCGCTTCCACAATTTTGCCAGGTGTATTGAACATAAAGGATAGATCAGCCAAATCGTTATATTCCATCATGAATTCACGCATGACCGTTGGCAGGTGGACGACCCCGAAGGTGGGGGTGCAGATGAACGCGATACTTTTCTTGTCATGCATGGATTTGAGACCGGAAAGCAGATCCCGCTCGATTTCGAGCAATTGCTCGGCTTTTTCAAATACCAGCCTGCCGGCGGCAGTAAGGGTCAGGTTTTGGCCGCTGCGATCCAGCAGCGGATAGCCATACTGTTCTTCTATGAACTTGATGCGGCGGGAAACCGCCGGCTGGGTAACGCAGAGAGTGTCTGCAGCCTTGGAGATACTTCCAGCCTTTATAACCTCAACCAGCGTCTTTAAGTACACGGATTCCATATATTGCGTTTTGCTCCTATTCTAATCTGTTATTTGATCATAACAAACAATGAATATCATTAATTATCAAATTTAGTAAGCTGGTCAACAGATTTGTTTTGACACTGCAAATAGTTATCATCTGGGTATAAAAAAACGTAAACCAATAAGCATGTTGCGTGCATTTAACAGGATCAAACTTAGCGTAAATTAATGCTGGTGCCAGCCAACAGAGCCGTCTTTGATTTTAAATCGTAGAAAGGAGAGCGACACAAAGCAAAATACCTGATAAGGCAAAAGTGAAGTGCTAGCGTCCGTTAACCAGAGTGAACAAGGAGGATTAAATGAAAGGGAAGTTTTCTGTCTTCATGCTGTCGATTCTGGCCAGCAGTTTGATCGTAGGCGGCACCTCTTCAATGATGCCGGCACAGGCGGCCCAAAAAACGGCCCTTGCCGCTATCTCGGGAAAAGTAAAGGATATCAAGGGCGTTGGCGTGAAGGGTGCCGTCGTGACCGTGGAGGGACAGAACGCAAAGGCGACCACGGCCGCTGATGGTTCCTTCAAGATCAATGGTGTGAATCCCGGACCGGTGTTCCTGTATGCCAAGACACCATCCGCAACCTACCTGGATGGCGAGACCCTGAAATCAATCGCTGCAAAGGGTGGTGCTACCGCATCCGGCGTAGAGATAACCCTCTCGGGCCGTCCCAGCGCATCTGCCACTTACATGGGGATGAAGTCCTGCGCCGGGTGCCATGATGCCAAATTGACCAAATCCTTTGATGGTACCCCCCATGCATCCATTCATTCGCGTTTCGTCACTGAGGGTACAAGCCACCTGGCTTACAAAAACCTCTGGCCGGAGCCTGGTACCGCATACCTGCCCAGAGATCCCAAGGGGAAACTGCTCAAGGTACAGGACCCTCTGGACGGTACCGGCCTGGTTCATGTGGCACTCTGCACGAAGGGCGATGAACCGAACCGCCAGTATCTTTTCAAATTCTATCCTGAGCAGAAGGAAGGCGTTACTCTGGCCGAGGCCGATCTTAGCTGTTCAGAGCAGCCCTCTAACGCTGTCTGGATTCCGATTGGCGCCACCATTGGCGGTGAAGGCAACTGGGGCAAAGGGTACACGGACCCACAGCACAAGCAGCCGGACCGCCACCCGAATTTTGGTGAGGGCAAACAGCGCTACATGTGCAAGATACAGGACGTTCCCTATCTCGTTAAATGGATGAAAGACAACAATGTGTCCCGTGAAGGGCAGAAGCAGGATTACGTTGCCTACATGCCGGTGTTCGTAATGCAGGAAGGAACTCCCCCAGGTTCGAAGGTACTGGCAAAAGGTGAGATCGGCTTCCCCAACTTCTATCAGAAGTCGCCGGCTCACTGGTGTACACCTGATAACACCCTTTCCAGAAACTGCGCCGGGTGCCACGTCACCGGAGTCACTATCAAGACCAAAGATTTTCTCGATGATCCAATCAAGGAGCATAAATACAAGTCCGTTGTCACCTACTGGGATTATAAGGACCTGAACGTGAGTTGCGAGCGGTGCCATGGTCCCGGTTCCGAGCACGCAATCAGCGGCGATAAGACCAAGATCATTGCTCCAAAATACCTGACTGCAAAGGCGGGTAACGAGTCCTGCGGTCAGTGCCATGGCAACCATGATGGCCGGAGCATCACCCCTGCGGGCATATACAAGCCGGCTTATGATGGAAATTACAAGGATACCCTTGGCCACGGCTTCTTTGTCCCGGGCGTATACGAGCTGAAGACCTTCTTTGCCAATTTCGATAAAACCACCACCACCTTAAACCCTGACTGGAAGGTGGGATCATTCCACACCTGGCCGGACCAGATCCACGAACGTTCACACTCCACCGAACTTTTAGAGATGGTTCGCTCCAAGCATTACAACAACAAGTCGCAGAAACTCACCTGCTTCTCATGCC
Source organism: Geobacterales bacterium (assembly GCA_041738275.1). Classification (GTDB taxonomy): domain Bacteria; phylum Desulfobacterota; class Desulfuromonadia; order Geobacterales; family Pseudopelobacteraceae; genus JACPFJ01. The sequence continues at coordinate 12,176 of JBGSQD010000071.1, forward strand.
ATGACGCACATTCACTGGATGCCGGACCGGCCTCGCTAAAAGTCGGCGGCTTTGATTTCGCCAACGCTGCCTATGGCAACAACACCCTGTGCCTGTCGTGCCATGCCACCCGCGGCCAGTTTGCTGATATTACCATGTTCGATGTGGCAATACTCCAGCTCGACGGCGGCCGCAAGGTAACAAAGGATGGCGCCGCCTTCTCGGCTAAAGCCGAAGATGCCGCCTTGACCCGCAACCGGGTAGCCAGGTCCGTGGCCAAGCATATGCAGACCGGCGCCGGGATGGGCGGGGCGCTTTATACCCCGAACGATCCGAACATGCCGGTGGGCAACTGCACATCGTGTCACATGCCCAAGACCGGTAAGATGCAAGATATCAACGTCGATTCAATGTGGCGTCTGGACTTTGACAAAAGTGGCAAAAGCGCTGTGGCCGAAGGTAACGTACCCTCTCACGTCTTTGACATCGTATGGCCCGGCCAGAGCTCCGTACTCAAGAATTCCGACCTTTCCAAGGGCAAGGACTACGATATTATGCCGAACTCATGCGGTAAATGTCATTCATTCGCCAGAATCAGCGGCGATGCGGATTAAAAAATAACGGGTCTCCCGTCATGGTACTGCCGGCCGGTATCATGGCGGGAGAGCTGTCCGAGCAACTTCTAGATCCAATTCAAGGAGATTATCAATGATAAAGAAAGCAGCTCTTGTACTTGGTTTGTTAGCGATGGCAGGCACTTTCCAGACAGCTGCAGCGAAGAGTCTGGAAGATGTGTTGAAGGAAAAAGGGGTCATTACGGAAGAGGACTATAAATCAGTAGTTAAGAGCAGTCCTGTCAAATACAAGTTGGGCCAGGGATTCAACTTCACCTCGGCCGATGAAAAATTCAGCGGCTCCATCGGCGCCAATTATCAGATCCGTTACACCCTCATGGATCTTGACGACGCCAACGACACCGCCACGACAAAATCGCAGAACAGCAGCACATTCGAAACAAAACGGGTCAAGGTCTACTTTGGCGGTTATGCCTTTTTCAAGGATATTTCCTACAAACTGCAGCTTAATTTTGCCAATCTCAGGGGTGGCAAGACCAGTAATAACGGACTGCTGGAGGAAACCTACATAAACTATCGTCTGTTCGATGAGCTCCAGTTCCGTTTCGGACAGGACAAGGTCCAGTTTGGCAGGCAGTCCCTTCTTTCCGCCACGGTATTGCAGTTAGTGGATCAATCGATTGTCACCCAGGCATTTTTCCCGACCTATGACACCGGCCTGAATGTGTACGGCAAGGTTGCCAAAGGGCTCTTGACCTACAGCGTTGCCGTGACTGGCGGCACTGGGCAGAACACCCCGCGTCTGACAAGCGATAATGCCTTCTCCGCCCGGCTTACCGTCAACCCTTTCGGGGAGTTGAAGAACTTCGAAGCCGATCTTGATCATAGCGTGAAGCCCGCCATGTCCATCGGCAGCAGCTTCTACCGAAACACCCTCAGTTTCACTGAACTGACCAATGGCGTCGACACCGGCAACAGCCTTGGCTTTACCAAAGGGAAAACCGGCTGGTACGGACTCGGCAATTCTGTCTCCCCAACCGCCAAGAAATTCGCTGCCGGCGAAGACCTTGACTTCAATACCTTTGGTATCGATACGGCTTTCAAATGGCAGGGTCTTTCCGCCCAAGGCGAATATCTGTATGGTGAAGCCAATAGCCAGCAGACTAGCAAACTACTGATCGCCAAGGGATTCTATGGCCAGGTTGGCTATTGCGTGATCCCGAAAAAAGTCGAGCTTGCCTACCGCTATTCCTATCTGGACCCAAACAATGATGTGGGTAATGATCACTGGGTCGAGAACACGGCTGGTGTTTCCTGGTACATCAATAAACACTTTTTGAAGCTGCAGGCAGATTATACCAATGTCCACAAGCAGGCGGCCATCGCCTCCACGAAGGGTGCGAAGTCAACCGACGACAAACAAATCCGTCTTCAGGCCCAGATCATGTTCTGATTCACCGGCAGGACATGCGGGTTAACCAAAAATTTAGATAAAATATCAGTAGTGTCCCAACGTTGAATAGTAGATGAGCTGCAATGGCCCGTTAATTCTGAGAGAAAGTGACATCATGCCATTAAACGACTTGAAAATAATCCGGAGGTTCAGCCATCTTCGCGCAGCAATGTGCGGAGGGCT
>JBGSQD010000117.1:0-3388 GCA_041738275.1 Geobacterales bacterium
TTGCCCGAATGTCCGTCGATCTTGTCGCGATAGGACCAGAGCTGATCGCCGCCGTTGATAAAGGCGGAGGCAACGGCTGGGTATAAAAGAACCAGCAGGCAGAATAGCGCAGGAATTGTCGCTATGAATATCTGCGGAAAAAATGTCAGATTGTTTATGGGGCGTTGTTCGTGCATAGAGCCTACTCCAGTTGTAAATATTTGAGACTGCATATTACCTACTTGGTCAGCGGCCAGGGAGTCACGCTGTTCCAGAAATTGCCGTCCGGCCAGGCAGTCGGCAATGGTGATGCCGGGCTGCGGACCGTGAAATTCTGTATTTCGGTTGCATAGTTCGGTACATCGGTCCTGCTCATATGGCAGCTTACGGTTGCCTCGGGAGCGCCATATCCGGTGCCGAGCATATTGGCGACCGGATAACCCCGTAGTTGGGTGATCGAGCCGGAACACCCCTGATCGCGGTATCCCACGGCATTTATATTGGAAAGTGCCTTTAAGGATGACCATGCTGTGCCGCCGCCGCTGCTGTTGCCGCGATGTTGATAGTCAATGCAGTTGGTCTGCATCAGCCTTGGCAAAGCGGAATTATGTGGCTGATGGCACTTGGAACAGCTGAAGGAGTGTTCCTTGTTGCTGCCCCAGCCTTTTGTGGCGGCGTGGATTCGTTCCACGCTCTTCCATGCGGCGTTGTTTGGGCCGGTCGGCGTGTTGACCGCCCCGGTGTAGTTCCCCAGCAAGGCCTTCTTGGTATGGCACTTGAGACAGAGACCGGCAAACTGGGTGTCATCCTGGCTGATTCTGCCGGAAACCCCGAACGTATTGCGATCAAGGTTATAGTATGAAGCCGGAGTGCTGCCTGGTAAGCCGGTTGCCCGGTTATGGGTCGGACTGCCCCAGCCTAAGGCATTTGAATTTGTTCCGGACGGATTGGGAGCCGGGAAGTCCTCCTTGTAGGGAGAAGACATCCAGGTGTCTTTCAGGAGCGGCACGGCGTAGTTCTGCAGACTCCCCAGGGTGGGGCTGACGCCGTGCGGGTCATGGCAGGGGGTGCAGAGACCGTTGATCGGTTCCATGACCCCTTTCTTGAGTGCCGAGGAGGCCTTGAGGTGCCCGCCGGTAATCGTTTTTCCTGCCTTGAAGGTGGACGACAGTTTATAGGTGTCATTGGTCTTGTCGCCAAACTTATAAGCGTCACGGTAACCCTTGATCGGCTGGGTCGCGTTGAAGGTTGACTGGTAGCCCCATGGTGTTCCGCTTGTTCCGGGGGCTCCCTTTGTTGCCGTCAAATGACAATCGAAACATTGCGCGGCGCCGGTATTGTAAGGATTGACCACGCCGGCGCCATCAGCCTTGGCCTTGGCATAGTAGTTGACCAAATAGCCACCCTTGCCGGCAGTGACTTCCTTGAGGTTTGCGCCGTTTTTCAGGCCGCTGTACGAGACATAGCTGGAAGAAACACCACCGGCCTTTGAACCGTGGGAGTTGTGGCAGTCAAAACACTGAACCCCTTTGCGGGCGCTGCTCATGCCGCTGAAGCCGGCGCGGCTGTTGACGATGTTCGAGTCGATTCCGGTAGCGGCATTCCAGCCACCCTCGTTGGCGACAGCATTTCCATGGGCCGAAAGCGCCTTGGTGACCTTGAACTTGACGTTGGTCGTGGCGGTTGAATATTTGCCCCATTTGGTTACCCCCTTCTGTGAATAGCGGGCATCGATGCTCTTGAGATCCCAGGCGTACTGGCGGGGTGTCTTACAGTCGCCAAACGGTTTCGTGTCATTGTTCTGGTCGCTGTGGCAACTTAGGCAATGGTTGGTGATTTTAGTGGCGGCCTTTCGTTCCGTATTGATGTCGGAACTCTTCATGCTTGCCGCCGTGAACTGCACTGCCGTGGCCCGCCCGGCGCTTGTGGAATAAAGTTGGTAGGTTGTCGGCCGTAATCCAGGACCGTAGAGTATCAGGTCTACCTTGGCATCCTTGGCGCTGGAATAGTTTTTGAAGTTGAAGCCTTCGTGGTAGGTGTTGTTGATCAACCCTTCCGGAGTAGATTCCCAGTGACATTCGTAGCAGTGCTTATTGCTGATCGGAATACCCTGGACATGGTGGGAGTTGCCCCTGAACTGGCCGACAACATCCACCCGCGCCCCTACGTTGCCGGTATGGCACTTGACACAGTCTACCGGAAGTCCAAAGCCGGAATGCCGCGGCACCGGCTTGTTCTTATGGCAGGTGTTGCATGGTTTGCTGTCGGCATGGCTGTCGGTAAAGCGATGTTCATGACATTTGGTGCAGACGTAGCTGGTGTTGTGGCCGTCGCCACCGTCACTGCGGAAATGTTTTGCATCAACAGAATGACAGACATTGCAGATGCCGTTGATGGTGCCGGTACTCTTGGCGTAATCGTCGCCGGTCAGCTTCTGGGTGAATACAACCGGGGAACGTTTGCCCGGACTTGGTATGCCGAATCTGCCGTCCGTCTCGGTGGCTACCTTGTCGTGGATCATGTAAATGTTGGTGTCACCATGGGGATCATGACAATCCCAGCAGAACTTGCCGCCCTTCCAGGTGCCTTTGGTTTTGCCGTTGATGTCCTTGTCCCAGCCGCCGGTGGCCAGAAACTTTTTGTAATGCTTGTAACCGAAATGTACCGATGACGCCCGTGCCTTTTCCGGCTTGATAAAGCCGGTACCCGGGTCATAGCCGAGCTGGTACCTGGGAAGGGTGCCGTCATGGCAGCCGTTGCACTTGCCGTTGCTGTCGTCGTCATGGCACTGCAGGCAGACCCCCATCATCAGGTACTGGTTTTTCACATCCTCTTTTTGCTCGACGGTCCATATGGTCGAGCCGTTGTTATGGATCTTCATGTCCATGGTGGGGGTGGCGGGGTTAACGTAGTGACAATCGCTGGTTATACAGGATGTTGCGGTTTTGGTAGTGGCGTTATACATGGTTGAATGATTTGGTCTGGTCACAGTGGAACGGTTGGGCCATTTGGCTGAGATGCTGGCGAAGATCGTGCTTATCTGGGGTGCCAGCGATCCGGATTCATTGTGGCAGCTGAGACACTCCACATCAGAGCGTACCATGTGACAGAACACACATTCATGCTCGTAGCGCTTAACGATCTGGGTATGGATTTTGAGGCGGAACGGATTGCCGCTGTAGTTGTGCAGCACCTTGTTGTCGTGGCAGTACCAGCATGGGTTGCCCGGAAATTTGGCCGGTGGATTGCCGGACCTGTAGTTTCCTTTGGCTGCTGACCTGCCATGTCCTGTTTCGCGCCACATGGTCAGATTGATCTGGGCCTTGGCGCCGTTGATGCTTCCGTAGTCGTCCGTATCAACGCCGCTCTCCGTGCCGTGGCACGATACGCAGATGATCGAGTTGCCTGC
>JBGSQD010000130.1:0-4941 GCA_041738275.1 Geobacterales bacterium
CTATTCGAGCATGAAGCCGCTCGATACGCAGGCATGATGCCCGCCACGGTTGGATCATATGACTGGTTTATCCTCTTGGAACTTTGACGTATTCATGGTCAATTTCCCAAATTGATTGACTTTAGAGACAGTGATTGCGTATGGTTATTAATTCAATATGGAAGACAAACAACTTTACATAGAAACCTTTGGCTGTCAGATGAATGTCAACGATTCCGAAAGGATCGTTTCCATGTTGGCCGATGTTGGCTATCAGTCGACCACTACTCTGAAAGATGCCGATCTGGTTTTGCTGAATACCTGCAGCGTGCGCGGCGGGGCTGAGGAAAAAGTATATCGGCGCCTTTCAAATCTGGGTGCTCTGAAAAAGAAGAACAAGAATCTGATTATCGGGGTAGGTGGCTGCGTTGCCCAGCAGGAGGGGCAGGAACTACTCAATAAATTCCCCTGGCTGGACCTGGTCTTTGGCACGCACAATCTGCATCTGCTTACCAAGATGGTGCAAGGCGCCGAAAATGGCGAACAGCGCTGCGAAACCGCCTTTATTGATAACGACCAGCGCCTCGACCTTTTTCCGCCGGTCAGGGGCAATATTCGCCTGAGCTCATTTGTTACCGTCATGCAGGGGTGTGACAATTTCTGTTCCTTTTGCATTGTCCCGTATGTGCGAGGCCGGGAGATCAGTCGTCGTTCAGCGGAGATTCTCGCTGAAGTCAGGCAACTTGCCGACAGCGGTGTGAAAGAGGTTGTGCTGCTTGGTCAAAATGTCAACTCCTATGGGCTGAAGACCGGTAGCGAACCGACCTTTGCCGAGCTGATCAGGTTGGTCGCAGATGTCGACGGCATCCGGCGTATCCGTTTTTACACCTCCCACCCCAAGGATATCTCCCGGGAGCTGATCGCCTGTTATTCCGATATTCCGAAGCTCTGCGGTCAAATACACCTGCCGGCTCAGTCGGGAAGTGACGCGGTTCTGGCGCGTATGAATCGCGGCTATGACCGTACAGGTTATCTTGGCTTGATTCAGGAACTCAAATCAGCCCGTCCTGGCATCGCTATCAGCAGCGATATGATTGTCGGGTTTCCCGGCGAGACTGAAGATGATTTTGAACAAACCCTGTCCCTGATGGAGAAGGTACGCTATATGGATGTGTTTTCCTTTGCCTACTCACCCCGGCCGGGAACCAGGGCTGCCGATCTGGTCGAGGAGCTTGGCAGGGAGCAAAAACAGATCCGGTTGGAACGGCTGCAGAACCTCCAGAGGCGCATCACCCTTGAGCTTAGCCAGTCCTATCTCGGCACAGTGCAATCGGTCATGGTTGAAGGAGAGGGGAAGCGTCCCGGCCAGATTTCCGGCAAGGCCGACAGTGGCCGTTTCATAAACTTCCTTGGTGACAGAAACCTCATCGGCAGTTTTGTCCAGGTCCGGGTCATTGCAGCATATCAAAATTCTCTGTTGGGTGAGCTGTTGTAATCTTTCATAAATTCCAGTTCAGCTTTTTGATTCCATACATTTACGAGGCCATCCATGTCATCCGAGACCCCCATAGCGCCTTCCAATTTCCTCCGCACAATTGTCGAAGAAGATCTGAAAAGCGGAAAGCACGCTTCAATTGTCACCCGTTTTCCACCGGAGCCCAATGGTTATCTTCACATCGGCCATGCCAAGTCGATATGCCTCAACTTTGGTTTGGCCCGCGATTTTGGCGGTCGCTGCCATCTCCGGTTCGACGATACCAACCCGGCCAAGGAAGAGCTGGAGTACATAGAATCGATCAAGGAGAGCGTAAGCTGGCTCGGGTTTGACTGGGGCAAGCACCTGTACTATGCCTCAGATTACTTTGAACAGCTTTACCAGTGGGCCGAATATCTGATTCATCAGGACAAGGCATATGTTGAGGAGCTTTCCGTTGATGAGATCCGCGCACACCGCGGCACCCTGACAGAACCTGGGAAAGAAAGTCCATATCGCAGCCGTTCCGTTGATGAAAATCTGGAACTGTTTCGCCGGATGCGCTCAGGTGAATTCCCGGATGGCGACAAGGTACTCAGAGCCAAGATCGACATGGCCTCCCCAAACTTAAGCCTGCGTGATCCGGTATTATACCGGATTATCCATGCCCCGCACCCGCATGTTGGTGATGCGTGGTGCATATATCCCATGTATGATTTTGCCCATGGCCAGTCGGATGCCATCGAGGGTATCACGCATTCCATCTGTACACTGGAGTTCGAAGCCCACAAGCCGCTCTATAACTGGTTCCTGGAAAACCTGCCCGTACCCGGCAGGCCGCAACAATATGAATTTGCCCGGCTCAACCTGACCTATACGGTGATGAGCAAGCGTAAGCTCCACGAGCTGGTTACCCAGAAGACCGTCAGCGGCTGGGATGATCCACGGATGCCGACCCTGATGGGGCTCAGGCGGCGCGGTTACACTCCGGAATCCATCCGGGCCTTCTGTGAGCGGATCGGCGTTGGCCGGAGCGACTCCTGGATCGATATGTCGTGCCTTGAGGAGTGCGTTCGCGCCGATTTGAACGAAACAGCACCGCGAGCCATGGCCGTGCTGCGGCCGATCAAGCTTGTGATTGACAACTGGACGGAAGGGGAGGTGGAAGAGATCGTTGCCGCCAATCACCCCCAGAAACCGGAGATGGGAAACCGTACCATCCACTTTTCCCGTGAGCTTTGGATCGAAAAGGACGATTTTATGGAGATCCCCCCCAAGGGATTCCATCGCCTGGTCATGGGTGGAGAGGTCAAGCTGCGCTTTGGCTATATCGTCAAATGTACTGGTATTGTCAAGGACGAACAGGGCAATATTCTGGAACTGCACTGCGAGTACGATCCGGCTTCACGAGAGGGCATCCACACCTCTGACGGGCGCAAGGTCAAGGGTGTCATCCACTGGGTCTCTGCTGCCCATGCCATAACCGCCGAGGTACGCCTGTTCGACCGGCTCTTCAGTGATCCCAACCCGGATAAAGGCGGCAGCGACTATAAACAGTTCCTCAACCCGCTATCCGTTGAAACCCTGTCGTCCTGCAAGTTGGAGGAAAGCCTGGCCTCGGCGGACAGCACCACCCGGGTCCAGTTTGAACGTCTGGGTTATTTCTGCCCGGACTCCAAGGACTCAATGCCGGGAACTCCGGTATTTAACCGCATTGTGACCCTCCGAGACGTGTGGGCAACAAAGTAAACCATGAAAGAAGTGTGTTACTAAATGATCAATAAAAACTTTAAATCCGGCTTTGTCTCCATCATCGGCCGTCCCAATGTGGGCAAGTCTACCCTGCTGAACCGGATCATCGGCGAAAAAATCGTCATTACCTCGGACAAGCCCCAGACCACGCGCAACCGAATCCAGGGCATCCACAACATCTCTGGGGGTCAAATCATTTTCATTGATACTCCCGGCATACACGCTGCCCATTCACGGCTTAACAAAGGCATGGTGGATGTTGCCATGTCGGCCATAAGCGGCGTTGATGTGTTGTTGCTGGTGGTTGAGGCCTCTTCTTCAACCGATGACAAGCTGGTGCGTGACATCCTGCTTAAGGTGAAAATACCGGTTGTGCTGGCTCTCAACAAGGTTGATCTGCTGCCGGATAAACGTACACTGCTGGATAAGATGGCGGCATGGTCTGCATTGCATCCTTTCCGTGAAATCGTGCCTGTTTCTGCCGGAAATGGAGATGGCGTTGAACATCTGGTTGAGACAATAAGTTCTTATCTTCCCGAAGGACCGGCGCTCTTTCCTGATGATATTCTGACCGACATGCCGGAAAAATTTATTGTGGCGGAGATGATCAGAGAAAAGGTCTTCCGGCTGACCCATGATGAAATACCATACTCCACGGCAGTCATTGTAGAGAGTTTTGTAGAGCGGGAGAACGGTGTTGTTGCCATTGTCGCAGCAATAAGTCTGGAACGGGCAACACAGAAAGGGATTGTAATCGGCAAACGAGGTGAGATGCTGAAAAAGATCGGTACCCAGGCGCGTTATGATATAGAGCGACTACTAGGAACACGGGTTTTTCTGGAACTCTTTGTAAAAGTAGAAGAAAACTGGAGTGAGCGCACCTCCAAACTAAGGGAGTTCGGATACGAATGAAACCAATTGTTGCCATAGTAGGACGCCCCAATGTGGGCAAATCCACCCTGTTTAATCGTTTGCTCGGTCATCGTCGCGCTATCGTGGACGATGTGCCCGGCGTGACCCGAGACCGTAATTATGCCTCGATCACTCGCTTTGAAAAACCATTTATCCTGGTCGATACAGGTGGTTTTGAACCGGTAACGGATGATCGCCTTCTCCAGCAGATGCGTGAACAGTCGCAGCTTGCCATGGAGGAAGCTGATGTAATCCTCTTCATGATGGATGCCCGCAGCGGTCTGACCCCGGCAGATGTTGAGGTAGCTGCGATGCTGCGCCGGGTCAACAAACCGGTTTTTTATGTGATCAACAAGGTGGATGGCGACAAGCTTGAAAACGAATCTGCGGAGTTTTATTCCCTGGGCATTGGGCACATGCACACCATCTCGGCCGAACACAACCGGGGTGTCAACGACCTTGTGGACGAATTGATGGAGGTGTTTCCACCTGCCGACCCCCTGGAAGCGGATCAGGATCTTACCAAAATTGCCGTTGTTGGCAGGCCCAATGTGGGCAAGTCATCGCTGGTCAACCGCCTGCTCGGTTTTGAGCGTGTGGTTGCCAATCCCACTGCAGGTACAACCCGTGATTCGGTGGATACCCTTTTCAGCTGCAACAAGAAACCATATCTTCTGATTGATACCGCCGGTATTCGCCGCAAGGGGAAAACCACCGAGAAACTCGAGAAATACAGCGTAGTGGATGCGCTGCGCAGCATTGAGCGGGCCGACGTCGTCCTGGTTGTTCTTGATGCTGAAGAGGGCGTTACCGAACAGGATGAG
>JBGSQD010000168.1:0-9587 GCA_041738275.1 Geobacterales bacterium
CTACCGCTGCAAGACCGTCGTCGAACCATACCTCTCCTTGCAGTGGTATGTAAAAGTCGCTCCACTGGCAGAGCGGGCGCTGGATGCGGTAAAAAGCGGCAAGACCCGCATTCTCCCCAAACAGTGGGAAAACACCTACTACGACTGGATGGAAAATATCCGCGACTGGTGCATCTCGCGCCAGATCTGGTGGGGACATCGCATTCCGGCCTGGTTCTGCGACCATTGCGACGGTGTTACCGTTTCCATGGAGACACCGGGCAAATGCAGCAAGTGCGGCAGCGATGAACTGCGCCAGGAAACCGACGTGCTGGACACCTGGTTCTCCTCGGCCCTGTGGCCTTTCTCCACCATGGGCTGGCCGGACCGTACAGACGAACTGAAAACCTTCTACCCGACCGCCTGCCTGGTTACCGGCTTTGACATCCTGTTCTTCTGGGTGGCCCGCATGATGATGATGGGGCTGCACTTCATGGACGAGGTGCCCTTCAGGGACGTCTATATCCACGCCCTGGTGCGCGATGCCCAGGGGCAGAAGATGAGCAAGTCCAAGGGCAATGTCATCGACCCGTTGACGATCATCGAGCAGTACGGCACCGATGCCTTCCGTTTCACCCTGGCCGCCTTTGCCGCCCAAGGGCGCGACATCAAGCTGGCCGAGGAGCGCATTGCCGGCTACCGCAACTTCTGCAACAAGGTCTGGAACGCAGCCCGTTTCACCATGATGAATCTGGAAGGTTTCGACCCGGACGGCATGAGCCTTAACGGCCTGGAATTATCCCAGGGAGACAAGTGGATCCTGCACCGCCTGAACGAGACCGCCCGGATTGTGGACGAGACCCTGACAGGATACCGCTACAACGAAAGCGCCATGGCGCTGTACCAGTTCACCTGGAGCGAGTTCTGCGACTGGTATCTGGAACTGTCCAAGCAGGATCTGTACAACGGTACGCCTGAACGCAAGCTGACCGTACAGTATGTGCTCTGGTACACCCTGGAAAACCTGCTGCGCCTGCTGCACCCCTTCATGCCCTTCATCACTGAAGAGATCTGGCAGGCACTGCCTGGCAGCAAGGCAACGCCCAGCATCATGCAGGCCAATTATCCCGAAGCCGACGACCACCTCTCATTTACCCAGGCAGCAGACGACATGGAAAAGGTTATGGCGGTCATCAGCGGCATCCGCAATATCCGCGGCGAGATGGAGGTGCCTCCGTCGAAACAGATTGTTGTGATCCTTTCCTGCGGTTCCGAGGAAAGCCGGCGCCTGATGAAGCATAATGAAGGCTCCATTATCAGTATGGCCCGCGTCTCCGACCTGGCCATCGGCGTTGGGGTAGAGAAACCGGAGGATGCCTCCATCCAGGTTGCAGGTGATGTGCAGATCTTTGTGCCGCTCAAGGGACTGGTCAATGTGGAGGAGGAGGAAAAACGTCTCCTGAAAGAGATCGCCAAGATCGAAAAAGAGATTGAAATGTTCTCCAAGAAGCTGGAAAATCCCAGTTTCGTGGACCGTGCTCCGGCAGAAGTAGTCGTCAAGGAGCGCGAGAAACTGGCCGAGGTAACCGGCAAGAAACAGGTATTGGAAGACAGCCTGGAAAAAATCAGGGGTCTCAAGGATTAATTAAATGCAGTTACTAAGCGTTGCCATATTTGCCAAGAGGCATGACCCGCGTTGTCAGGGGGTCGCCGATGACCTGATCAACTGGCTGGAGGAAAAGAACTGCCTGCCGCTGGTGGAGGCCGATCTTGCCCATCTCATCGGCTATTCCAAAGGGATGGCGGAGGCGGAGATACGCGAACAGGCCGAACTGGTGGTGGTTTTGGGTGGTGACGGCACCCTGATTTCGGTGGCGCGTCTCTTCAGCGGCAAGGAAGTTCCCATCATAGGGGTCAACCTGGGGAGCCTGGGCTTTCTGACCGAGGTGACCGTCGATGAGCTTTACCCTACCCTGGAACGCTGCCTGAAAGGCGATCCACGCGTTTCCGAGCGGATGATGCTGGATGTGACCGTGTTCCGCGACAATAAGGAGATCGACAGGACCCACGTCCTCAACGATATCGTCATCAACAAGGGGGCGCTGGCCAGGATCGTCGATCTGGAGACCAAGGTCAACCGCCATTTCCTGACCACCTACAAGGCGGATGGCCTGATCATCTCCACACCCACCGGCTCCACCGGATATTCCATGTCTGCCGGCGGCCCGATCATCCACCCCTTGATGAGTTGCATCGTCATCACCCCGATCTGCCCGCACACCCTGACCAACCGGCCAATCGTGGTGACCGATGAATCGATCATCTCCATCACGATTGCTTCCTCTTTCGATGAGAAGGTTTACCTGACCCTGGATGGGCAGGTCGGTTTCAAACTCATGCAGGGGGATTCGATCGAGGTGCGCAAGGCGCTCAAAACCACGGCGCTGGTCATGTCAAAAGAACGCGATTACTTTGAAATCCTACGGACCAAACTGAAGTGGGGAGAACGCTAGTGCGGCTATCCCCCTCATCCTATCCTTCTCCCAGCGGAAGAAGGAACACCATTCCCCCTCTCCTTCTGGGAGAGGGTGGCCATAGGCCGGGTGAGGGCAAATCATGCTGACCGACCTGTCAATCAGGAACATTGCCATTATCGACTCCCTGCAGATCTCCTTCAGGCAGGGCTTGACCGTACTGACCGGTGAAACCGGGGCCGGCAAGTCTATTATCATTGACGCCGTCGGCCTGATCATGGGAGCCAGAGCCTCCAGCGATCTGATCCGTTCCGGTGCGGAGGAAGCGGTAGTGGAGGCGATCTTCGACATCTCCGGCTTGCCGGGACTTCGTCAACAGATCGCGGACGCCGGCCTGGAAGCAGACAATGACCTGCTCATCAAACGCTCCATCTCCCGTTCCGGCAAGAACCGGATCTTCATCAACGGCGGCATGGCCACACTCGCACTGCTGGCCGACATCTCCCGCTGCCTGATCAACATCTATGGCCAGCACGAATCCCAGACCCTGCTCAAGCCCGACAACAACCTGCTGCTGCTGGACGCATTCGCCGGCCTCACCACGCAGCGCGAGGAATTTGCCGGAACCTTCAGCCAGCTCCGTGCCATTCAGGAACGGCTGGATCATCTGGAGGATGAAGAGCGTGAAGCAGCCCGCAAGGTGGACCTGCTTTCCTTCCAGTCAGCCGAGATCGCCATGGCAAACCTGCGCCCAGGTGAGCTGGAAGAACTGGAAGAACGCCGGCAGATCCTGGCGAGCGCCGAAAAACTGGGGGGAACCAGCACGGAGGCCTTTGAGCGTCTTTACGGCGGCGACGGCGCCATTCTGGGGCAATTGCGACGCATCACCGGTTCCATCGCGGAACTGGCCTCCATTGACCACGAACTGGATGAACTGAGTGCGACCATGGAGAGCGCCTACCTGCAGCTGGATGATGCCGCCATCAGCCTGCGCGACTACGCCTCCAGGATTGAAGCTGATCCCCTGGCGCTCCAGCAGGCAGACGACCGCCTGGACCAGATCGGCAAACTCACGAAGAAATATGCCCCAACCGTGGAGGGGATCCTGGCCTTCAAACAGGAAATAGATGTTGAACTGGATCTGCTCCGCGGACGCGAGCAGGACCGGCACCAGCTGGAGTCCCAGCGCGATGATCTCGCAGCTGAGCTGATAACGAAAGGCAGCAACCTGACCAAATGCCGTACAAAGGCTTCCAAGGCGCTGAAAAAGGCCCTTGAGACCGAGGCCCACCAGTTGGCGATGAAGAATGCCGTGTTCGAGATCACGCTGGAAGCACTCAGTGAGCCACGCACCACCGGCTTTGAACGGATCGAGTTTCTGTTCTCACCCAACCCCGGCGAAGTGCCGCGCCCACTTGCCAGGATCGCCTCTGGCGGCGAACTTTCGCGCCTTATGCTGGCCATCAAGCAGGTGCTGCCGGAGGGTGATGTACCGACCCTGGTATTTGACGAAGTAGACAGCGGTATCGGCGGGGCCACATCCGAACTGGTCGGCAGAAAGCTGAAGAATGTCGCTGGTCAGCAGCAGGTGCTCTGCATCACCCATCTGCCACAGGTGGCTGTTTTTGCGGATCATCACCTGCGGGTTGAGAAACAGGTAGCCGACAACAGGACATCCACCCAGGTCATTCAGTTGGAAGAGGCCGAGCGCACCCGTGAAATTGCCCGCATGCTGGCAGGGACAACAATAACAGAATCCGCGGTCTTTCACGCCGCCGAGATGCTGGCAGCGGCAGCAGTTCCTGCACCCTTGACATAATTTATTTCATAGTAATTTAATGCGGAGGTCGCAATGTCAGAACCGATTACACTCACCACTGGAGCGCTGCTGGATGATATGTCCCGGCGCTATCCCGGCAATGATGCACTGGTTTATCCTGAACGGAATCTCAGGTACAGCTACCAGGAGTTCAATGAAGTCTGCCGGCAGGTTGCCAAGGGCCTGATCGCCATGGGGATAAAAAAGGGCGACAATATTTCCATCTGGGCCTACAACGTGCCTGAATGGGTCATTCTGCAGTTTGCCTCCGCCAAGATAGGCGCAATACTGGTAACGGTCAACACAGCCTACAAATCGGCGGAACTGGAGTACATCCTCAACCAGTCCGACTCTACCTCGCTCTTTATGGTCCGGTCGTTCAAGGATACCAATTACATCCAGACCGTTTGCGATGTTGTTCCGGAACTGGCAAATTCCGAACCAGGGAAACTGACCTGCCCGAAACTGCCCTGTCTCAAGAACGTCGTCTTTATCGGAGACGACACCCCGGCAGGGATGTTCGGCTTCGAGCAAATAGTCAAAATGGGGGCACAGATCTCCGATCAGGAACTGAACTCCATCGAGGCAGCGCTTGATTGCCACGATACCATCAACATGCAGTACACCTCCGGCACCACCGGCTTTCCCAAGGGGGTCATGCTGACCCATTACAACCTCATCAACAACGGCTTCAATATCGGCGAATGCATGAAGTTCACCGAAACGGACCGGCTCTGTATCCCGGTACCGTTCTTCCACTGCTTCGGCAGCGTGCTGGCGGTCATGGCCTCCGTGACCCATGCCACCGCCATGGTTCCGGTGGAGATCTTCGATCCGCTCAAGGTGCTGCAGACCATCGAAAAGGAAAGGTGCACTGCCGTTCATGGTGTGCCGACCATGTTCATCGCCGAACTGGAACATCCGGAATTCGGCAACTTCGACCTGACCAGCCTGAGAACCGGCATCATGGCCGGTTCCGTCTGCCCGATCGAGGTTATGAAGCGCGTTGTAAAGGATATGCACGTCTCCGAAATAACCAGCGTTTACGGCCAGACCGAATCTTCCCCCGGCATCACCCAGACCCGCACCGCGGATTCGATCGAACTTCGGGTGGCGACCGTCGGTCGGGCGCTCCCCGGCGCCGAGGTAAAGATAATCGACATCGAAACCGGTGTAGCCCTGCCGCCGGGAAAACAGGGAGAACTCTGCGCCCGTGGTTACATGGTCATGAAGGGGTATTACAAGATGCCGGAAGAGACCGCCAAGGTGATCGACGCCGATGGCTGGCTCCACACCGGCGACCTGGCCATCATGGACGAAAACGGCTATTGCAAGATCACCGGCCGCATCAAGCAGATGATCATCCGTGGTGGTGAAAACATCTATCCCCGCGAGATCGAGGACTTCCTCTACACCCACCCGAAGATCTCGGACATCCAGATTTACGGGGTGCCTGACCGCAAATACGGCGAACAGATCATGGCCGCCATCATCCTGAAAAAAGGGGTGGAAATGAGTGAACAGGAGGTGCGTGACTTCTGTCACGACAAGATCGCCAACTACAAGATCCCGCGCTATGTCAAGTTTGTGGACTCCTATCCCATGACCGCCAGCGGCAAGATTCAGAAGTTCAAACTGCGCGAGATGGCGATCAAGGAATTGCAGCTTGAGGATGCCGGTGGCACCGCCTGATCATTAAACAGATAAGAAAGTCAGCGATTGATATTTCGATACAAGGAGAATCCAGATGCCAATGAGACCAGAAACAATGAGCGCCTTGAATACCAGCGAAGACGAATTGATTGCCGGGCTTATCGCAGATGTGCGGGATGTGTTCATCAATATGGTTGGAGTGGAAGACCTTGATCACCAACCACTGCATATCGATGTGACAACCCATTTCAAGGAATGCCTTACCGCCATGGTCGGCCTGGCCGGTACTTACAACGGCCTGGTCAGCGTTCATCTTCCCTGGCCGCTCGCCATCTCATTTACCTCGCTGATGCTTGGCATGGAGGTCACCGAGATTGATGATGATGTGAACGACGCCATGGGTGAGATAGCAAACATGATCGCCGGCTCCTTCAAACAGCACCTGTCGAAAGGCGGCTCAGACATCCAGCTTTCAACGCCTTCGGTGGTCAATGGCTCCGACTATATGGTCTCATCCGGCAGTAACATTGAAAACATTACCCTCAAGTTTGCAGTCAACACGGAATCCTTCTTAGTTGCTATTTCCATTGAAGAGTAATGCTTGATCGAATTGCAATTGCATCAAGTTGAAAAACATCAATTGAAAAAAGAGTTTTTACCCATGACTACCATGCTTCCCTATCCGATACTGGTTGTTTCCTATAATGATGACACCAGGGCTGCCCTGACAGCTGCTCTGAAAAATATCAATGTATCTGCCATCGCCTGCGCCAATTTCTGCGATGCGGAAAACCTGGCTCGGCAGAGTCTGTATAACGGACTCCTGGTTGACCTGCCGACTTTCATCAAATCAAAAGGGGAAGAAAAGATCGTCGCATATACCCTGGCAAACTGTTATCCCACCTTGAAAGTGAGGACTGTAGGCTCTGTCATGATACCCATGGCCATGCCGGGGAATGCAAAACAGGACAAAAGTCTTAATGACTTTATCTCTAAGACCTGTGCGTCATTTTATCCCCGAAAACTGCGTGCGTACCGGCGTCATCCGATCTGCCTGTCAACCATCCTTCATTACAAGGGTGAGGAGTTCCGTAGTTTCACCCAGGATCTTTCATGGGGCGGGGCGTTTACCGTGGATGTGTTTACAGAGAAGTTTTCCCCTGAAGGCGAGATCATTATTTCAATACCTGAACTAGGGTTTGATCTCAATGCAACCATCAACTGGATCAAACCGTGGGGGCAACGGCAAACACCGGGAATCGGAGTCAGCTTTAACGCATTGGACAAGTCTGTCGAAGCTGTCTTTGCAGATATCTTCAGGTCCAGGAAAGACTTTGACCGGGACCGGGTGGTCATGTAATCGTTATGCCCATTCCCCACCGATTGCGGTGAAGGCAAGGCCGAGGACGGAGAGGATGATCACCGGCATTCAGAACTATGATTATTTAATCCACCAACATCTCCCTGATGACATCCTTTACCTTACGCACATGCCGTGCATCCAGCCTTCCCAATTCCTTGACCAGACGCTTCCGGTCAACCGTCCGAATTTGATCGAGAACTATCCAGGCCTGTTTTCCCTCAAAACGAAGACCAACTCGACTGGGATACTCATGGGACTTGGTTGTCATCGGAGCGATCACAGCCGTTCTCAGGTTACGGTTCATCTCGTTCGGGGAAATAAGGAGACACGGACGGGTTTTCTTGATTTCATGTCCGACAGTAGGATCAAGATTGACAAGATAGACATGGTACTGGATCAGCTCCATTCCCACTCCTCCGTATCAAGTGCATCATCGATCAACAGTTCATCTTCTCCCCTGTCATGCATCAACGCAAAAGCCTTATCCCATCCTTCGCGCGGCTTTCGGGACACCGGTCGGATGATGATCTCATCCTTTCCCGGCAGAAGTTCAACCTCATCATGAATGTCATACTGACGCAACAGCGTTGCGGGAATTCGAATCCCCTTCGAATTACCTATGGAAACAAGGTGGGCCAGCATGGTTCACTCTCCTTTAGTAATTACAATGTAATCACATATTAGCCTCTGTCCTCAAATGCGTCAATTACAAACGTGGATGCATTACTACGCCCCCCCCCCCAGGCTGCAATCAAGATGGCGCATTCTATAAGGGCGGTTAGAACCAATGCCGCCAAATCCAGCGGCAGGATTTTCTCCCAGCAATGCAGCAGGCTTCCTGTAGAAGTCTTGCCGCTGGCTTGCTCCAGGGCTGCAAGCAGTTCCGCATCGCCTGCCTGGCGCCTTCCGGGATGGCGTTTTTCGGGACGGTCTTGGAATGTGCGCAGTGTGGGCAGACGATGGTCAGTTGTTCCGGCATGCAAGCTCCTGAATAAGCCTTAACTGAAAAATTTGTTGCCATGAATCAACAGAAGATTCATAACCCTTATAACAGGATAAGTGTGTTAACGGAATGATTTCTGCTCCATGGCGCAGGAATGATTTTAACTCCCCATAAGCTCAGGATTTAACAAATTACAAATGGAGGGCGACCATGCCGATTGCAGTGTTTGATGCCATCAGGGGAAATATCAGCTCTTTTTTAGGCGGGGCCGATGTTGACCTGCTCCCGGGAGATACCGAAGTTTTACCAGGTGAGGGTGTCATCAGCGAGGTTGTATCCATTGACGAGCGCCCCTACCGTTTCATGGCACGGCGAAATCATCTCGGCTTTACCCGCTGCGAGACAGCCTTCTGTCGGGAGCTGATGACCGCCTTTTCCGGCCTGTACAGCGGCTTCCAGCAGGAAGGGTATGCGGCCCAGTTTCGCACGGCACTCCTGGCGTCAATCATGGATATCACCGTGGCTCGCTCGCTGCGGGGTGACCACCGCAAGGGATTCTGGCCGATCCAGCAGCTGATCCAGCTTTTGAAGAACCTCTCATACCAGCGCTACGAGGGGGAGCCGGCAACAACCGGTTTTATTGTACACCGCACCACGCTCCCGCTGCTCCGCAAGCTGGTGCGGGAGCGGCACCACACACTGATCCCCCTGAAGCCCCATGAGGACATAACCCCGAATTTCTTCGACAATCCCCTGCCATACCGGATCGTTGACGGTACAAACCTTTTCTTCGTCGCCAATATCCAGATGCAGGTGACCGGTGTCATCCGGACCTCTCCAACAGTTATGCACACCGACATAGAGAAGCTGACCCAGAGGGAGATATTTTCTCTGGTACGGCGAGCAGGTCGCGGAGCATTTGCCGTAACGGTCAACGACGCCTCGGAGATCGAGGTGCTGAGCAGCCCGGCCAGGCTGCTGGTGCGGCGCAAGGGTATCTGGGCCATCTTTGATCCGGACATCTTCCGGTCGTTTCTCGCAGGGAGCATTGAAGCGGAGGCAATTGACGAACTGCTCTGGACGGTCTACGCCCTGTCCAAGGACCGGCACGGTACGGTAATCCTGATCTACGACCAGGGTGCGCGTAAACTGGCACTGTTGAAGAAGGGTTCGGTGGGGGGGGATGATCCGGTGGGCAGGCTTCTCATCGGTCGGGTCAAGAGACGGACTATCTGCGATCTGAAGAAGGCCGGTATTTTGCTGCGCATTCTCTCGGCAGACGGCATGACGGTCTTCAACAAGGGGGGGAGATTGATGGAAACAGGTTTCATCTTTGATACATCCCACGCCCGGGAG
>JBGSQD010000203.1:0-21290 GCA_041738275.1 Geobacterales bacterium
GTCGTCATTCAGTATACCTGCTCGTTCTTCGGCACATACCACTTGATCTGGTTGTGCCCGATTCCGGCCGGAGCCGGTTCCACGCCGCGTATGCGGGCACTGACGACCGGCAGGGCGTCCGGGACATACAGGAAGGTGTAGGGCTGATCAATCGCCAAAATTTCCTGGATACGGAAATAGGCCCGCTTGCGCTTTTCAATGTCGAAGGTTGAGCGCCCCTCCACCAGCAGCCGGTCCACCTCGCTATTCTTGTAGCCGATGAAATTGAGTTCGCCGGGGTTGGTCTTGCTGGAATGCCAGATATCGTACATGTCAGGATCCTGGGAGATGTTCCATGCCAGCAGCACCACCTCGAAATTCCCCTTGTCGATGAATTCCTTGAGGAACGTGGCCCATTCCACGATCCGGATCTTGACGTCGATTCCAACGAATCTCAAGCGCTGCTGGACAATCTGGGCTGTCAGCAGGCGCTGCTGGTTACCCTGATTGGTGAGGATGGTGAACCGGAACGGCTTGCCGTCCCTGACCAGGATGCCATCCGAATTCTTTTCCTTCCACCCTGCCTCGGCCAGCAAACGGGACGCGACTTTAGGATCGTAGGCGATATCCTTGACATTCGGATTGTAGGCCCACCTGCCGGGGACAATCGGGCCGTGGGCCTTCTGTCCCATCCCGAACAGCACACCATGGATAAGCTCATCCTTGTCTATGGCTGCGGTCAGTGCCTGGCGAACCCGTTTGTCCGAAAACAGGGGGTGACGCAGGTTGTAGCCCATATAAAGATAACCGGAGGAGGGATAGCGGTATTTGTTGAAGCGGGAAGTGAAGCGCTCCGTTGTGGTCTGGCGGGCATACTGGACCGGAGTGAGGCTCATCAGATCCACCCCCCCGGCCTTCATCTCCATGTACATGGTGGATGTATCGGGGATGATGCGGTAGATGTAGCGGTCAATCCAGGGACGTCCCTCGAAGTAGTCGTGGTTGGATTCCAGCACGATCTTCTGACCGGCAATCCATTCCTTGAAACAATAGGGACCGGTGCCGACCGGCTTACGGGTCAGGGGGCTCTTGGTGATGTCCTGCCCTTCCAGCAGATGGGCAGGCAGGATATTCATCCCCCACGATGCCAGAGCAGGCGCAAAGGGGGTGGCGTAGGTCACTTTTACAGTGTAGGCATCAAGCGCGGATATGCTTTTGACCTGTCTGAAATCCTCGGCATAGGCGGTGGGGGTTTTGGGATCGATGACGACCCGGTAGGTATAGAGCACGTCGCGGGATGTGAACGGCGCACCGTCGTGCCATTTAACACCGTGGCGAAGATGAAAGACTATGGTAAGGCCATCGGCGGAGATGTCGTAGGATTCGGCCAGGTCGCCGACGATGTTCAGATTCTTGTCATACTTGACCAGACCGTTATAGATCTGGCCGGCAACGGCATGTGAAGCGGAATCCGAAGCCAGGATCGGGATCAGGGTGGAGGCTTCGCCGATTGTTCCTTCGACAATGGCATCACCGTAAGCTGGTTTGCTATCCTTGGCGCCGGCCGGTTTTTGCTGAGAAACAGGCTGGCTGCAGGCAACAAGGAAAAGAACGAAGAAAAGGTGCAGCAGCATGAACCAACGGGCTGCACTCATCGATCACCATGCTCCCCTTTGACCCTGCGGATCTTTTCTGCAAGATCCTTGCGGCCAGGATCGATCTCAAGCGCCTTTTTATAAGCTTTAAGGGCTTTCTTATGGTCACGCGAAGCGTGATAGATATCCCCCAGGTGCTCGGCAATGGTTGAATCATCTTCAACCAGGCTCATCGCCTCTTCCAGATATCTGGCTGCCTCATCATATTTTTTCAGCTTGTAGTAAACCCAGCCGAGGCTGTCCAGGATAAAGCCGTCGTTGGGGCGCAAGCTGACAGCCATCTTGAGGTATCCCAATGCCTCCTCGAGATTGATGCCCATTTCTGCATAAGTGTAGCCGAGAAAATTAAGCGCTTGAACATCCTTGGGATTCAGGAGGAGAACCCTCTTCATCCTCTTTATGGATTCAGGTTTTTTGCCCAGCTTGTCGTAAAGCACACCCAGGCGAAAGTGAAAGCGCGGCTCGTTCTCAAAACGCTGTTCAACCTCAAGCAGCAGATCAAGTCCGGCTTCGGTCTTATCGATGGAATCGTACAGGGACGACAGATTCATATAAAAATCCATCTGGCCGGGATTTATGGCAATTGCATCCTTAAGCCCCTCCACAGCCTGATCAGTCTCACCTTTTTCCTTAAGAATGAAGGCAATATGACCAACAGCATCGACATAGACAGGCGATCCGTGAGGAATCTGCACAAACTCTGCGTATGCCCGATCCAGATCACCTTTTTCCTCATACGCTGTTCCCAGGTAAAATCTGATGTGTTGGGCCGATGGATCCTTGTCGAGCATCTCGGTGAATATCTTGATGGCATCGTCGTACTGCTCAAGCTCCACATGAATCAAACCGATCTTCCGCAGGGTCTCCTGACCACCGAGACCCGATTCAACGGCAATCTTGAGATATTCAAGCGCCTCTTCAAACCTTCGCTGCTGGATCAGGAGCTGGATCAGCCGCTGCAGTACAGCCACCCGGCTTTCATCCTTATCCAGAAGACTGCGATACACTTCGATCGCCTTGGGATATTCACCCATGGCCTCGTAAGAAGCTGCCATATCAATAGCACCCTGGGTAAAGTCGGGGCGCAGCTCAAGCGTTTTCTTGAAATATCCCACGGCGTCGCGGTAAAGCTTCATCTGGCTGTAAGTGCGGCCAAGGTAGTAATACCCCAGCACAGAGTCACTGTTCTGTTTTACCAGATCCTTGAGGGTGCTGACCGCTTCCTCGTATTCAAACAGTCGCGTCAGGGAAATCGCCAGTTGCAGGTAGGCGTCTTCCTTGCCGGGATCCAGCTTGACAGCCTTGCGCAGATAGCTGGCCACCTCCCAGTCTTTGCCGGCAGCGGCCATGATGGAACCGGCCATGACATAGGGTTCCCGCAAATCCGGATCCAGCTTGATCGCCTTGTCGATGTACTCCATCGCTTCCTGCACCTGCCCGATCTTGATCTTGATCTCTGCAATCGCTGAATGGAGAAAAGCGGATGTGGGGTCAGCCTCAATGGCCTCCCGCAGGATATTCAGGGAAGTCGGGTAATCACCTTCGTGGGAAGCGAGTCGTGCGAGGGAGTATAAATAGAGGGCTCGCGACTGGCTGTCGCGAACAACCGGGGATGAGTCGTTCATGCCGCCGGTGGTTGCGCAGGAGGAAAGCAGCATGGTACCAAGAAACATAATTAGTGCTACGTTAGCAGTTAACGCACGTTTTCCGTTTATCGGGGTAATTATAGGTGGCATCGTTGAAACAACTCGCATTAATCAGGTAGGAAAAGCGTAATAAAAGCTACCATGAAACAGTACCTTCGTCAAACGATTATCATGACGCCCAGAAGCTTGCGAACAGGATGTTTTGGTGATATTCTTCAGGTGTATGCAAGGGGTTACCATGATACGGACTATACTGAAATCATTACTCAAACCTGAAGCCTACCCAGAGCCTACATACTCCGTAGAACTGTTACAGACCCATGTCTCGTGGATATTCCTGACCAACACCCACGCCTATAAGGTAAAAAAACCGGTAAATTTCGGCTTTCTCAACTTTTCCACCATCGACCGTCGACGTTTTTACTGTGACGAAGAGGTGCGGCTCAATCGCCGGCTCTGTCCGGATATCTACGAAGGAGTGGTGGAGATGCGGGAAACGCCAAGCGGCGCCGCTTTCCACGGCAACGGCACCGTGATTGATTACGCCGTAAAAATGAAACGCCTGCCGGCGGAGCGAATGCTGGATAAATTGGTCAGCAGCAACCAGGTCTCAGTGGTGGAAATGCAGAATGTGGCCCGTATCATTGCCGATTTCCACAAAAACGCCCCCACCTCCCCAGCCATTGCTGAATTCGGACACCTTGATCGTATCATGTTCAACTGGCAGGAAAACTTTGAACAAATGATCCCCTTTGAAGACAAGACACTTTCTGTTGAGGAACGCGAGCAGATCAAGGCATGGGTTTCCCGGTTCACGAATGAAAACGCAGAGATCTTCCGCCAAAGGGTTGATGAAGGATTTATCCGGGAATGCGATGGCGACATCCACCTGGAAAACATCTGCATGACGGACAACAGCATCTACATCTTCGATTGCATTGAATTCAATGAACGTTTCCGCTATTGCGATACTGCGGCGGATGTCGCTTTTCTGCTGATGGATCTGGATTTTAACGGCAGGCCGGATCTTGCCGGAGAGGTGGTAAAATCTTACCTTGAGGTATCCGGTGACACGAAAATGATGGCCCTGATCGACTATTACAAGCTCTATCGTGCCTTTGTGCGGGGAAAAGTCGAGAGCTTGCGCCTGATCGATGGCGGCATCGACCAACTGGAGCAGAAACGTGCCGAGACCAGGGCCATAAAGTACTTCAGGCTGGCGCGCGGCTACATTGAACGAAGCAGGCTGCAACCGTCCCTATTCATTACCTGCGGACTCATGGGCAGCGGCAAAAGCACGCTCACGGCCCAGCTATCCTTTGAACTCGGGATCGCTGCCTTTGATTCGGATACCATCCGCAAACAGCTGGCCGGCATCTCAACCGGCACGCATGTTTCCGATGCCTACGGTGAAGGTCTGTATACAAGCAAGGCCAACGACGCCACCTATTCCGAACTGTTTAGCAGGGCAGAGGTTGAACTTTCGGCAGGCCGTTCCGTAATCATCGATGCCAGCTTCAAGCGCAAGGAGGACCGCTCCCGCTTTGCCTCCTTGGCGAAAAGATACGAGGCATTATTTGTCGTTCTCCATGTTGCCTGCTACGAGCCGGAAAATCGCCGGAGACTGGCGGAACGCTCCTCTTCTGGTCAGTCAGTATCCGACGGCCGGGTAGAATTGCTGGAAAGCCAGCAACAGGAGTTCGAGTCCCCCACCATGGAAGAAGGATTGGTGATAACTATAAACACTGCCGTTCCTCCGGAATCTCTTACCAGCACGATCTACGGGAGGCTTGTCTGACATGTTAAAGCGTCTGCGTCAAAAACTCCTGCATCGGCTGCAGCTTCCGGAGTCCTGGTTCATCTTCTTCATCCTGGGAATCATCATGATGAATTTCCCCTTTCTGCACATCTTCAACAAACCAGACACAATTTTCGGCATCCCACTGATGTTTCTCTATCTTTTCATCGGCTGGCCATTCTCGATTTTCGTCATCTACCTGTTTACCCTTACATTTGACCATTCCGACGACAAACATCAGGAGACACGTCAGCAGTGAAATCCGGCCTCGTTCCAGCGGCACTCATATCAATCATATACACCCTGCTGATCTTCCTGATTGCCTGGTATGCCCGTCATCGCAAGGAAACCGGCCGGAGCATCGTCGGCAACCCCTACGTCTATTCCCTTTCCATCGCAGTGTACTGCACCACCTGGACCTTCTACGGCAGCGTCGGCAAGGCGGCCACCACCGGAATTGATTTCCTGATGATCTACCTGGGGCCTTCCTTGACGGCATTCTCCTGGTTCTTCCTGCTGCGGCGCATCATCAAGATCAGCAAGGAAAACAACATCACCTCCATTGCCGACTTCATCAGTCTGCGTTACGGCAAATCCCCCTGGCTGGGAGCACTGGTAACCTTGATCGCCATCCTCGGCATCATGCCTTATATCGCCCTCCAGCTAAAGGCAGTTTCCACCAGCTTTTTCCTGATAAGCGGATTCAACCAGACACAGAGCATCCATATCCCCCATAGCGATACGGAGCTATCCCTTCCGGTCGGTCTGTTGCTGGCAATAATCCTGTCACTGTTCAGTGTTATCTTCGGAGCCCGCACGCTGGTATCGTCGGAACGTCACGAAGGCCTGATAGCCGCTGTAGCGTTTGAATCCCTGGTAAAACTGGCCAGCATGTTTGCCGTCGGCCTGCTAGTCACCTATGGACTGTTCGATGGATTTACCGATATTTTTACCCGTTTCAGCGCACAATATCCCGACCTTTTTGCCCAACTGTTCACCCTTGACAGCGCCGGCAAAAACCCTGACTACATTCCAACGTTCACAATGTTTTTCATGTCCATGGGAGCAATTATGCTCCTTCCGCGACAATTCCACGTCATGGTGATCGAAAACTCCGATGAACGGCACATTACCAAGGCCATGTGGATTTTTCCAGCCTATCTGTTCCTGATCAACCTGTTCGTCATGCCGATCGCACTTGGGGGTATACTCATCACGGGAAGCGCAGCCGGCGCAGATTTCTTTGTTATCAGCGTTCCCCTTACCACCGGCAACAATACTATTGCCATGCTTGCCTTCCTGGGAGGTCTTTCCGCCGCAGCCGGCATGGTGATGGTGGAATCGGTGGCCATCTCCACAATGCTGCTCAACTACATCTTCATGCCGATTATCGTCCGCCTGACTCCTCAGGCATGGTTTCCGCACCTGCTGATCAACCTCAAGCGTCTGGGAATCTTCCTGGTAATCTTCATGGGATATTTTTACTACCGTGTCGTTGGTGATTCCTTCATGCTGGTCAATATGGGAATGATCTCTTTCTCTGCTGCTTCCCAGTTTCTCCCTGCCATGCTGGGCGGGCTTTACTGGAACCGCGGCAATAAAGCCGGCGCAATCACCGGTATCCTGCTTGGCTTCCTGACCTGGTTTTACACCTTACTGCTCCCCTCTTTCAGCCGCTCCGGGTGGATCGGAACAGAACTGCTGACCTCCGGACCTTTTGGCATTGGCCTGCTCAAACCAACCGAGCTGCTGGGCATGTCCGGAATGGATCTGTGGAGCCATTCGCTGTTCTGGAGCATGCTGTTCAATATCAGCGGCTACATCGTCTGCTCGATCCTGTTCAAACAAAATGAACATGAACTCGATCAGATCCGGAAATTCATCGGCATTTTCGATCTGGAACGCCGGCGCAGCTATCGTCATACTGAAACCAAGCGTCTTTCTAAACCGGTGACAATCACCAAATTCACCAATCTGATGGCCAAGTTCATCGGTGAACCGGACGCACACCGGGCAATATTCAGCTACATCGGCAATCGGGAAATCGATGCGAGCGGCAATGTTTCAGAGTTTGAGCTGCCGGATTTGAAACGCTTTACTGAAAAGACCTTGGCAGGCTCAGTGGGAGCTGCCGCGGCAGGCGCCATTGTGGACAGTTTTCTATCCGACATGGGATCGCGCATGGAGTCGGTCTACGACATCTTCAGCACCGTCAGAACCTCCCTGGACCAAAGCCGCGAGGCGCTTTTCGTCCGGTTGAAGGCATCCGAGATCATAAACCGCACCCTCGACCTGCAGATCATCATGGATGACCTGCTGAACCTTCTGCTTAAGGAGTTCAAACTGGATGTCGCCATTATCCAGCTCAGCTCCGAAAACGGCACCCTCACGGTCAGAAGTTACCAGGGCAGCAATCGCCGTCCCATCAGCCCCAAACATTGGTTCGTCGAGAGCAGGCCTTACAATGACATGGTACTGCTGGATCGCAAGGCACATATCATCAATGACATCAGTCAGGCCAGTGGAACGGTAAAGCTGGAACAGACCGTCGCCGAGGGGATCGTCTCCTGCGCCCACATCCCTATCCTGCGAGAAGGTGAAGCAGCCATCGGCATCTTGTCGGTCTTTTCCAAATCGATCCCAGGCCTGTTCACCGAGGAGTTCATCGGCCTGCTGGCCAGCCTGGCAGGACAGCTTGCACAGGCTGTCACTATTGTCCGTGAAATAGAAGCCAAGGATCGGGAACGATTCCAGAAGGATCTTGCCCAACTGGAGCATGCCCGCGTCATGAGGGATATGGAGATTGCCCAGCAGATTCAGATCTCGCTTCTTCCTGACGAGGCACCTGAGCTGTTCGGCATTGAAATGGGCGGGCGCTGTATCTCCGCCGCCCATGTGGGTGGTGATTATTACGATTTTTTCAAACACGATGACCACTCCGTTGACATGATGATAGCCGATGTTTCCGGTCACAGCGTCGGTGCGGCCCTGATCATGGCCGAGGTGCGCACCCTGTTGCGTGCCCTGGTCAACTCGTCCCTGAACGCCAGCACAATCCTGCATACTCTCAACAATCAGCTTCACGACGACCTGACCCGAGCCGAACTCTTCATCACCATGTTTTACGCAAAATACGATTCAACCACCGGTCGCCTCTCTTATGCCAATGCCGGACACAATCACCCACTCATCAGAAGAAAAGACGTAGCGTCCTGTATGGAGCTGGATGCAGAGGGACTAATTATCGGGGTAAAGAGATCGGTCGTGTTTGAGGAGCGCGGGATTGAATTGTTTAAAGGCGATGTAGTGCTTTTCTACACGGATGGACTTAACGAGGCAACAAATGCGCAGGGCGAGTTCTTCGGTACCGAGCGGATCTGCGACCACCTCGGCAGCGTCAGCCATCTGCCCGCCAACGAAATAATCGCTTCTTTTTATAAAACAGTAGCCGAATTTACCGGTTCTGATACATTTCAGGATGACATTTCAATTGTAGTACTCAAAATTATCTAAACTGAAAGGATGGTAACAATGGATCTGAAAACAGAATTAAACGGCACTACGATGGTAATCTTTATACGGGAAGAGCGTCTGGACGCACACAACTCCGACAAACTGAAGGCCGAAATGAACCGGATCTTCGAACAGGGGACCAAGGATATACTGCTCGACCTC
The DNA here is from genome assembly GCA_041738275.1 of Geobacterales bacterium. Taxonomy (GTDB): domain Bacteria; phylum Desulfobacterota; class Desulfuromonadia; order Geobacterales; family Pseudopelobacteraceae; genus JACPFJ01. Next base: position 8,754 of record JBGSQD010000203.1, read on the forward strand.
AAAGAGGTTCGCTTCATTGACAGTTCCGGCCTGGGTGTTCTTGTTTCCGGCTTCAAGAACGCCTCCACGCGCCAAGGCAGCCTAAAGCTTTGCGGACTGCAGGCCCAGGTCAAGTCCATGTTCGAATTAACCAGACTGCATCGGGTGTTTGATATCTTCCAGACTGTGGACGAAGCGCTGGAGAGTTACTAGATTCAATAAAACATCCAAGTTGACATCTTGCAGACCTGGCAGGTTTGACCCAATATCGGGCCTGAATGAAAACCTGCCGGGTCTGTCATGAAACAAGTGCCAACCTGAATGTATCGTGAGGAAAATCATGAAAAATGTCATCGACATAGAAATTACGGTCCCCAATCAGACCCGCTATCTCAGTTTAATCGGAAAGATCGGTGAAAATACGGCACGGGCACTGGACCGTTTCAATGGGGATCGGGAAGCGCTGGCCCATCATCTTAACCTGGTGCTGACCGAGGCCATGGCTAACGCCATCAAGCATGCCAACGCCACCGATCCCGACAAGGGTCTGCATATCCGTATCAGCATCTCCGGCAACCAGCTCGCCATCAGGGTCTACGACACGGGCAAAGGGTTCGATCTGAACGCGGTCACCAATCCGGACTTTGATACAGATCCACTTGCAGAGCAGGGACGGGGTATCTTTATCATCAGATCATTAATGGACTCAGTGAAATACAAGAAGACCAAATGCGGAAATGTGCTGGAAATGAAGAAGGCGCTTCGCTAGGCAGTTGCCGGGTACAAGCCCCGCAAACCGGGTTTATTCATATTTTGCATCACAACATCAACTGTTGCTTCAACTTTATTAATCCAATCAGCATTCATTGCATTAATGCCGGCTTCCAAGGCATCCTCACTACTATCAGCCTTTCTCTTTCTGTTTCTTTTTATTCTGCTTAAGAGATTCCTTCAGGCGCCTTTCAGCCATATTTATCATCATCCTGTGGCTGCCGTTGTTGGCAGTGACCTCTTCGGTGGCACAACGCTGGACATAGCTGCCGTTGGATTGCATATCCCAGGCCGAGTGCTGGTCAGCGTCGTGGGTGTCGAAGATCATCCTTAATTCCATGGTCAACTCAGGGGCTTCCACCGGGCAGAGTACCTCCACCCGTGCCTCCAGATTGCGTTTCATGGCATCGGCCGAGGCGATAAAATATTCCTCAGAGCCGTTGTTGCGGAAGTAGTAGATGCGGGCATGCTCCAGAAAACGGCCGACAACGCTCACTACACGGATATTCTCAGACAGACCGGGTATCCCGGGGAGCAGGCGACAGGTATCGCGCACATACAGGTCGATCTTCACACCAGCCATGGAGGCGCGGTACAGTGCCTTGCAGATATCGCCATCCTCCAGCGCATTCATCTTGAACTGGATATGTCCCCCACCCTGGTCCGCATGCAGCAGCATCTCCCGCTCGATCTTGGCCAGCAGCGCCTTTTTCAGGAAACGCGGCGCCGGAACCAGCTTTTGATAATTGCGCTTGGCGGTAAATCCTGTGGTCAGATAATTGAACAGTTCGGTCACGTCCTGGCCGATGGTCTGATCGCAGGTGAGCATGCCCACATCGCTGTAGATGCGGGCCGTCTCGGCGTGGTAATTGCCGGTGCCGACATGCACATAGCGCCGCAGGCCGGTATAGTCCTGTCGCACCACCAGGATGACCTTGCAATGCGTCTTGAGCCCCACCACGCCGTAGGTAACGTGGATGCCGGCCTCCTCCATGCGTTCCGCCAAACGGATATTGGTGGCCTCGTCAAAGCGGGCCTTGAGTTCCACCACCACCGCCACCTGCTTGCCGTTCTGGGCCGCCTGCAGCAACGCCTCAATAATGCGGCTCTGACTGGAGGTTCGGTAAAGGGTCATCTTGATGCCGCGCACCTTGGGATCGGTCGCGGCCTCGCGCAGGAAACGCTCGACGGATGTGGAAAAGGATTCATAGGGGTGCTGCAGCAGGATCGAACCGCAGTCGCGGATGATATGGAAGATGTTGCGCGTGGTCTGCAAACGGGGATGGTCAACAGGATGATGGGGTGCGTCGTGCAAGCGGGGGTAATCCAGCCGGGCAAGCTCGAACAGGTCGCGCATGGCCAGCATTCCCGGCGCCTCGTAGACATCGTTCTCTTCATCCAGTTCCAGTTCCGATGCCAGTCGGCCCCGATGAACCGGATTCATCCCCATACCGATCTCAAGCCGGACAATGGGGGCGAACTTTCGCTCCTTCAGCTCCGATTCAATCATGGCCATCAGGTCGTCGGCCTGCTCCTCATCCTTTTCGGTGTTGGCGTTTCGGGTCACACGGAAGATCTCGCAGGAAACGACCTCCATCCCCGGAAATAGCATATCCAGGTTGTTCATCATCACATCTTCAACCTTAACGAAACGATCCCCCTTCCCTACCCGCAGGAAACGCGGCGTACCCAGGCCGACCGGCACCTTTACCCGGCAGAGCGATACCTCGCTTGCCTTGCGGTAACGCAGGCTGACCAGCAGATTGAGCGACAGGTTTGAGATAAAGGGAAACGGGTGAGCCGGGTCAATGGACTGGGGAGTCAACAACGGAAAGATGTTGGCGTAATAATGTTCGCGGAGCAGGTGCTTTTCCTTCGCGGACAGCTCGCGGTATTTCTCGATGACGATCCCTTTATGCTCCAGAAGCGTCCTGACATCGTAAAAGATCCCCCGTTTGCGTGCATGAAGTTCTCCGATGATCGCGAGACATTCCTGAACCTGCTGCCGCGCAGTGCGGCCATCCAGGGTCAGTTCGCGCATGCCGGCGCCGATCTGCTGTTTCAGGCCGCCGATACGTTTCATAAAGAATTCGTCCAGGTTGGCACTGACAATGGCGATGAATTTAAGCCGCTCCAGAAGCGGTGTCCGCACATCCTCGGCCTCATGCAGCACACGGCTGTTAAACGATAGCCAGGTTAGTTCCCGATTCAGATACCACTCGCTGTCACTCAGGTCAAATTGGGCATCTACCTGCGAAATCGCGTCATTATTTGCCTTTGTCACAGCCTTCGGTTTGGCGACCTTCAGCTTGGCTCCCTTTGCTTTAGCAACCTTTGCCTTGGCGGTCTTGGGTTTATCATTGTTCGGTTTGGCGGTCTTTGCCTTGACAGCTTTCGATTTTACGGTCTTTGACTTGGCAACTTTTGACTTGGCTGACTTTGGTTTGCCATTTTCAGGCGTGGCGGGCGGGTTTATTTCTGCAGGAGGCGATACCTTATTGTCGGCAGCGGGATGTTGAACCTGCTGCTGACTTTTAACTGGTTCAGTCACTGGAATCTCCATGATGAGGTTAGTTTTAACCTATAATGATATTACACAGTTTTGATGCAACTGCAAGCAGTTGGAAACAGTATTGCAATCAATATCATAATGCTCCCCCAAAACGCTCCAACCATGCGTCAAATATTTGAACTTTACCTTCGCCAAAACCGGCAAGCTTTTCACGGACACGGTGTGCTGACTTTCTGTGCAACAACTTCCCCGGCTGCTTTGAAAAGAACAGATCGGAAAAACAGATAATTTCCTCGGTCAGCACCTGAGGAGTCATGTCACGGAGCGGCAGCGGCAGCGGCAGACCCTGGCTAATGATATCAAATTCATTCAGGCCAACACCTATATGACGCTCACAAACCAGAGCATGCCTCGGCAACCCTTCATCTTCCAGGATCAAGCGCCCCAGAATGCCGTGCATCAGGTAGTGTGAATACCCATACACACCAATATTGGGCGCATGAACGCGGCATACGCCTATGTCATGAAGCATGGCCGCCTCTTCAAGAAATTGAAGTTCGTCATCCGCCAGAACGAGAAAGCGGCCGACGTCCAGCGCCAGATTCGCCACAGACCTTCCATGGGCAATAATCAACTCCAGCAGATCACCCTCAAAATACCTTTTAAGAACTGCATAGGTATCCAGCACCTTTATCTCCTCACTCAGCGTCAAAATTTATGCAACACCTGCACATCCACACGTCAATAATTGTCATTATATTGGCTCGAAAGAATTAACTTACTGATTTAATGGTGTTTTCAAAATGGCATGCCCTATGCATAATACAAATCCAGAAAGCGCAACGCCAGCAAAATTATTCACAATGATCACATTACAAAAGAGGGAGATGCCATGTACGCCAAATTCCCATTCTACTCCATAGCCCAGATTTACGCCATCAGCCTGGATGCTCCGGTTTCAATACTGCTTGGCGGCGATAATCTGTATTGGGTCGTTGACCGGCACATGGCCGGCACTTATCTTGACAAAGGGTGCGCACTGCTCAACGCAACGAACTGAACATAATAATAACACCTCCCTGCGGGTTCCCGCCCGCAGAAGCGCCAGGATTAAAGTTTCTCCATCACACAGACAAGTCGCCAGTACCGATCCAAACAAATCAATCATCTGATAAATATTGACACGAGTCATTATATTTCATTCGTCCTGTGTTATTATTTCATAAAAAACAGGGGGAGATATCATCATGACCGAACCATTATCGCAAGAATGGCTCTACAGCACAATCATCGCCGCCAGTAGCGACGCAATCATGTTTTCAGATCGTGAAGGCATAATTCGCATCTGGAACAGCGGAGCAGAGCGGATGTTCGGGTTCAGTTCCGATGAAGCCCTGGGACAGTCGCTGGATCTGATCATACCCGAAAACCTGCGAGGCCGGCACTGGGACGGCTATCACCGGGTCATGCAAAGCGGCAGCAGCCGCTACAGCACCGACCTGCTGTCGGCACCGGCCCTGCGCAAGGACCACACGCGCCTGTCAACTGAGTTTTCCATGGTGATGGTAAGGGATGACAGCGGCGCAATGGTTGGCGTAGCTGCCATCATCAGAGATGTTTCTGCCCGCTGGCAACGGGAGAAGGATTTGAAGGAACGGATCAAGGCGTTGGAGGGAGCTCAAGGATAGTTCCATATCCTGAATCCGTGATGCCTTCACACCCATACAACCTTTACATTCCTTACCCGCATGTGGTAGCCTTGCAAAAATTCGGTTTTGTGGCACGGCACTCCTTTTTACTTGATAGGCCGCGCAATGATGCCCCAGGAGTTATTTATGAAGAAACGCAAGGCCCTGGCCCTCCTTTCCGGTGGGCTCGACTCCACCCTGGCCGTCAAGATGATGCTCGACATGGGCATCGATGTCGAGGCCCTCAACTTCACCTCCCCCTTCTGCACCTGTACCGGCAAAAACTCCGGCTGCAAATCCGAGGCGGTTCGCGTTGCCCAGGAATTCGACATCCCTATCAAGGTCATCCATAAGGGGCTCGACTATCTGGAGATCGTGCGCAATCCGTGCCATGGTTACGGCAAGGGGGTCAACCCCTGCGTGGACTGCCGCATCTATCTGCTGCGCAAGGCCAAGGAGTACATGTCAGAGTGCGGCGCCGACTTCGTCATCACCGGCGAGGTTCTGGGGCAACGCCCCATGAGTCAACGCCGTGACACCCTGCGGGTGATCGAGCGCGAAAGCGGCCTGGAGGGGTTGTTGTTGCGGCCGCTCTCGGCACAGCACTTCGAGCCGACGATCCCCGAGCGAGAAGGCTGGGTTGACCGTGAAAAGATGCTGGCCATCAAGGGACGCTCCCGCAAGGAGCTGTTCCAGCTGGCCGATGACCTGGATGTCAGGAACTACCCCTGCCCGGCCGGCGGCTGCCTGCTGACCGAGGTATCCTTCGTCCCCAAGGTCAAGGACATCTTCAATCACTGCGACGATCTTAATCTGCGGGATTTCCGCATGCTCAAGATTGGCCGTCACTTCCGCATCGGCCCGCGCACCAAGGTCATCATCGGTCGCGATGAAAACGACAACCGGCTCCTGGAAGCAGCCATGCTGCCGGATGAAACATCCCTGTTCTGGATGGACGGCAACACACCTGCCGGTGTCATCATGGGTACTCAGGACGCAAACTGCCTTGACTTGGCCAGCCGCATCCTGCTCCGCTATACCAAGGCAGAGCCGGGAGTTCCCTGTCGCCTGGCAGTAACATGTAATGAGAAAGAACAGGTCGTCACATTCATTAACGACATGAACGATGCGGCGGTAGAGCAATATATTGTTTGTTAAGGTTGAACCTGTTAATCAAATCTATCCATACCGAAGCAAAAAGGCTTACCGTCAGCACGGCAAGCCTTTTTGCTTACTTCACCTGCAACAGATGGCATTAGCAGGGACCAAAAAATGGTGATGATATTTCAAATCACGACCAATGGAATCGCAATTATTTTACAACACCTCTTAATTCCGCCTGTGCGCGCCTGTGTCCATTTTCGGCAGCCTTGCGCAACCATTTCATGCCTTCCTCACGATTCATAGCTACGCCTTCACCGCGCAAATACATGCTGGCGATAGCATACTGTGCCTTGATATGTCCTTGCTCGGCGGAACGGAGATACAACCGGGCGGCTTCGGTCCTATCCTGTGTAAATGCCTTGCCGCTGCTGTCCTTGCCGAGATAGTACAGATTCCCGAGTTCATACTGGGCCTTCATATTTCCGACCCGTGCAGACTGGTGATACCACTTGATGCCCTCGGCTAAATCCTTCTGGACGCCCCTGCCGTTGTAATACATATCTCCCAGCTTGAATGAAGCGATCGCATACCCCTGATCGGCTGCCTTACGATACCATTTCACCGCTTCCCGGGAATTTTCCGGGACACCGCGACCGTTGTCGTACATCTCGCCGATCCGGTGCTGCGCCGCATCCAGACCTTGTTCGGCAGCCTTCAGATACCATTTCAACGCTTCCTTTTTGTCCTCTTCAACCCCAAGTGCGTTATCATACATGGTGCCCAGCTTGAAACAGGATTGAGCGCCGCCGTCCTCCTTGAATTTTTTGAGGGCTACGGCATAGTCGCCATTCAGAAAGGCACTGTGGGCGGCAGAATAATCAGCCCGGGACGGCAAGGCAGACAGAAGAAAAAACCCTGCTATCAGCACAATAAAAGCATGATTCCCAAAATGCATAACCAGTTTATCCTTTCATTTTTTTCCAATTATATCGTTATGCAACTTTCAATGTCCAGAAATTGTCCACCAAAACTTGAGGTGAGGTCTGCTTCGACCTCACCTCATTTTGTTACCCGGATCAGCAGGGATGTACGCTCGCTGAACCAACCACTCTCGGCTTAACATAGCTGTTATTTCATCTGTTATTCTGCTTTCCACACGGCATACGTCAGACATCTTCGGCTCTTCGTTGAGTATAATCCGCTACGGGATCGGCGCCAAAGCTGGATGGTGATCAGGAGGGCCCTGAACTCTGTTCTTTACTGCCTTGAGCAACTCCCTGACTTCAGGCGGCATCTCCCTGCCCTCTTTCATGGCCTCCTTCATTTGCTCTGCCAGGTACGAGTGATTGATGAGAATATCCAGTACCGAAAGCATGAACTCCTGCTTCCAGGGGGTAAGCTTGTCAAGATTCTGGAATTTGTGCATGTAGAACCTCTGAGCAGCCTTGCCCAATGCCCGCTCCAGCTCTTCCAAGGTCATTTTTTTCGGTTTGACAACAGGTTCCACCAGATTGTACTTGCGGTAGTCCTTGGTGGCCACGTACGGTTCCAGTTCCGGATACAGTTCGGCATAGGGCCATGGAGCAATGGCCAGAAAAAAGGCCATGTCGGGATTGTACTGTTTGGCAAGCTCAATGGTGCTGGCAATGGATTCGGGGGTGTCGTCCGGCATACCCAGCACAAATGAAGTTTCGGATACGATGTCGGCATTATTGATCAGGTCGATTGCCTGTTTGGATTGACCCACCTTGGTGTCCTTTTTGAACAAATCCAGGGTTGCCTGGCTGCCGGTCTCCACTCCTACGTAGATATGATCAACCCCGGCTTTGCGGTATTTCCACATGATGTCGGCATCGCGGATGATGTCATCCACACGGGTTTCCATGAGGAGCTTGACCGGCACCTTCCGCTCGATCATCAGGTCGAGTATCCGTTCCCACCGCTGGCGGTCGCAGGTGGGGAGCTCGTCGGACAGCATGGCGACCTCAACCCCGTATCTATTGCTGAGCAGTTCCAGTTCGGCAACGAAGTTCTCGGCAGAGCGGGCCCGCCATGATTGTGACCAGAACAGTTGCTGGGAGCAGAAGGAACAGTTGCTGAGACAGCCGCGAGATGAGGATACTATGGCCAGTCGGGCGTTGTTCTTGGCGCGATAGGTGTAGATCGGCCACTCCACCAGATCCCATGCAGTGGGAAGGCCGTCCAGATCCTGGATGTAGGGGGCCTTTGGCGTAAGCACCACGCCTTCATTCCGCCAAAAGGCCAGTCCGCGTACATCATGCGGATCGCTGCCGGTATTGAGACAATCAAGCAATTCCGGCAGGGTTACCTCTCCTTCACCGCGCACGATGTAATCTACAGTCGAGTGATCTGTAGCAAGGATTTCTTCGTAGCAGAAACAGGCGTGTACGTTACCCAGAACGGTTGTGATTTCCGGATTAATCTCCTTGGCAAAGGCAAGCAGTTTCAACCCGTCAACTATTGAGGCGGTATATGCGGTGGTAGCCACCACATCAGGCTTGAAGGCCTCGATTCGCTTCAGGATATCGGGCCATTTGTGCCACAGCGACATGGCGTCGTAATAATCGACTTCATACCCCGCCGCCTGAAGCGAACCGGCAATGTAGACAAAGCCTACATTCAGCCAGGTGCCGGCCGACTCCACCACACCGGAGTGATAGGGAGGGGTTATGAGGGCGACTCGTTTGATTGTCATTCATCACACTCCAGATTGTGGTTGCTCGCGATTGAATACCAACCGGTTAATTATGTATTTTATATTAAGCAAATACAATGCCGTATTTTGCAATTGCCGAATTTCTTATACATTAATTCGATACCTTCGTGTTCAGGTGCTGTTCGCCACATTGTCGAATAACAACTCATAACGCCCCATGCCGAACGCCGCAGCCTTACCGGTATGGAGGTAAGATCCCAAAATAAGGAAAGGCATAAGCCCGAAGACATCACCACAAAAAGTACCATATCCGGTTATTCCGTTCATTTTACTGTTACTGCCAATTGCCTGGCTAAAGCGATCTTCTGTGCAGACTATGGTTTCTGCCTGACGTGACAATCCCTTATAATCACAGTCAAACTCAAACTCGCAGTAGTAATACGCAAGAGCCGAAACCCTGCGCATCAATGAACGTATAAAGCGATTGAAATCAAACCTGACAAGCGGTCGACCATTCTCAATCAACCTCACCGGTGACAGGAAGCGAATGCCAAATTCGCTGCGCGACCAAGTGCGACTTTCCAGAAGACCCTCTGCAGAAAGCACAATCAGGCCTTCTGGCCGCATAATACCATTTCTAATCGCAAAAGACTGCACATCCCCTTGAAAATCACGAGAACCTGCCTGAATTACTTTGACGCTGACAGGGCAGGAATCGCTTATCAATAATCCTGTAAAAGCTTCAAGAAAAACATCCAGGTACTGAATGGCCCGCCCAATCACCACCAGGCCGCATTCAAGCATAAAATCATTTTCAACAGGTTCAGGCAAAATCGGTAGGGAAAATACGAACGGTAGCGGGGGTTTTTGATGGCGTTTGAGTGCATCCGGATCAACAGCCAGCTTCTGGCCAAAGACAATATACCAGGCACAGTTTTCCTTATCGGCACACCGATCACACACCCTTGCCGGCCAGCGGCACGCAATACCCTTGAATACCGACGAAAATTCGCGGAAAAGGTTCGGCAAACATTGCTGGAAGCGGATGACGTTGTCCGTTTGTACGGTTACAACTATGTTGACCAGATTGAATTCCATAATATTGAGAGTTACAAAATTTATCAGCGCTGATTGGCAGAAAAAGGCTGGTGAACTTATTCATTTATCGGAACAAGGTACCATATCATAACAAAATATCCCGAAAAAAAGGCGGCCCGAAGGCCGCCTTAATTTTTCAATTACAACATAAGATTTTAAAACTACGCGAACTGAGCTTTAATAAACTCACGATTCATACGCGCAATGAACTTTACGTTAACACCTTTGGGGCATGCTGCCTGACATTCATAGTGGTTGGTACAGTTGCCGAATCCACACTCAATCATAGCATTGGTCATGTTCTTTACGCGGGCTGCCGCCTCAGGCCTGCCCTGGGGAAGAAGCGCCAACTGGGAAACCTTGGCGCTGGTGAAGAGCATGGCAGCCCCGTTGGGACAGCCGGCCACGCAGGCGCCACACCCGATACACTCGGCGGCATCCGTTGCTTCTTCTGCTATAGGCTTGGGAATCAGGATGGTATTTCCGTCAGGCACACCACCGGTGTGGCAGGAGGTATAACCACCTGCCTGGATGATCTTGTCAAGCGCCTCACGGTCTACAATCAGGTCCTTGATGATCGGGAAGGCGCGAGCCCTCCATGGCTCAATGTAGATGGTATCGCCATCCCTGAACTTGCGCATGTGGAGCTGGCAGACCGTGGTGCGGTCCTGGCCGCCATGAGGCGCGCCATTTATAACCTGAGAGCACATTCCGCAGATTCCTTCGCGGCAATCATGGTCAAACACGATCGGCTCTATGCCGGTGTTGATCAGATCCTCATTGACGCAGTCGAGCATCTCCAGAAAGGAGTGATGCTCTGTGATATTCTTGGCGGTGTAGGTTTCGAACTTACCGGGATCGTTGGCCTTCTTTTGGCGCCACACGATCAGTGTCAAGGTCATTGTCTTGTGATCGCTCATTATTTGTAGCTCCTTACTGCGAGATGAATAGTCTCGAATTTCAGAGGTTCCTTGTGCAGTTCGGGTTCCTTGTCGTTACCCTTGTACTCCCAGGCACCTACATAGGTGAAGTCAGCGTCGTTTCGCTTGGCTTCGCCATCGGGCAGTTGGTGTTCAACCCTGAAATGTCCGCCGCACGACTCTTCACGGTGCAGGGCATCGCGTGCCAGCAACTCGCCGAATTCAAGGAAGTCAGCAACGCGGCCGGCATTTTCCAATTGCTGGTTGAGCTCTGCTCCGGTACCAGTGACCTTGACATTCTTCCAGAACTCTTCACGAAGCACCGGAATCTGTTTAATAGCTTCAGTCAGGCTTTCTTTGGAACGGGCCATGCCGACATTGTTCCACATGATCTTGCCCAGATCACGATGGAACTCGGTGACGGTTTTTTTGCCGTTGATGGAGAGGAGTTTGTCGGTGCTTTTCTTGACATCATCGACCGACTTCTTGAACTCTGCATTGTCGGTGGCGGTTCCGGAGGGCTTGACCGTAGCCAGGTAGCCGCCGATGGTGTAGGGAATAACGAAATAGCCGTCGGAAAGCCCCTGCATGAGAGCCGAGGCTCCCAGGCGGTTGGCGCCGTGGACTGAGAAGTTGGCCTCGCCCAGCACGAACAGGCCGGGGATATTGCTCATCAGGTTGTAATCGACCCACAGACCGCCCATGGCATAATGCGGCGCCGGGTAGATACGCATCGGTGTCTTGTAGGCGTTGTCATCGGTAATCCGCTCATACATCTCGAACAGGTTGCCGTAGCGCTCACAGATAATCTTTTCGCTGAGACGCTTGATCGAATCGGCATAATCGAGGTAAACACCACGACCGCCAGGACCGACGCCACGCCCCTCATCGCACTGCTCCTTGGCGGAGCGGGAAGAGATGTCGCGGGGAGCCAGGTTACCGAAGGAAGGATACTTACGCTCCAGGTAGTAGTCACGGTCCTCTTCGGGGATCTGCTCAGGCCGCTTATTAACATCTTCCTTCTTCTTGGGAACCCAGATACGACCATCATTACGCAGCGACTCCGACATCAGGGTCAGCTTGGACTGGTATTCACCAGCTTGCGGGATACAGGTCGGATGGATCTGTGTGTAGCAGGGGTTGGCGAAGAAGGCGCCTTTTTTGGCGGCTTTCCAGTTGGCCGTAACCGAGCAACCCTTGGCATTGGTGGAGAGGTAGAATACGTTGACATAGCCGCCGGTGCAGAGGCAGACGGCGTCGGCAGCGTAGGACTCGTACTCACCGGTGATCAGGTTGCGGCAGGTAATCCCCTTTGCCACGCCGTCGACCACGACGAGGTCCAGCATCTCGCGACGGTTATACATCTTGACCGAGCCGAGTTTTATCTGGCGGGAAAGGGCCGAATAGGCGCCCAGGAGTAGCTGCTGGCCTGTTTCACCACGTGAATAAAAGGTACGGGAAACCTGGGCGCCGCCAAAGGAGCGGTTATCCAGATAGCCGGCATAATCGCGGCCAAAGGGAACGCCTTGAGCAACACACTGGTCAATGATGTTATTGGAAACCTGCGAGAGACGCCAGACATCAGCTTCACGGGCACGGAAGTCGCCACCCTTGATGGTGTCGTACATCAGGCGAAGAATGGAGTCGCCGTCACTAGGATAGTTCTTGGCGGCGTTGATACCGCCCTGGGCAGCAATGGAGTGGGCGCGGCGCGGACTGTCCTGGTAGCAGAATGCCTGGACGTTGTAGCCCAGCTCTCCAAGTGAGGCAGCGGCGGCACCACCGGCC
>JBGSQD010000227.1:0-14675 GCA_041738275.1 Geobacterales bacterium
GGTGTTGTCTGGGCACAGGATAGCCGACATCTTATCAGCGACGCATTCAGCCAGCAAGGGACTGAAAACACACTAATTATCACTCTGGATACTGAAGAGCCTGACGACAATCTGAATATAAAGATCATTTCTCCATATGGCGGGATTAAATCTCAACTTGTCCAGCAGATTTTTAACGATCCGTCACATATCCTGATCGCTCACAATCAGCGTGATAAAACTGTTTTTGACCTGTTCCGGATCAATATCAACACGCAAGAGCAGACCCTGATCGCGGAAAATCCGGGCAATGTAACTAAATGGCTGACCAATCAGCAAGGCGAATTGACCGGTCGTATCGTCAAGCAGGCGAACACAAAAACGCTGGAACTTCGTCAACCAGACGGGGCCGGTTTTAAAGCGGTTTACCAATGGACATTCAACGATACGGTGCAGGTCGTCAGCATTACCGATAACGGCGCCAAGACATATCTGCTCACCAATAAAGGCAGGGACCGACTGGTCTTGCTCGAACTCGCGGGTGAGTCCGGCAAGGAGACGGTTGTATATGAGGACCCCGTTGCGGACATCTCCAATATTTACAAGCATCCTGCCAATGGTAGGCCATTAATCGCATTTTCTAACCCGGATTATCCCAAAGCCGTCCTACTGGATCAATCTCTGCTCACTGCCTTCAGCTTTCTGACAAACGATAAACCGGTTAGCTTAACTATTGATAGTAGTGACAACCAATTACAACGAATGACGATTCGCCTTCACACAGATAAAGGAACAGAAAATTACTTATATGACCTGAAGACCAACACCAGCATTAAATTAGGCGCCTCACCAATGTTAGAAAACAAAAATATATTGGCAGATGTTACCCCCATTGAGATCACCAGCCGGGATAATGTGCCGTTACGAGGTTATATGACCCTGCCCAAGGGGATTGCCCCCCGCCGTTTACCGTTGGTACTGCTGGTACACGGAGGCCCATGGGAAAGGGACTATTGGCACTATAATTCAGAGGTTCAATTTCTTGCCAACCGTGGTTATGCGGTTTTGCAGATAAATTTCAGAGGTTCAACCGGCTATGGCCGTCGTTTTCAGGAATTAGCAATTGGCGAATTTGCAGGCAAGATGCACAACGACCTGCTTGATGGTGTCAATTGGGAAATCAACAAAGGGATTGCCGATCCGGCTAAGATCGCAATCGTCGGGACAAGCTACGGCGGCTATGCAGCTCTGGTGGGTTTGAGTTTTACCCCCGATGTTTTTACCTGCGGAATAGACATCAACGGCATCTCAGACTTGGTAAAGCTTACCGAAAATTATCCGCCATATTGGAAATTGGAAATGGATCTCTGGTACCGATATGTGGGAGATCCGCATAATGATGCGGATCGGGTAACCATGCAGACAAAATCCCCATTGTTCAAGGCAGCCGATATCACCAAGCCATTGATGGTTATTCAAGGCGCTGACGATGTACGGGTCAAGAAAGAGCACAGCATTGAACTGGTGACAAAATTGGAGCAAGACCGTAAAGAGGTCGATTTCTGGCTGATTCCCGACGCAGGCCATGGATTAATACACTGGCCAATCAGGCTGAAGCAATTCAGGAAAACGGAAGACTTTCTGGCGAATTGTTTGGGAGGCAGGAGTAGCGGTTTTGATTTCTATCAGCTTGGTGCCTGGCTTTTTTAGGTGGTCGCTTGTTCTGAATCAAAATTGAAGAGCTTGCAAAAGGCGTAATGATAGAATCCCGGGACATTGATGCCTTTAAATCCGCAAAAGAATGGTGGTGATATACATGAACGAACAGAAGTTGGTGCTGGAACTTGAAAAGAATGCCTCCGGACCGTCCTTGGCAAAGGGCGCATCAAAACCCAGACCCTATGCAGAGGTGATACTGGATGGCAATGGCAACCCAGTAGGTGGTCAGGGCGGAGTATCAGGTGATTGTGATTGTTAACAATGGACCGGCGCAATAGTACCATTACCAAACAGCGCCAGATACTTGAAATTATGTACTGAGAATAATTCAATATAACAAGACGATGCCTAAAGGGGATCCTTTAGGCATCGTCTTAATGGGAGTTCTATGTCAGAGCGGATTCTAATCACCGGTATAGGATTTATCCTGCCGGTCGGAATCGGCAAGGAAGCAGCATGGCAGGCATTGATCAATGGTTGCTCAGGGATTGCACCGATCGCACGGTTTGATACATCTGCTCTTAATTGCCGGGTCGCCGGAGAGGTAAAAGATTGGGAATCAAATCCATTGAGTAAAGATCCTTCCAGATTCGACAGAGTGATCCAATTTGCACTGGGGGCGGCTAAACTTGCTATCGAAGATGCCGGCCTGACCTCTGCCGACTTAGGCAATCCCAGAACTGGAGTCAGCATGGGTACAGGACTCGGCGGTATCTGGTTTGCTGAATCACAATTGAAATCGCTTTATGAATATGGGACCAAAAAGGTTTCTCCCATAACAGTTCCCAATGTTAACCCCAATGCCATTTCAACTCAGATTGCCATGGAGTGGCAGTGCAGTGGCATCAACATGACGGTATGCACTGCCTGTGCGTCCGGCGCCCATGCCATTGGGCAGGCGATGGATGCCATGAGGCTTGGAAGGGCTGATATCATGATCGTGGGTGGTGCGGAAGCGCCTCTAACGCCTTTGTCCTTTACCGGTTTTGATAATATGAGAGTTATGGCCTGTCATAATGGAGAACCGGACAAGGCTTGTCGTCCCTTTGATAAAGGGCGAAACGGCTTTGTCCTCGGTGAAGGGGCCGGAGTGTTGTTATTAGAGACGGAATCCCACGCCCGGAGGCGAGGAGCAAGAGCATACGCAGAATTATGCGGATATGGCGCATCATGCGGCGGGTACCATCTGGTAGCCCCTCAACCTGATGGTCGGGACGCAGCCATCTCCATGGAAAGAGCTTTGTCCGATGCGCAGCTCAACAAGGAAGAGATCGGTTACATCAACGCCCATGGAACTTCAACCAAGGCAAATGATCTGGTGGAAACAATGGCTGTCAAGAAGGTTTTTGGTGAGAAGTCCTACCAAGTCCCATTAAGCTCAACAAAATCCATGACAGGACATCTTATCGGGGCCGCTGGCGCGGTAGAGGCTGCCATCACGGCCTTAGCGCTTTATCATGGCATGTTGCCGCCAACCATAAATTATGAAACTCCAGATCCGGAATGTGATTTGGACTATGTTCCAACTTTGGCACGACAGGTTCATATAAACGCGGCTCTCTCCAATTCTTTTGCATTCGGAAACAACAATGCATGCCTGGCTTTCAGAAAAGCACCTTAAAAGGAGATAGACATGATCATAGAAGATGAACTTGAATCCATTTTTGAAAAATATATCCCCGCTACTCCGTACAGGAAACCGACCCCCGAGACGCTGCTGGCGGATTTAGGGGTTGATTCGTTGGGGTTCATCGAATTGATAGCTGATATTGAGTCAGTTTTTAATCTTAATATCACTAATGAAGACATTGACAAGCTTAAAACTGTAGGCGATGTCATTAAATTGGTATCAGGTAGGGCAGGATGAGTTTTCGGTTAAGACCATTAATTAAAGCAGACCTCCCTCTTAAATATACCTTGCAAAGCAAGGTATGCAGCTACAATGAACTTCATTCCACTTTTGGGTATTCGCGAACGGAGATTGAAATAGAGTACGAGCAGGTACATGACTTTTCAGAGTATCTACTTGAATCATCTCAGGGCGAACCGATCGGTTTAGTGCGTGTTGGCCCGCCTGATCTGATATCCGGAGTTGTTTCAGTTCAACCGGTGTTACTCGTCAATAAAGCTGATTCGACATCGATCTTTTCCGAAGGCCTGGCACAGCTGGTAGCCTCTCTCGGTATTCGCCATAATATCTCCAGGATGTTCTCCTTTCTATTGATCAATGAAACAGAAGAGGCTGAGATTCTTCGTAACAATGGTTTTGATCTGGAAGCGGTGTTTAAGCAGCATCTATATTTCTCTGGGGCCTATCACGATCTACTGGTTTTTGGGACCTTGAGGGGGGATGCATGATGCATCGGCAAGGACTTTGGCTTACCCTGCAAAAACCGGAAAAGGAAGATATTCCCGTCATGATCGACTGGTTGCAAGAACCGGTATTTATAGCGAATTTATTTGGTAATCCCGATACCCCTGTTTCACAAACGATCTCCAATATTCACCGAATGCTCAATGACAACGCCAAGGATCTTACTCAAAATCTTACCTTCATTGCGCATAGATACGATGGAGTACCAATAGGCTTGGTTATGCTGAATCATATCAACTGGAAAAATCGACTGGCTGAAATGAACCTGGCTATAGGTAACATTGAGCATCGTAACACCATGTATGGAGGCGAGCTTTATCTATTGGGCCTTCTAATGGCATTTCAGGAACTCAATCTCAATAAAATTTATGGTTATGTATATCAATCAAATTCATCATCCTTGCGCCTGAGCTCATTTGTCGGGAAACAGGAGGGGACTTTGAGGAATCATTATTATGGGAACGGAAATTATCTGGATGTGAACATCATCTCTCTTTTCCGTGAAGAGTTTGATCTATTCCTCATAAATGAAAAAGAGACCATTCTTCGGAGATATTATGAGGGTGGGTTACTCTGAATTGGGGGCACTGAGTTTTATTGCCCTTACATTCTCTACTGTTCAACCACGTCTTATGTCATCTCATCTATCTGTTAACATTGGATTGATCTTGGGAATGACCATTGGCCTTGGTCTTTTTATCCTGTCTTTCGCAATCTCCACGCCATCGCCAGTTAACGCCGGATTTACCATGCTTAAACAGACGAATGTCATTATTTCATCGTCTGTTTTTTTACGCCAAACAGCCCTGCATCTTCTTACCGCCTTATACGAAGAGCTGCTCTGGCGTGTATGCCTGCAATATTTTGTCGTGAGATATGCGGGCTTCTGTTCAGGTATTGTAATTGTTGCTCTATTGTTCTGGTTTTCGCATCAGGCCAATTTTGCGGGCAATAGAATACTTGCAGTGGAGTTTCTAGCCTTTTCTTTGCTGCTGGGTGTGATTTATGAAATTACCCTCAGTTACCCTCTGGTTGTGTCAATCCATGCCCTTCGGAATATCCTGATTATCTGGTACAGACTGAGTTTGATCCGGAAAGAAAGGTTCGTGCATGAAAATATTACTACGTAGTCTGTTTACGATCATATTTTTACTCTATTTTTCGGATAACTGCGTATATGCGGTGTCTTCGCTAACCGTTAACGATGCTGTATATACAGCGCTTAAAAATCGCCTTGAGATAGCCATAGACGATCAAGATATCATCAAGGCAAAATCCAGGTTGGATGAAGCAAGATCCGAACTCTATCCGAGGTTGGATTTACTTGGAACTAGCCGTTACACAAAAACTATAAATAAATTCGAGCCAGTTCAAATATCTTTTGAACTCTTGGGAAAGACAAATACCATTTCTCCTACCAAGGATGTTCCTGAATATCAGAGTTCTTTGTCCGTGCAGGCAACTCAGAGGTTATTTACGGGTGGCAACGTTACGGGGAAGATCGAAGGGGCAAAGGAGAGAATCAGTCAGAATGAAATGCTGAAGGAGTTGCATAAAAGAGAGATAATTCTGGCTGTTATCAAGGCATATTGGGAATTAAAACGGGCGGATAAAATTTATGGCATTGAGAAGGAAAAGGCAAAACATTCCGAAATCATTCTGGCTACAGCAAAAGCTCGATATGAGAAAGGCACCATAGCTGGATTGGAGATGGAGAAGTCTGAGGTGGATTTTGTCAATAGCAAAGGGGATCTGTTACAGGCTGCGTCTGCACGCAACATTGCGGAAGTCGGGCTACTAAAAGAAATGGGTATTATAGAAACCGGTAACGAAACCACCTTTATCACACAGGATCAACCTCTTAACATCCTTCACCAGTCATATCTGAAAACGCCTGATGGCGCAGTTGAGGATGCTCTACTATCACGCCCTGAGATCAAACATATCAAGAAACGTATCTCGGCAAATGAGGCGGATATTATGATCGCAAAGTCAACGTACTATCCCCAGGTGGATTTGGTTGGTAATTATAACTGGACCGGATGGCACAACAATAGCCTGGCTGGGTCCTGGCGGGAAATGACCAAAGACTATTGGTCAATAATGTTGAAATTTGACTTTAACATTTTTGAGGGATATGCCACGAAAAGCAGGGTGAATCAAGCACTGGCAGAGGCAAGAGCCAGTCGCATAACCATGGATAAAGAACGTCAAATCATTCTTGCCGGCATTAAAAGGTCGCACTATACCATGACCGATTCGGTGGAGAGGATTACCACCTTGTTCAGAAATCTCTCCTTGTCCGAGAAGAATCTTGAGGCGGCAAAGAAACAATTTGAACTGGGTGTTATGACACTGGTTCAGGTAGCTGAGTACAACTTAAGTTTAGCGGATACCCGAAAGAGATATATATGCGCCATCATTGATTTTGAGATCGCTAAAACCGAGTATCGGTGGGCATTAGGAGAAGATTTGGTATGAAGAAATGGATACTGTTACTGGTGTCAGGGTCATGTATATTCACCGGTATATTTCTCGCGTACGGTAAAACTGCCACGTCGAGTACTGTTGAGACCGTACGTGTAACCAAAGGTGATATTGTTGACGTAGTCAAAGCTACAGGACGGGTTGAGGCGGTTGAAGATTTCATCGTCCGTTCGAAGGTACATGGGAGAATTGAGGAAGTCCTTAAAGAGGAAGGTGAACAAGTAAGGGCCGGTGAGGACCTTATCCGTTTTGACACTACTGAAAGCCAAGATGCACTAATAAAGGCCCGGCTGAAATTAGAACAGGTAAAAAATGACCTTTTGGAATCAAAAAGCAAACTCGACGCATCGGACAGGGTTCACGCGGATCCTCATGAGCTGGAATTACATCTCAGGACAAAAGAGAGACAGTTAAGCCAAAACCAGATCAACAAAGAGTCGGCAGCAAGAGAATTAAATATTGCCAGGGAGCTTTACCAGATTCAGGCAGAATCATTAATCAATTTGAAAGCAAAAACCGAACGTTTCAAAAAGGCAGAGACTGAGGTTTTACAGGCGCAAGGTGAGTTGGAAGAGGCAAGAACGCTTTTCTCGAAAAAGGAAAAAACTCGGATAAATCTGACAACCATCAATAACGAGCATGAGAAGCAGAAAAGACTGGGGAAGCTTGCCGAGGCGGAACTGAATATGGAGGCAGTGCATCATAAGCGTCTAAGGCTCGACTCCCCCATAAATGGCACTGTTGTTTCAAAGGATGTAAAGAAAGGCATGTCTGTTCATGCAGGTGAACCATTGATGACAGTAGCGGACCTGGACAGGCTCAAGGTTCGTGTTGAAGTGGATGAGGTTGATGCGGGAAGGATAATAACGGGGCAAGAGGCAGTCATTACCGTTGACTCTTTTCCCGGCCGAAAGTTTCGAGGCCATGTTGACAGGATTGCTCCGAAAGCGCTCATCAAAGGCGAAAGAACCATTGTCGAGGTAATCATCCTTATCGACGAGAAGACAAATCTTTTAAGAATCAGCAATCAGGTTGATGTAAAAATCGTTCTTGAAAAGAAAGGGAATATCCTCAACCTCCCTTTGACAGCAGTACATCAGGGGAGTACTTCTTTTGTCTGGTTATATCAGGAAGGAAGAGCCCGTAAGGCAGGGATAAAAACAGGGGTGTCAGATTTGGAATCGATTGAGATTATCAGCGGCTTGAGGCCAGGTGACGTGATAATTGCCGGTAAAGCTGATTTGAAGGATGGAGAGAAGGTAAATATCAGATGATTCGTGTTTCAAATGTAAAGCGGTCCTACAAAATGGGTTCCGGTGAGATTTGTGCATTGGTTGACCTCAGCCTTTTTGTTGAGGCCGGCGACTTTATAGCCATCATGGGTCCATCCGGCTCCGGCAAATCAACCCTTATGAATATTATCGGATGTCTTGATAAACCATCTGCAGGTCAATACCTTCTGGATGGCGCGGATGTTGGCAATCTGGATGAAAATAGTCTGGCAGGTATAAGAAGCAGCAAACTAGGATTTATCTTTCAGACCTTCAATCTGATACCACGGATGAATGCATTGAAGAATGTGGAGATGCCTCTGATCTATAATGGTCATCCCAGAGGCAAAGAAAGACTGATGCTGGCAGAAACCGCCCTGGAATCGGTCGGGCTACGAGAACGGATCTACCATAAACCGAATGAACTCTCAGGTGGGCAACAACAGAGGGTTGCCATTGCCAGGGCGCTTGCCAATAATCCATCCGTTATATTAGCTGATGAACCGACAGGGAACCTGGACTCTTCTACAGGTGAAGAGATCATGAATATATTTTTGAAATTAAATCGGGATGGGAAAACCATAATCATGGTTACCCATGATGAGGCTGTGGGTCATAACGCCAATAGGATTGTAAGATTAAAGGATGGGAGGATTGTTTGCGATGGCAAGCCATCTTGATAACATCCTGATTGCTCTTGACGCGCTTATGGCAAATCGCCTTCGTGCTTTTTTGAGCCTTCTCGGTATTATCATCGGAGTAGCGGCGGTTATTGTGGTCGGTGCGGCGGTAAAAAGCGGCAAGAGCATCATATTTGATGAGCTGATGACTTTTGGTCTCAAATCCCTTTGGGTTCATCGTTCCTTCAACGAAGATCAACCCGGTAAAACCATAAAAACCGGTAGTGGGATAGATAATGACGACCTTGATGCACTGTTAAGCAAATCTCGTGCAATAAAACGGCTTACCCCTGTTACGGAGCGTCAGGATTTCTGGGCAAAACATGCAAACAAGTTTTTCAAGATCAAATTAATGGCCGTAGGTGCTGATTATGCGGTTATAAATAACGACTCCGTCATTCGCGGCAGATTTATTTTGAAAGAGGATCTCGAATCCGGAAGAAGTGTATGCGTGATTGGCGTTAAGGTTGCCGATAAGCTCTTCGGCCTGGAAAATCCTCTGGGAAAAGAGGTCCAAATAGGCAAAGATAAATACACGACAATCGGTATCCTTGAGAAAAAGGACAGGGACTTTCTTGCCAGTATCGGATCAGTCGGCAGTGATGATGCCAACGACAGGGTGATTATTCCGATTACAACGTATCAGCGTAAATTCAACGCGGGGCAGATTGGACATATCCAGGCAGAGGCTACTGCCGTTAACTCTGCTAAAACGGCAGCGGAAGAGCTAAAGAACATACTCATTCATAGGCACAGGGGACAATACGCTTATAACTCCGAGACCATGCAACAATATATCGAGACGGCCAACACCATCATTCGGATTGTTTCATGGATTGGCGGGGTGGCGGCAGCTGTTTCTCTAGTTGTCGGTGGTATCGGCATTATGAACATCATGACGATATCAGTGGTTGAGAGGACAAGGGAAATCGGGATAAGGAAAGCAATGGGCGCCCGAAAAGCCGATATCATGGTTCAATTTCTTTCAGAATCTGTGTTTATAAGCCTCTTAGGTGGTTTTTGTGGTGCAGGAGCAGGAATTGCTATTATCTCAATAATTCAGATAGTAAGTCATAAACCCAGACTTCTTGCTCCTGAATATGTTGCAGTCGCACTGACAGTATCCATTTTGACGGGCATTTTTTCCGGTCTCTACCCGGCTTACCGAGCCGCCTCGTTAGATCCGGTAAAGGCACTGAGATATGAGTAGAGAACGTTTAATAAAATACATGATTATCTCTCGGCACATATACCAACCGCCTCGCTAATTTTCAGAACTTTTACCTACTTGCCATAAATATGTAACATGACAATGCTAAGATGCCTTCCAAACAATAACGGGGGGCATATGCGCGACAAGGCAGCAAAGATTCGGGTTGTACAGGACATTCGTCCGGTAGTCTCCGCATTTACAGCAGCAGCAGGTTTCATGCGAGGCATCTCTATCAAACCCTTTGTCCCCAAATCGCGGCTCCACGAGTTTGCAGCACTTGAGCAGAATAAAGATGCCCCCCGAATGCGCTGTAAGCTTTTCCGCGAAAAAGGTGCCGGCAATGTGCCGACTATCGTGATGGGAGGTTTCGTACCGGATGCTACCGAGACCGTGGAATTCCAGCGCCGATTGCTGCGCAAGCATGGCTCAATCTATTATCTGAACTATTCCCGAAATGGATTTTGTCTGGAGATGTTTACCGCACAGCTCACAGATCTGATCGAAGATTTGGCACGAAAAGGCCAAAAACCTCTGATCATGAGTATCAGCTTTGGCTGCGGTTTGCTCTCCAACTTCCTGAGAAATACCGAAGAGGGGGTGCTTGAAAAGATCCGGGGACTGATTATGGTAAGTCCGGTAATCACTACCGATGACCTGATCAGGCCTGCAGAACTAAAACGTGACGGCGTAAGAATACTGGAAAGCAATATTAAGAAGATTGTAGCTGCGGACCAGGCAAATGAATCTGATATAGCCAAACACATTGAACGCTCACGTCGCTGTTTTCAGGCACTTTTCAATGCAGGAGCCGAAAACCGCACCCTAAGTGTCCGCCATCTTGCAATCCGGAAGAAAATCAACGATGTTATCGAATACACAACTGCACGGGGTGGGTATGAACGAGTTATGGCACTTAGTAAATTCAGCTTTCCGCTGCTTCCCGTCAAACTATTCAACGGTCCTGTGCTGGTGCTCCTGGCCGAAAATGAGTCCGATATTCTGGTATCATCCTCACCTACATTGAAACTTTTCAGCGAGCCTTCGCTTTACTCTAGGATACTTCCATCCTGCCTGGTAAAAACGGTAAAATCCCTTACTGTCGATGACGGAGTCGCCCACGCTTCTCTGATATTTCACCATGAGGCTTACAATACCCTGCTGGAAAAATGGTACGACAAATTACTATATCCTCGACTGCAACTGGCTGTATAGATGATGCTGATGACAAGAATACAAAACTTCGGTCCGCTGCAGAGATTTTTGCATTCTCAAGCCATCAAACGGGCTGTCCAATTTAACCGGCGGGACCCGTTGGAAGCTCAACAACAGATATTTCGAGAATTGTTAGAAACAGCTGCGAAGACAAGGTTTGGCAGAAACAATTCCTTTGACCGCCTGAAAAACATCTCGTTTGATGTTGCCTATCGATACTACAAAAGTCGTGTACCTATCCGTTCATATCAGGAATTCATGACGGATTATTTTTATCCTGATCAAACGACCTCAGCCATGGCCCATTCCGCCCCAAATCTGGACAACGTAACCTGGCCCGGCACCATCAAAATGTTCTGTGAAACATCAGGAACTACTGCACCGACTAAATTCATTCCATTCTCTGATCATATGTTTGCAGAAAACCGCCGTGCAGCTCTCGACTTGATATCATGCTATCTGGCCGCCAATCCGCAATCACGGATCTTAAACGGAAAGATTCTCTACATGTCCGGCTCCACCACCCTGACCAATGTCAAGCGCGGGGTCTGGTCAGGTGACATGAGCGCACTGACGCTCCGTTTCCGCCCCTGGTACCTGACACCGTTTGTGGAACCCAGGGCGGTGGTATCGGCCCTGCCATGGGAAGAGAAGCTTCAAGCAATGGCAGAACTGTTGCTGAGTGATGGCAATATCCGGATTATATCCGGCGTACCACCATGGATCATCCTGCTGCTGAAACGCTGCCAAGAGATCGGAGGCAAGCCCTTGCCGGATCTGTTGCCGAATCTTGAACTCATTATCCATGGCGGCACCAGCCTAAAACCCTATCAAAACGAATTTGACAACATGTTCGACGGCCACCTCCCCCACCTGCTGGAACTGCTACCTTCATCCTAAGCCTTCATGGCCTTTAAGCAGCCAGGCGAAGCACAGATGCGCTTGACCCCATATTATGGTGTCTTTTTTGAATTTGTCCGCTTCGAGGATCTCGATGATCAAGGTAAACCGGCACCATATGCCGATTCCATACCGCTGGAGCATGTTGAAACAGGGCAGCGCTATGCAATCATTTTAAGTACCTGCTCAGGGCTTTGGCGATACCATATCGGCGACACAATACGTTTTACATCCACTGCACCCCATTTGATTGAGTTCACCGGCCGCGACCGTTTTCTTGACAAACTTGAGGAGAAGGTCACTCAGAGTGAGGTTGAGCAAGCTGTCACCGAACTCAACCGAAATAGTCGCTGGAATGTGCGCGAATTCATGGTGGGCGCCGACGTCTTGAGCAGAAGACATCAGTGGGTGCTGGCAGTGCAGAATAATGGCTTGAATCTGGAGGATGCCTTGCTAATATTGGATACAACCCTGTGCAACCTGAACGCTGATTATGCCACCTTCAGGAGCCAGGGGCGCATCAACCCACCGGATGTGTTGCTTGTGCCGGAGAACGGCATCTACCAATGGTCTCAGGTGGAACGTGGCAAGCTGGGTGGACAGACCAAAATACCACATATTGACCCAACCCCGGATTCATCAATGATAACCAGTCTGCGCAATTTTCATATACACTCATGCTTTCAGCAGCTTGATTCTCTCAGGAGCACACATGAAACAACGCATTCTGTTCCTCTGCACCCATAATTCCTGTCGCTCCCAGATGGCTGAAGGGCTTGTTAATCATTTTATGTATGACAGTTTCCAAGCATTTTCGGCAGGTACCGAGGCCACCTGCGTTAACCCTCTGGCCATAAAGGTTCTGGCTGAACTGGGCATTGACATCTCTGGTCAGCGATCTAAGGTACTTGATGAATTTGCCGGGCAGTCATTTGATTATGTCGTCACCCTTTGCGGTGATGCCAACGAGAAGTGTCCTCTCTTTTTCGGAGGAGTTCTACACAAACATCAGGGCTTCGACGATCCATCGCGACTGATCGGCAGCGAGGAAGATCTTCTGCCTGAATTCCGCCGAGTGCGTGATGAGATCAGAGAATGGGTTGTTCAATACTTTGGAGGTATTCAATAAGGGGCCACATGAATAAACAGCGCATCGCCGCCATCGACATAGGAACTAACTCAATTCGCTGTATCATTGCCGAAGCCTCTATAGACGGCAAGTTCAAGATACTAGATGATGAAAAGGCAACCGTGCGTCTAGGGGAAAAACTGGCCACGACCGGTGTGATCTCAGTAGAAGCCTCAAACCGGGCTATTGAAGCTATCCGGCACTTTCGCATGCTAATGACCGGGCTGAATGTCGAAGCGGTCGAGGCGGTAGCCACCAGCGCCGTCAGAACCGCAAGCAACGGCAAGGAACTGGTTGTAGCGCTTTCGAAAGAATTGGAACACGAGATCACAGTGATTACCGGCGAAGAAGAAGCCGAATTGACTGCAGCGTCCGCACTCTCCAACTTCGACATGAACGGGAAACGCTCTGCCATGGTTGATATCGGCGGCGGCAGTGTCGAGATCGTTTTGGCGTGTGGCAACCATGTGGAGGAGTTTTACTCAATCGACCTGGGTGCGGTTGTCATGACCGAACATTTTCTCAAGAGCGACCCGATAGAAGCGGATGAACTCAGGAAATTGCAACGGCATATCAGGGTAAGCCTCAAGCGCACCTTTAGCGGTAAAAGGGTATCAGTTGATTCTTTGATCGGATCGGGTGGAACCCTGACGGCACTTGGCTACATGGCAATGCAGCTGCGCAAGGACAACTACGTTTCCATTCACGGATATGAAGTACTCCGATCAGAAGTGGTCCACCTGCTGGCCATGCTTATCCGCAAGGACCTGAAAGGACGACGGACCATACCTGGGCTCAATCAGGACAGGGCCGACATAATCGTTGCCGGTGTGGTGGTAATCGACGAACTTATGCGCTTTTTCGACGCCAACAGGGTGCTGGTCAATGAAAGGGGAATCCGGGAAGGTCTGCTTATCAAGGCAATGAAACGGCTCGGCTACACAACAGGAAGCAAAACTCCACCAACTTGGAGGGATGCTGTTATGGGCTTTGCCCAATCCTGTCATGTTGACGAAGCTCATGCAGCTCACGTTGCCTGCTTGGCGTTATCGATTTTTGACGATCTGGCGCTTCCCTTCGGATTGAAAAAGCCGGAGAGAAAACTTCTTGAGGCAGCGGCCATTTTGCATGACAGCGGTTATTTCATAAGCTACGGCAGTCATCACAAACACTCCTACCACCTCATTCGCCACGCCGAACTGTTCGGCTTTTCCCCGCGGGACCGGGAACTGATAGCGCAGATTGCGCGCTATCATCGAAAATCACTGCCCAAACGGAAACACGAAGCTTTCCAGAGCCTGAATGAAAATGACCAGGTGACCGTGGCCCGACTGGGTGGAATCCTGCGCCTTGCAGATGGACTTGACCGTCGCAGAAGCTCATTGATTCAGCATATTTCCTGTCAGTTTAGTGGAACTGCCATAACTATACATCTGATTGCTACAGAAGATATCTCGGTAGAGATTTTCGGCGCAAATGCCAAGAAAGACCTTTTTGAAAAGGCCGTTGGCTGTACGGTTGTCTTTGCCACATCATGATCAGAACCACCTGAATATCCTCCTAAAATATCACCATATAACTGTAACAATCATTTTCCTCACTTGTAACGTCCACACTCATTAAATCAGTGTAGAATTTCGGCTGTAATTATGCTCGCCCAATGTTTCCGTACGTCTGTGACCTTGAAGGAGGTCCTCAACTATGCATGCAA
>JBGSQD010000238.1:0-3870 GCA_041738275.1 Geobacterales bacterium
AGTCAGTCCGTAGACTATCGGGAGGAAAAAATAAGTGGCGACAAGAACATGCGGGATATAGTTCGGGTATGCAAACATCAGATACATGAGGAAGAGTAAAAAAAGCGCCCCCCCCATGACAAGCAAGTAGTTATCGGCAAGCATATCCAACATAGACTATTTCATCCTTACGGTTAGAGTATGGCGGCCGCATTTAAGTCCGACAAGCTCCAATACGGTAGAGGCTGCATCCAGAGCCAAGGGGGAGCCATCCAGTTCGACGGCATCCGACGGATTTGAAAGGTGAAAGAGAAAAGAGCCCTCGACATCTTTTTCCAGGGAAAATTCAATGCAATGAAGTGCGTCATCCATGAAGTATTTATTAAGAGTTAATCCGGCATAGGCAGACAGATACCTGGCAAGATCTTCCGTGAAACTCCAACGGGCACCAAGTGCGGTACCGGTCTGCAGAAGATTGCGCACCGAACTTTTCTTGAACCCGGGGAACTTCACCAGGATCTTCCTGAGCAGGCCGAGACGATCCCACGATCTTTTAGAGATCACGGCGCTGAAAATGCGAAGCAGTTCGCCCGGACGCAACAGAGCTATGAAAGGCAGCAAGGCAACATACAGACCGAGAACCAACCATCTGGCCAATCGTTCAGATGGAATAGGTTCAGACAGGTAAAGCCCGTGCGCCATCATCTGTATCGGTATGCCGCAGCCGATGTATGAGTTCCAGATGGATTGATCGGTATGGTCGAAATTACTGGAGCCAAGATGCCAACTCTCCAGCAGATGCAACATCCCGCTGTTGTCAATAAAACCTTTTGAAGGCCAGTCGCTGCCTTTCTGATAATTTGCTGCGCTGTCGATCACAAAGCTGAACAGCTCTCTGCATTGTACTTTTGTAAGATGTTCACGATATCCCCAGCAGGGAGGCACGAAGCCGGTTGCCATCTTGCCGAACTGTCGCCAAATAAAATCGATACAGTCTTTTAAATGTTCCTCTGTTTCGTTTGCGACAAGTGACTGAAATTCGAATGGAGAAACTTTCCTGGTCGCGCGGAAGCACTCTTCATCAACATGGCTGCGACCATGGGCATTGACGTTTACCACCTTGCGGTCAAAGTATGATCTAAGTGTGGAAATGCTCTTTGGTACCAGCTTATCAATTGCGGTCAATGTCCCGTCACGACCCATCACCTTGGAGTTGACCATGAACTCCAGCCGGGCATGAAACTCTTCCGACCATTCGCAGAGGGTCTGCACCTCTCTGTTGCGCTCTTCATCGCTAACACCCCCAGACTTGAGAAACTGCTCGCTGGTCAAGGGAAAATCATCAATTCGTAGCGATACATACGGATATGGCGAGAAATGCCCTCTGCCGTCGGCAAAATAGAGAAAATTACGGAGAATCCGGAAAAGATGTGAAAACCCGGGCGTCCCGAACTGCCATACTGGAACACTCAGACAATAATTCTTATGCATACCGGACAAATAACATGAACCAAAACGGTCAATTAGCAATTTCCTCGAATGAATGGGTTCGACCGAATTAGGTGCGTCTTTACCAATAAACTGAAGCGATATTGGTTCTTCAACATCAGACAAAATCGGTTCGTTGTCGCTTACTACCTTTAAGAGGCACTTCCCGTTTCCGTTTGCGGCATTGATACCTTTAACACCGAAAATCGACTGTAATCGGTCTCCGTACTCTTTAGTCCGGTTGTCAATCAGCAGCACACCACTATCAAAAAGTTGTGATGCAATGTTTGCGCACCACTCTTCAAAGTCCGTATCTTTTTCATTATAGTGGATAAGAAGGTGGGTACACCCCCTATGATCAGTGAAATGCTCATTATCGCCATGCTTATAGACGGAATAGTCGAATTTCCAATAGGTGGCCAATGCATTCACCATCCTGCTTGCAGAGAGATCGCCGCCAGTCTGCACTAGCAGCAATAGCCGGGGGGAAATTGGGTCTTTAGCTTCTACTGGATTGAAGTAAAAGAAGGGACTGCTAGCTTTTTCGATGTATTGAGAGGTTGTCATTGCAGAACAATCACCTGTTTTTCAACCATTGATACAACGAATGCACCCCAGACGATCGATAAAGTCGGCTATTTATCAATACGGATCTGATCTGTTTTGGAGCTCGAGATAGCCTAGCGTTAAGCTTTGTAGCTACGAACGGAATGGGACTGCTGTAAGCGACAAAATTCCATTTCCCGAGAATCAGTGGGTTGTAACGAAACTTGTACGGCTCTTCGCCGCTTGAAAGGTCTATTCGCCGGAAACCGTTTTCCTGCGCCCACAAATACAGGTAATGATAGAAGACCTTCCCAAGATCAAACTTGCCGATGGAGAAATCAAATCCAGCAATTTCAGCAAATATCGTATCATCTGTCAGTAGTGCACTGAGCGCCCCGACCGGCAAATCGTCGCAGGTCAGCGTGAAAATACGTGCAGCACCCAAGCCGTGCAGGACGCGATAGCACTCGCGCCGCTCCGGATGTTTTTTTTCCGGAGCGCCAACCCATTTGAGCGCATTCAGCTGAAACAGAGTTTGCATGGCGCTTTCCAGGTCCGAGCCGGCTTCGGTTACGCAAAATTCCACCTTGTGCTGTTTTTCCAGTTTCCTGGCTTCAGCCCGTATTTCTTGTCGCATCTTGCTGCTCAAGGCGCCCAGGTACTCCTCGTAACTCTCACCCATATCTACCAGCAGCCGTTTTGTGTAATCAACCGCGCTGATCTTCTGCCACCCGGCAGCCTTGATGGCAGAATGCAGGAATCGCAGATTAGTCGATGGTTCGGCTATAATCAGGTCGAGAACGTTAACCGATGTGGAGTTAAGTAGAAAATCTGCCAGAAAGCTCAATACCGGTTCTTCGGCGCCCGCTTTGATGATAAAATCAGGATAGATTGAAGCAGTCTGGCTGTTGAAGGTCACCCTCCTTATAAAGCCGAAAATTCGTTCTGCCCGAAAAGGCGCAATGCAGACAAGTTCACCGTCCGGTTCGCGCAGGGCAACAATGTAAAGCCCGGCATTCTTACCCAGGCTCTTTGCCCAGGAAAAATTCCATTCCCAACTCTGATACGGAGTTCTCGATTCACCATTTTCCCAGAGTCTGTTCCATTCACTGCGCATTGAAGACAGCTCTGATAGTTCTGTCAAAATTACAGCCTTATACATGGGAATTAACCTATAAAAAGCAGTTGAGCTTTTGATTTTGCTTCAACCTCCTGATATTGTGTTGCAATCACAGATCAGGAGGTTCACCAAATGGGTGAATGTAAAAAACGCACCGTTGTTCCTTCTTCCCGCATTGCTGTAGACACGTTTGCTGGCCGTATCCAGGTAGAGTGGGACCTGATGCAGCAGTCACTCCACTTGGCCAGCTTTCGTTTTTTATCGAATTTCTAAAGGTCAGTGGGCTGTATGAAGCCTTTGTTGCCGACTGCCCCTTGCAGTACAGCAGCCCGAACGCACCGGAAGTTCGTGATGTGCTTTTCTCCGTGTTTCAAATGCTTTTTCTAGGATTAATCATCTCCAGGTAGAGTTCGATGGTTCGTGATACTCCGGCATTTACGTCAAATGCTTTCGCCTTTTCGACTGCTGCCATCCCCATTTTTCGCCGTAGTTCGCTGTCCTGCAACAGCAGGTTTATGCTGTTAGCCAACAAGATCGAATCAGAAGGCGCTACCAGCAGGCCATTCACTCCATCTGTAATTACCTCGGGGATTCCCCCGACAGAACTTGCAATCACAGGCTTTCCGGAAGCTTGAGATTCCAGTAGCGCTAACGGAAGACCTTCCGTCAATGACGGAAGTACTGTAAATTCACTGCCGGCAATAATTTTTTCAACATCGTTCCGCACCCCACAAAAG
>JBGSQD010000242.1:0-5496 GCA_041738275.1 Geobacterales bacterium
GCCTCGTCAGGAAAAGCCCCTACTTTGCCATCTGTTTCAGGACCTGCTCCAGCTTGCGCAATTCCTCGCCATAACCGGCCCAGTTCCCCTGGCGTTGCAGGGTAGTTGCCTTCTCATAGATGCTCATTGCTTCCCTGGCAAGCGTGGCTGGTGATGCCTTTGAATCTGCCGTGACTGTCCCGGTGGCTGCTGCGACAGCTTTCTTGCCGCCGAAGAGTCGCTGCAGGGCCAGTTCCAGGTTTTCCTCCATGACAACCTGATCGCCAAAGGCGACAATGACTCGTTTCAGTTCAGGCAATCCTGCCTTGTCGGCGGCCAGAAACAGCGGCTGGACGTAGAGGAGCGACTTTTCAATCGGAATCACCAGCAGACTGCCCCGGATAACCTCGGAGCCGCGCTGGTTCCAGAGCGTCAACTGCTGGGAGATGAAGGAGTCCTGGTTGATACGGGCGTCGATCTGTTTCGGGCCGTAGATCAACCGGTCGCGGGGGAAGGTGTAGGCCCTGATCTTGCCGTAATTCTCTCCGTCACAACGTGCCGTGAGCCAGGCTGCAAGGTTGTCACGCTTGGAGGGGGTAAACGGCAGCAGGAGGATGTACTCCTCCACTTTTTCTCCCGGCAGCTTCATGATGGTGTAGTAGGGCTCCATCGGTTTTTCGCCAATTGCCGGGATCTGCCACAGGTTTTCCTTGTTGTAGAACACCTTGGGATCGGTCATGTGGTAGGCGCTGAACATGGCAGCCTGAACCTGCAGGTACTGATGGGGATAGCGGACGTGCCTGCGCAGGTCATCGGGCATGGCGCTCATGGGCTTTAAAAGTCCGGGGAACATCCGGCTGTAAACCTTCGCCAGTACGTCGTTCGGGTCGCTGATGTAGAAGTCCAGTGTGCCGTCATAGGCATCCACGACCGCCTTGACGGAGTTTCTCATATAGTTGATGCCACCCTGAAGCGGCTTTGAATACGGCAGGCGGTATGAGAAGGTGTAGGCATCGATGATCCATTTCAGCCGCCCTTTTTCATCCACCACCATGTAGGGGTCGCCGTCAAAACGGAGGAAGGGGGCAATGGTCCTGACCCGCTCGTTGATGTTGCGGTTGTAGATGATTCGGCTCTCTGAAGTGATATCCGAAGAAAGCAGGATCTTTTCTGTTCTGAACCAGGCGGCAAAGAGGGCCTTTTTGAGCAGGGAATCGATCGCTACGCCGCCCTTGCCGGCGTAGGTCGTGTTGATATTGCCGGTGGCGGTCGGATAGCTGAACTCCGGCACCTTGGTCTTGACAACCACATAATCGTTGGAAAGTTCGCCGAAATAGATCTCCGGCCTGGTGACCTTGATGTCGGCCAGGCTGACCGCCGGAATATCCTTGACGAAAAACTCCGGCAACCCTTCCTTGCTGATCCGGCTGACCGGACCAAAGGTAATGCCGTTGCCGTGGGTGAAGATCAGCCGCTCGTTGATCCAGTTTTTGCTGGGGAGATCGGCGTAGGATAGTTCACGCGGCGACAGCATGACCTGGGAATACTGGCCGTTCACCTTGTAACGGTCATTATCCACATCGAAAAACTTGTAATAGGTCCTGATCTGCTGCAGTTGGCTGTAGGTCTTGAGCAGCGGAGCATGATCCCAGAGCCGGATGTTTTTGATGGTGGCGTCATTGTTGGCAATATCGGCTGCGGACAGCTTTGTATCAACATCGAAGGGCACGGTTTCAATCTTTTCCAGATCGTAGCCGAACCGGGTAAATTTCAGGTTGTTTTCAATATATGGTGTCTCAAGGGCCAGCTCGTTGGGAGCGACCTTGAACTTCTGGAGCAGTCCCGGATAGACCCTGATGCCGATTATGTAAAGCGCCACCACGACCACCGGCGGCAGCAGAGCCATGCGCCAGGTGCCTTTCCAGATTCCTGCCGCCAGCATGGCCCCTGCCAGCGGTGTCAGGAACGTCAGAACCCTGTAGGTGAGCAGTCTGGAATTGACATCCACATAACCTGCGCCATAAAAGGAACCGTTGTTGGAATACAGCAGTCTGAAGCTGTCCAGGTAGAAACCGGCCGCGATGGAGCAGGCGAAGACCACCACCAGAACCGCCAGGTGCCGGCGGACCTTTTCATCAACCGCTAATCCCCGCTCCGTCAGCAGTATGCCGCCCCGGACATAATACACGGCCGCGGTCGCTGCCACGGTTGCCAGCAGCATGAAGTTGACAAACGCCTTGAGCATCTCCATAAACGGGAGGCTGAACAGGTAGAAGCCGAGATCCTTCCCGATGACCGGATCCACTGTTCCGACCGCCAGCCTATTGGTGAACAGCAGCAGATTGTCCCACTGCATGGCGCCCCAGTTGCCGGCAAAAATCGCCAGGACGACGCTGATGAGCATGCCGACAGGTTTGACAAGGTGGGTGATTTCGTCCCTGTTTATCCGGAAGTTACCCCCTCCAACGATGTAGATGCCGGACAGGGGAAATTGCGCCCTGTTGGCATAATAAATATTCGCCTGCACAAAAATGAATAACAGGCCGCCGAACAGCAGCCCTGCGGCTGTCTTGGCATACAGTGTTGTGGTGAACACCGATGAAAAGCCGGTTTCGACGAAAAAGAGCCACTCCGTGTAGAAACCGAGCAGGGACGATATGAAGGGAACTATCACGAATAACGCGATAATAAATGGAAGAAACCTGTGCTTTCTGAACATGATGTCGCCTCTTTTGGGTCCGCTATTTTTGGCTGATTGCCGACAATCGCCAGGGGTTGTTGCCGACCGGCCGGGTAAATGTCCAGTACTCCTCGAATTTTACCGGATCTGTCTTGCTGCCTGCCACCACTGTTCCTGTGGTGTCATCGGTTGTATAATCCAGCAGGTTTGCATAGATCAAGGCGGTGATATAGTCCTGCCCGGACTCCTGCCAGACCTCGGCGATATCCACATTCCTGACGGCAATATTTTCCAGCCTGTTGACCTGCTTGTCCCGCAGCAGCTTGTCCAGATCATCCTGGAATATCCGCTTCATCTCATCGGTCAGGAGTCCTGACACCGGCGACAGGTCGCGATTCATCCAGCTTCCCTGGATTTTGAAAAAGTTGTCCATTACCGAGTCATTGAAGCGTTGTTCATCAAAGTTGGCGTCCATTTGACGGATATGGGACAGACCGGTCTCCACGTCATCCGTTATTGGCGCATTGATCTGCTGTGCACCGTAAATAGGGGTTACCGTTCCCCCCTGATATCCTGCTTGTCCGGTTGCGTAGGACAGGCTGCCTTCACGCTTTTTTTTTATATAGCGATAGATGAGGTAGCCAATTCCGGCCAGAAGGGCGATTTCAAACAGCCCGATGCCACCGCCGCCGCCCATGCCGCCACCTGCCATACCCAGGCTCCTGAACAGCATACCGCCCAGCATGCCGCCCATGATCCCGCCGGCCATGCTGCGCATGAAGCCGCCTCCCTGCTGGAAGGGACTGGTTGCGGGCGATGCCTGCTGCCGTGGCTGGCTTGGCTGGGAAGTGGGACTGGCGGGCCTGGAATAACTGCGTGACCCGCGGCTGCCGAAAGAACGGCTTCCGCCTACCCTGGCATGGGCATTAAGTTCCATGACGGTGATACTCAGAAATAGAAACGCTGCCAGTACTGTAAATACCCTAACTGCATGTTTTTTCATTTCACTCTCCTTGAGGTGTGTATGTCTGCTGCATATTGAAATTGATGGATCTATTCGGGGGAATCTTCCAGATGTGGTTGATGCAGTTTGACCGGCGTACCTTGACGCAGTCGCAGATTAAGCATCTCAACCATCACCGAGAAGGCCATGGCGAAATAGATGTATCCCTTGGGTATGTGCATATCAAAGCCGTCGCCGATAAGTGCCACGCCGATCAGCAGCAGAAAACTGAGCGCCAGCATCTTGATGGTCGGATGTTTCTCGACAAAGGCGCTGATCTTTCCTGAAAAGAGCATCATGAATCCGACTGCGATGACCACCGCGGTAATCATTATGGCGAGCTGGCTGGCCATTCCCAGGGCGGTAATGATCGAATCCAGTGAAAATACGATATCCAGAAGCAGTATTTGCACAATAACAGCGCCGAAGGTTGCCCCTACGCGAGCGGCTGAGATCTGCTCTTCACCTTCAAGCTTCTCGTGGATCTCCATGGTGCTCTTCCAGAGCAGAAACAGGCCTCCGGAGATCAGGATCAGGTCACGGCCGGAAATCTCGTTGCCCAGCACTGTAAACAGCGGTGCGGTGAGTCCCATCAGCCAGGTCAGCGAAAACAGCAGTCCGATGCGGATAAACATCGCCAGTCCGAGGCCGACCAGCCGGGCCTTTTCCTGCTGGTGGGCAGGGAGTTTGCTGGCCTGGATGGAGATAAAGATAATATTGTCAATTCCGAGTACGATTTCCAGAGCGGTCAGTGTCACCAGCGCCATCCAGACCTGTGGATCCGTCAGCCATTCCATTTATTAAACCTCCTGTAATAACTTCAATTCAGAATATTAATCCATGCACAGGCTGCGTCGTTTGGCTGTCCAGAGATCAATAGCCTCTCTCATGATGTCGGAGATGCTTTTTGATGTGGTCTTTGTCAGTTTTTCCAAGGTTCTTTTTTCATCATCATTGATACGCAGGGAAATGACATTCTGCAACTGCTCTTTTCTGTTTTTTTTCTTTTTGAAAGATTTGGATTCCCGGGAAACATGATTTTTGATGTGCGGCATATATTCCTCCTGTGTGTTGTGCCGGGACAGCGTGCTGTCCCGTGTTGATGGTTTGTCAGTACTTCCGGGTTGCCATGGATTCCAGTCGCGCGATACGTTCCTCCATTGGCGGATGGGTCGAGAAGAGCGACATCACGCCGCCGCCGGTCAGCGGGTTGACGATGAACATGTGGGCCGTGGCAGGCCGGGCATCCAGCATCGGTATGCTCTGGGAGGCGTTGTGCAGCTTGCGCAGGGCACCCGCCAGAGCGAGCGGCCGGCCGCAGATCTCGGCGCCGGAGGCATCAGCCAGGTATTCCCGGGAGCGGGAAACCGCCATCTGGATCAGCATGGCGGCGATGGGAGCGATAATTGCCATGGCCAGCGAGCCGATCAGGCCGCCACCGCCACTGTCTTCATCATCACTTCGTCCGGCGCCGAACATGGCGCCCCACTGCAGCATGTTGCCCAACATGGATATGGCGCCGGCAAAGGTTGCGGCAATGCTGGAGATCAGTATATCGCGGTTTTTTACGTGGGCCAGTTCATGGGCCATGACCCCTTCCAGCTCATCCATGGTAAGAACCCTCAGAATTCCTTCGGTGGCGGCAACAGCTGCGTGTTCCGGATTGCGGCCGGTGGCAAAGGCATTAGGGGAGGCATCAGGGATAATGTAGACCTTGGGCATCGGGAGTCCGGCCCGGCCGGCAAGGCGCTCGACCATGCCGTAAAAGGTGGGATGAACCTCGCGGGTTATTTCCTGGGCGTTGTACATCCTGAGGACGATTTTGTCGGAAAAC
>JBGSQD010000253.1:0-23039 GCA_041738275.1 Geobacterales bacterium
GGCAGCCAGTCGAGGGGCAAGCTTTGCCATCGTCACCCATGTGCTGCCCTATGACGAACTGCATGCCCATGAAGCAGTATTCTGCAATATTTCCGATCAGGCCCTTAAGCTTTATAATTCATGGCGCCGCAAGGCAATCAAGGCTGGTATCGATATACAGCGTTATTCTGCGGTGCGCTGGAAATATGCCCGCACGATTGAAGAACAGGCCATAGTAGATATTGTTGAAGCACTGAAAGCAGATGCTGAGCAGCAAAATATCATGCTAGACATGAAGAAGCTCCTTCAGTTGGAGCACCAAAGATTGGATGAGGTAACCGAGATATTTGCCGCTGCAGAAGCTGTGGCCAGCAGGACAGGACTGGAGCTGCGATTACCGGAGGTAGCTCTCAAGGAACAACGAAAATGCAGCTTTGTTGAAGAAGGAAGTGCCTTTATATCCTGGCACGGCGACATTTCTCCATGTTATTTCCTGTGGCATCGCTACGAATGCTTTGCGAGCGGCTGGAATCAGACGGTAAAGCCCAAAGTCTTCGGTAATCTGGCTCAGCAGAATATTTTGCAAATTTGGAATAATCCGGAATTCATTGCATTTCGCAAAAACGTGCTTGCATACGATTATCCGTCATGCGCAAGCTGTGGCCTGGCCCCTTGCGATTATGTGCAGACCGATGAATTCCAGCAAGACTGTCACATCAGAAGTGTCCCTTGTGGTTCATGCCTATGGTGTACCGGGGTATTTCAATGCCTGCGATGATGATCTGTATTGGCAAAGTAGCGCTGATTTAGATGGCAAATTGCAACTGCGAGCAGTAGCAGACATATTATCTGCGGTTGCAACGAAAAAGATAAAAAAAGAGCCCACTAAATCCTCCTCAGGTTGAACTGAGGGTGGAACCAGCGGGCTGTATTATACATCTTATGTCATTTGCTCTCTAATATATTACGACTTAGAGATAATTTGGTGGGCGAAACAGGGATCGAACCTGTGACATCCAGCTTGTAAGGCTGGCGCTCTCCCAGCTGAGCTATTCGCCCGAATATATGGCGGGGTTGACGGGGCTCGAACCCGCGACTTCCAGCGTGACAGGCTGGCACTCTAACCGACTGAGCTACAACCCCATACATCTAAAAAATAATTACTTCTTGCTGTTCACAGCCTCTTTCAGGGTTTTGCCAGGCTTGAACTTAGGCACAGTAGCGGCAGGGATGTTGATCTTCTTGCCGGTCTGGGGATTTTGGCCTTTACGGGCAGCGCGTTTAGCGGTAGTGAAGGTACCAAAGCCGACCAAGCTCAGCTTGTCGCCTTTTTTGAGAGCAACTGTTACGGAAGCGATAAAAGCAGCAACTGCTTTCTCAGCTTCTACTTTTTTTAGGCCAGCCTGCTCTGCTACAGCACTTATCAGTTCAGCTTTTGTCACGTTACACCTCCTGAAATTTTTTGTGAATACAAGGCGACTCAGTGTTTAGCAGATTACTTCAGGAACTGTCAAGCAAAATATCTCGCAAACATGCAGTTTATGGGCGATTGGAGACTTTTGATATTTTTATAAAGCGACACATAATATGAAACAATAAATATGCAGTTTTTTACATCTTATTGAAAACGTGGATATTTAACAGAATGTGCCTAGGCAGCATCACTTACCTGTTGCTGTTCATACACAACAATGGGCTTTTCCTTGTGATAAATGACATCCTCGCTGATGACAACTTCCTTGACATTCGGCTGTGAAGGCACCTCATACATGATGTCCAACATGGAGTTTTCAAGGATGGAGCGCAGGCCCCGGGCGCCGGTGTTACGCTTAAGCGCCTCTTTTGCAATGGCTACCAGGGAACCATCGGTAAAGCGCAGGCGGACACCTTCCAGGTCAAACAGCTTCTGATACTGTTTAACCAGCGCATTTTTAGGTTCTTTAAGGATCTGCACCATGGCATCTTCGTCAAGTTCAGTTAAAGTTGCCAGCATGGGAAGCCTGCCGACGAACTCGGGAATATAGCCATACTTCAATAAATCCTCGGGTCTCACGTTGTTAAGCAATTCACCAAGCTTCTTTTCTTCCCGTTTCTTTACATCAGCCCCGAAACCCAGGCTTTTCATGCCGATACGCTGCTGGATAACGCTTTCAAGACCGGCAAAAGCTCCACCACAAATAAAGAGAATGTTTGTGGTATCGACTTTCATGAATTCCTGCTGAGGGTGCTTGCGGCCACCCTTGGGAGGTATGCTCGCCACAGTCCCCTCAATGATCTTGAGCAGTGCCTGCTGGACACCTTCACCGGAGACATCCCGAGTTATTGATGGAGAATCGGTTTTGCGGGCAATCTTGTCTATTTCATCAATATAGACGATCCCCTTTTGGGCGCGTTCCACATCGTAATCAGCTGCCTGCAGCAGGCTCAGGATGATGTTTTCCACATCCTCGCCCACATATCCGGCCTCGGTCAGGTTGGTGGCATCGGCCATGGCGAAAGGGACTTTCAGGATGCGCGCCAGGGTTTGGGCCAGCAATGTCTTGCCTGAACCGGTGGGCCCCAACAGCAGGATATTGCTCTTCTGCATCTCGACGTCACCAGGCTTAAGACTGGACTCGATGCGCTTATAATGATTGTATACAGCTACGGAGAGAACCCTTTTTGCCCGTTCTTGACCGATGACATATTCGTCAAGGATCTCCTTGATCTCCTGCGGTTTGGGCAGTTTTTTCAGATCAGGCCCGAGGGTTTCCTCCATTTTAATCTCTTCGGCAATGATGTCATTGCACAACTCGATGCATTCGTCACAAATGTACACTGCCGGACCGGCAATAAGCTTTTTCACCTCTTCCTGGCTTTTGCCGCAGAAGGAGCAGGTCAGGTTTTCCTGATTAGTATCCCTTCGGCTCATGTTGCACCTCCGACAGCCGTTTTTCTGGTTACAATGGCATCGATAAGTCCATATTCAGTGGCATCCTTGGCAGACATAAAATAATCGCGCTCCGTATCGTTTGAAACCTTTTCCACGCTTTGGCCGGTCAAGTCTGCAAGGATTTCGTTCAATTCATCCTTCATGCGGAGAATTTCCTTGGCATGGATGTGAATATCGGTTGCCTGGCCCTGAAAACCACCCAAGGGCTGGTGGATCATGATTCTGGAATGATCCAGGCTGAAGCGCTTGCCTTTTTCCCCTGCTGCCAGCAGGAATGCCCCCATGGAGGCGGCCTGACCGACACAGATAGTGGATACCGGAGCCTTTATATAGCGCATGGTATCAAAGATTGCCATGCCCGACGTTACCACGCCCCCGGGAGAGTTGATGTAAAAATGGATATCCTTGTCGGCATCTTCTGCCTCGAGGAACAGCATCTGAGCGATGATGAGGTTGGCCACCTGATCATCGATGCCGCCACCCAGGAAGATAATTCGCTCTTTCAGCAGTCGCGAGTAGATGTCGTAAGACCGTTCGCCTCTGCCGCTCTGTTCAACTACTATCGGGATATACATTAATGTTTTCCTTGTTGGTAGGTTACAGTTTATTTTCTGCAGAATTCCGCAGAAAAATGTTTAACGCACTATTCCGATTATCAGGGCTGGGCCGTCTTCTGTTGGGCGGCTTCAACCTCTGTGATAACCGCGTTGTCAAGCAGGAAGCGGATGGCTTTGTCCTCTTTGATTTCGGCAATCAGGGAACTTTGAACCTTGCGGTTCGTTGAGTAATATTCTTTTACCCGCGCCAGCATATCGGCATTACCTGCGGCAATCTGCTCGTAACGCTGTGTCAGCTCTTCGTCACTGACATTGATGTTTTCCTTCTCAACCAATGCCATCAGGAGCAGTCCGCCTTTAACCTTGTCCTCGGCTGAATCACGGAAACGGAGCCGGAAACCTTCCTCATCCAGTCCCATCATCTCGATGGACATGCGCTGGCTCTTCAACCGGTTCTTGAGGTTCTCGAACATGTACTCCAGCTGTCGCTTGACCATTGACTGGGGTACATCCAACGGGTTTTTCTTTATCAATTCCTGGATAATGTTTGCCTTTACCTCGTTATCGATTCGCTCGGTTTCCTGCTTCTGGTGATATTCTAGCATTTTCGAGCGTAATTCCGCCATCGTCTCGTACTCGCCGAACTGCTGGGCAAATTCGTCGTCAAGCACAGGCATTTCCTTGCGCTTAACTTCCTTGAGTGTTACCTGGAAGATACCTTCCTTGCCGGCAACCTCAGG
Source organism: Geobacterales bacterium (assembly GCA_041738275.1). Classification (GTDB taxonomy): domain Bacteria; phylum Desulfobacterota; class Desulfuromonadia; order Geobacterales; family Pseudopelobacteraceae; genus JACPFJ01. The sequence goes on from JBGSQD010000253.1 coordinate 4,209, forward strand.
ATTGCGGTATCCATCGGGCAAGGTCACGCGTATCTCTTTTGTTTCGCCAGACTTCATGCCGATCAACTGCTCCTCGAATTCGGGCATGAGCTGATTGGCACCCACCTCTATCGAGGCGTCTTCGGCAGTGCTGTTTTCTTCGGGATGCCCTGCAACAGTAAAGGAGTAATCAACAGTGACCACATGACTGTTTTCAACCATTGAGCTCTCGTCCAGCGGGACAAGTTGGGCCATGTTTTCCTGCATCCGCTTCAGTTCATTTTCTATGTCATCGGGGTTAAGAACGTATTTTTCTTTTGTGATCGTAAGACCGGTGCAGTCTTGAAGCAGAATCTCCGGCATTATTTCCACAAGAGCGCTGTACTTGAATGGTGTCCCCTGTTCAAGGATATCGCTTTCAATAGTCGGAGAGTCGACTGGTTCGATTTTGTGATCGTTCAGCGCCTGAAAGAGGGTTTGATCATAGAATCGGCGCATGACTTCGTCGCGCATTGCGTCGCTATAGGTGCGCTTAACAAGTTGCATGGGAGCCTTGCCGGGGCGAAAGCCTTGCAGTTTGGCCTTTTTCTGGATACCCGCATAGACCTTTTCGATCTCGGTGTCGACCTGTTCGGCCGGAATCTCGATATTTACTTTTTTGGTAACCGAGTTTATCGCTTCGACAGTAACCTGCATGGGAATGACCTTTCATGGTGAAATTGATGCTGAGACTTTCTCATGGTGATGATGGAGTTAAATGGTGCGAGAGAGGAGACTTGAACTCCTATACCTTTCGGTGCCAGATCCTAAGTCTGGTGCGTCTGCCAATTCCGCCACTCTCGCATTATGCTGGTGTTGAGCAATCAGTTTCGCTGATGCCGGTTAATAATAATAAATCGAATATTGAAAAATATGGCAAAAACTTCTCGCGGTCAAGGAATTTATTACATTGGGTCGAGTTTTAACCACCGGCAAGCTTTACCCGATAACCACGGGTCTGCAGTTCCTGCTGCAGAAGATCCCGGTGGTCACCCTGGATCTCAATCACGCCTTCCTTGGCTGTGCCGCCGCATCCGCATCGTTTTTTCAGCGCTCCGGCCAGTTCCTTGAGCGCCGAATCCGCAAGGGGGATTCCGGTTATGACTATGACCGTGCCACCGCCACGCCCCTTGACCTCGCGGCGCAGGCGTACCGTACCGTCGGATGGTGGTTTATTCGGTTGTGCCGTGCGAGATTTGGTTTTTTCCTGTTTTATACGCCCTGATTCACTTGAATAAACGAGCGTTGAATTGTCCATTCTCTTCATTCTCTCTATTTACCCCAATCCCTGGAATACCTGAAATCCCGGTCAATGGTCCTGTTCGATACCTTGGCGATTACCGGCATACGCCGTTTAAAGTGGGAATTTTGCACCTTTTTATAGATAGTGTCGATGAACTCGGGGGCAATGCCGGTTGCGATCAATTCCTCACTGGTCAGGCGCAGGTCAACCATCCTGTAAAGCAGTTCATCCACCTGGCAATAGGAAAAGCCCAATTCCTCCTCGTCGGTCTGGCCAGCCCACAGGTCGGCTGAAGGTTGCTTTTCGACCACCTCGGCGGGTACACCCATGGCCTCGGAGAGCTGCCAGATCTGCGTTTTGTACAGGTCGCCTATGGGATTTAAGGCACTTGCCATATCGCCGTAAAGCGTGCCGTAGCCCAGCAGCAGTTCGGTCTTGTTGCTTGTTCCCAGCACCAGGGCCGAAAGAAGCGCCGAGTGGTCGAAGAGGATCGTCATGCGTTCGCGGGCCATCTTGTTGCCGCGCCGCATGTTGTCCGCATCCGGGAACATGTCGAAATAGGCGTCCACCATGGGTGTTATGGGGATTACCGAGTAGTTGACCCCGCAGGCCTGTGCCACCAGCCGGGCATGGACCTCGCTCTCCGGGTTACTGGACTTGTAGGGCATGCAGATGGCATGCACGTTCTCCGGACCCAGCGCCTCGGCGGCGATGAACACCACCAGGGCCGAATCAATGCCGCCCGACAGCCCCAGAACAGCCTTTTTGACCCCCACCTTGTGTACCTCATCACGCACAAAGCCGACCAGCACCTGCCGCAATAAATCGGTATTAACCGTCAATCCCGTCATCACAGCCCCCTTTCCTGTTCGATGCGACTTAGTTCCTGCATGGTCACGAACAGGTTCTCATCACGCAGCATTGGGGAGAAGATCCGTTCCCGGCGCAGAGACCCCTCATCGACCAGGGCGCTGACACTGTCTTCTTCCAGTATCATGGCCCGTTTCAGCGACGCGCCGGAAGGAGCGACATATTCTGACCCGCCCCAGAAGTTGACGCCATCTTCGTAACCGACCCGGTTGCAGTACAGGACCCGGCAGTTGAGGAACATGGCCGTTGTCGAGGTCAGCTGCTGCCAGGCATTGGCCGAGCTCAGAGTCTCGCCTGCAATCCCGCGTCCGGGGCTGCTGGATAGGCAGATCAGGGTTGTGGCGCCGTCCATGGCCAGGATGTAGGAAGCTGACAGATGCCACATGTCCTCGCAGATCAGCATGCCCATCCTGCCTAATTTTGTGTCAAAGGCGCGGAATTGCTCGCCCCGCGCCAGGTAGCGCTGTTCATCGAACAGACCGTAGGTCGGGAGGTAGACCTTGCGGTGCAGGTGCCTGATGGCGCCGTCCTCGAGGTACAGGGCAGTGTTGAAGAAACGGTAGTCGGAGGTTTCCTCGACAAAGCCCACAACGATGGATATCTGGCGGGAAAGCTCGACCAGTCGCCTGATCTCTGGCGAATCCAGCCGCAGGGCCACTTCCGGCACCAGATCCTTCAGGAAATAGCCGGTCAGTGCCAGTTCGGGAAAGACCACCAGGTCTGCCTTGGCAGCTATGGCCAGCTGGATGCGCTCCTCGATGAGCGCCAGGTTGTCGGCTACGCAGCCGAGTTTCGGTTTTATCTGGGCCAGAACGGCGGTGAAATCCATACTAGTCTCCCTCAACTCTTTCATTCTCCGATGATCTTGATCAACACCCTTTTTCGGCGTTTTCCATCGAACTCGCCGTAGAATATCTGCTCCCATGGTCCCAAGTCAAGCTTTCCGCCGGTGACTGCCACCACAACCTCCCGCCCCATGATGGTGCGTTTCAGGTGGGCATCAGCATTGTCCTCATAACCATTGTGGTGATAGCGGGAATATGGCTTCTCCGGTGCCAAACCTTCCAGCCAGATCTCGAAATCATGATGCAGGCCGGGATCATCGTCGTTTATGAACACGCTGGCGGTGATGTGCATGGCGTTACTGAGCAACAGCCCTTCCTGGATGCCGCTTTCAACAAGGCATTCCTGAATCTTCGGTGTGATATTGATCAACTCACGCCGCTGCCGGGTCTCGAACCATAATTCTTTTCGCAGGGATTTCATGATGGAATCATCCTTGTGTTTTATTGCAGTGCAAGCCGGATCAATACGCCAGCTCGAAGGCATTCTGAATGTGTTCAACCTTGTGGTGTCCACCTTCATCAAGCAGAATGGCGATCACGTCGAAGCGGGCATTGGTGTCGTGCAGACGTTTCTTGGAAAGCCAGGTCAGGGCGGCCTTGGATATCTGGCGCTGCTTGAATGGGGTCACCGCCAGTTGCGGGACTCCGTAGGAGAGTCCGCGGCGGGCCTTGACCTCCACGAAGACCAGACTGCTGTCAGCGGGATCGCGGGCTATGATGTCCACCTCTCCCCCTTTGCAGCGGAAGTTGCGTTCCAACAGGCGGTAGCCGCGGGCCGTCAGGAAGGCCGTGGCAACCTCTTCTCCCAGCCTGCCGACGCTTATGTTGCCTTTTGGCAACTTGTCTGCCTGAGGTTGCGGGGGCGCTTTGCCGAACCATTTCACGGCTGTTTCTCCAGGAACCCCTTATCGTCAAAACAGCCATCTGCATTCAACCCGCGGATACGATAGTACTTATCCAGTTCCTCCTCGAAACGCTGCCGGTCGATGGGGGGCACCTCGATACCGTCGCCGCTGCTGCCGTGCTCGGTGAAGAATCGTTCCGGCAAGATATCGTCCTTGCGGGAGAAGCCGTTGGCACAGTTGTAAAAACGTTCGGTCAGGCAGATACGCTTGCCGATCTCTTTGAGGCGCTGGGGGGAATACCCGATGCCGGTGGTGGCGGTCAACAGTTCGGCATATTCCTCCAGGCTGGCGCCGAAGAAGGAAAATTTACAGGCCACCAGTGAGTCCACGGCAGCGTTGGTATCCTCGGCGATGGTGATGATACGGGCCTTGCCGGAGAAGGAAAAACGGTCGGTCGGGACCGGCTTGCGCAGGATTTCGTGGGAGATCGGGTAGGCCCGCAGATGGCAGCCGCCACGGTTGCTGGTGCAGTAGGCCAGGGCCATGCCATAGGCGCCGCGCGGGTCGTAGGCCGGCAGTTCAAGGGATTTGACGCTCATGGACAGTTCTGCCCTGCCCATCTGCTGTGCAAGGCGCCGCGACCCCAGGGCCAGCAGGCGGCCATCATCCCGTCGCAGGGCCATGTCGCTCAACAGGGCGGGGATTTCTTCAGCGGTTGGAAAAGTGCCGCGAATCTCGCCCCAGGCCGAAAGGGTGGCTGCGGCGGTAATGGTATCCAGGCCGAGGTCGTTGCAGATCCGGTTCGCCTTCAGGATGGCATGCAGGTCGTCCACATTGTTGAGCGCCCCGAAGTGGGAAACGGTTTCGTACTCCGGCAGGTGTCCGCCATCTTTAGCCGACTTCTTGCACTGGATCGGGCAGCCGTAACAACCGTCTTTTCTGGCACCGCAGGCAGCCTTTATCGCTGGACCGGAATAGTTGCCGGAATTTTTGAAGAAGGTTTTGCGAAAGTTCTCGGTGGGGGCCATGCGTCGCTGCGCCATCAGATCCACCAGCACCGGGGTGCCGAATTCAGCTATTCCCAGCGGCCCGAAGATAACCGGTGAGGCCTTGAAGAGGCGCAGCACATCCTGGCGGGCCTTGTCGAACAGCTTGTGGTCGGCGATCTTGGTCTTCCGGTCGCCGTCAACGGTCACGGCCTTGAGGTTTTTTGCCCCCATGACTGCGCCCAGGCCGCCACGCCCGACCGAGTTGCCTTCCCCCATCATGATATTGGCGAACAGGACCCGGTTCTCACCGGCCGGGCCGATGGCCGCCACGCTGCCGTGCTCTTTCAGAGCAGTCACTGTGGTCGGGATGTCGCTGCCCCACAAGGTGCCGGCGGGGATAATCTCGACACTGTCTGGGCGGATCGCCACGACAACCGGCATATCGCTTTTGCCGGTAATCATGAGCGCATCAAGCCCTGCCCCCTTCAAACGCCAGGCAAAACGGCCGCCCGCTGAGCAGTCGTAGATCGTTCCGGTCAGGGGTGAACGGGAAACAACCGAAAGCCGGGCAGCGGTTGGAGCAGCGGTGCCGCACAGCGGACCGCAGGCAAAGATCAGCGGCATGTCCGGGTCGAACGGGTCCAGGTGATAGTAGTCGCGCATCAGCCGCCCCCCCAGACCACGGCCGCCCAGATACTCCTCCAGCCACTGTTGGGGAAGCTTTTCGCGCCGCGCCGTAGCGGTCGTCAGGTTGATGTGCAGTATGTTTCCAGTCCAGCCGAACATGTATTTATATTCCCTGTCGGAGCACGATAACGGCAACCTCATTGCAGCAAGCGGCCAGATGGTCGGCATCCTTGAGTTCATCCGGACCACCGTAACCCCAGGTGCAGCCGATGGTGGCAATACCGGCCTGCTTTCCGGCCTGGATGTCGTTGATACTGTCGCCAACCATGAATGTTTCGCTGCCGGCGATAGCGAGACCGTCAATAACCCGCATCAACGGCAGAGGCGACGGTTTCATCTCCGGGAAGCTGTCACCACCGCAGATGACCTGGAAAAAAGCAGCGATTTCCAGTGTCTCCAGAATCAGGCGGCTGAGGGCAGCCCCCTTGTTGGAGATGATCGCCATTCGAATGCCGCGGGCAGCCAGATTTTCCAGCATTTCCCGCACCCCGGGATACAGCATGCTTTTGTCGGCGATGTGGTTGGTATTAAACTCCGTAAAGAGCTCGAGCCCCCGTTCGATGTCTGCGGCCGACTCCGTTTCCAGCGCCCGCCGAACCAGATTGCGGGCTCCCTTGCCGACCAGGGCCCTGACCCCTGTTTTGGTGAGCGGCTCCTTGCCGAAACCGGCCAGCATGTGGTTGACGGCATCGGTCAGGTCATCCAGGGAATCAACCAGGGTGCCGTCCAGGTCAAAAAGCACGGCACGGATGGTCATGCTACGCTTGGTTTGAGCGGTTTATCTGCTTTTGGCAGCATGATTACCGGGTTCTCGGCAGGACGATACAGCAGGAAGGTTTTTCCCAGGATCTGGGCAATATCGGCATTGCAGGACCTGGCAAGCAAGTCTGATGCTTCGTTTCTATCCAGCAGGCAGCTCTCCAGCAGTTTGACCTTGACCAACTCATGGTGGTCAAGTGCGGTATTAGTCTCTATGACCAAGGCATCCTCAATCTCCTTCTTGCCGATCAGGATAAGCGGTTTAAGTTTGTGCCCGAGGGCACGCAGGTGGCGTTTCTGTTTTCCGGTCAACATCTGTATCTCCTTGCATTCGCGCAGTTGTTTTTAAAATGAATATTTTGTGTATAGCACACCGCAGTGACACTGGCAAACCACAATTGCTGTTGAAAACCGACTCCTGCCCCTGAAAAACAGGGCAGTGCGCCTGCGGGTTAGTTTCTGCCGGAAATAATTTCAACCTGTGACAGCCCCAGGTAGCTGTACCTATTGAGACTTTACTATTAAAATGATGTACTTTCTTTTAGTCCCATGTTATTTAATCACATTTGCGGTCTTGTAATCAAGGCAGTGGCATATCCTCAGCCATCTGGAGCTTTGTGAATGAATCCAACTAAATACCCTATTTCTACTGCACTTACATCTTTCAATATAGAGATGGCCATACCGGCCATGGAACTCCCCAAAAAGTCTGCTGCCAAGGTGCATCACCTGCCCCCCTCCATCTGGAAGAAGATGGTTGGCGATGCCAAGAGTCCTCTTGACAAGGCTATTGAGCGCACGCGGGACTTCTTTTTCCGCGAACAGCTGCCGGACGGCTACTGGTGGGCCGAACTTGAGTCCAACGTCACCATAACCTCCGAATATATCATGCTCTTTCATTTTATGGGCATGGTGGACAAGATGCGTGAACGGAAGATGGCCAAGTATATCCTCAGCAAGCAGACTGAAGAAGGGCATTGGGCTCTCTGGTTCGACGGTCCCGGCGATCTCTCCACGACTATCGAAGCCTATTTTGCCCTCAAACTTGCCGGTTATCCTGCTGAACATCCGGCAATGCAAAAGGCGCGGGGGTTTATTCTCGCCAAAGGCGGTGTCCTTAAATCACGTGTCTTTACCAAGATATTTCTGGCCATGTTCGGCGAATTTTCCTGGCTGGGCGTCCCTTCCATGCCTGTTGAGTTGATGATGCTGCCGAACTGGGCCTACCTCAACGTGTATGAATTTTCCAGCTGGGCGCGCGCCACCATTATTCCGCTTTCACTGGTCATGGCTGAGCGGCCGGTGCGGAAAGTGCCGCCCTGGGCACGGGTGCAGGAGCTGTATCCCCGGCCCCCGCGGCCAACCGATTATACCTTTACCAAAGAAGACGGCATCCTCACCCTGAAAAATTTTTTCATCGGTGCTGACCACCTGCTTAAGGTGTATGAATCCAGCCCGGTTCGACCTTTCAAGAAAAAGGCGATCGCAATGACCGAGCAATGGGTTCTGGATCATCAGGAGTCAACCGGAGATTGGGGCGGTATCCAGCCGGCCATGCTCAACTCCATCCTGGCTCTGCACTGCCTGGGTTATGCCAATGACCACCCTGCCGTGGCAAAGGGGCTCGAAGCGCTGGCCAATTTCTGCATCGAGGACGAGGAGAGCATTGTGCTGCAATCCTGCGTGTCACCTGTGTGGGACACTGCTCTGGCCCTGGTTGCCATGCGGGAGGCTGGTGTGCCGTCCGACCATCCGGCGCTGGTCAAGGCAGCCCAGTGGCTGCTGGATCTGGAGGTGCGGCGCAAGGGGGATTGGCAGGTCAAGTCCCCTGAACTGGAACCGGGCGGGTGGGCCTTTGAATTTCTCAATGACCTGTATCCGGATGTGGATGATTCCGGTTTTGTCATCATGGCAATCAAGGATATCAAGGTTCGCGACAAGAAACACAAGGAACAGGCTATCAAGCGCGGCATTGCCTGGTGCCTGGGGATGCAGAGCGAAAACGGCGGCTGGGGCGCCTTTGACAAAGACAACACCAAGCATTTTCTCAACAAGATCCCCTTTGCCGACCTGGAGGCGCTGATTGACCCGCCCACGGCGGACCTGACCGGCCGCATGCTGGAACTGATGGGGAGTTTCGATTATCCCAAAAGCCATCCGGCCGCTGTCCGCGCCCTGGAGTTCATCAAGAAGGAGCAGGAACCGGAAGGCCCCTGGTGGGGACGCTGGGGAGTCAACTATATCTATGGAACCTGGTCGGTACTGTGCGGACTGGAGTCCATCGGTGAGGATATGACCCAGCCTTATATCAAAAAGGCGGTCAACTGGTTCAAGTCCAAGCAGAACATGGATGGCGGCTGGGGCGAGGTGTGCGACTCATACCTCGACCGTTCCCTGATGGGGAGCGGGCGGAGCACCCCATCACAGACCGGCTGGGCGCTTTTGTCCCTGTTTGCAGCGGGCGAGGTGCACTCCAGCTCAGTCACCCGGGGGATCGAGTTTCTCCTGGCCACCCAGAATGAGGACGGAACCTGGGATGAGGACGCCTTTACCGGCACCGGCTTCCCCAAATACTTCATGATAAAGTATCATATTTACCGTAACTGTTTCCCGCTGACGGCGCTGGGCAAGTATCGCCGCCTGACTGCGGAATCCGGGGTGAACAAGTAGCTCAGCTTCACCCACAATCAGACAGCAATTAGCTGGGAAGCCCCGATTTTGCCACAATCAGGGGCTTTCATCTTTTTTAAATTGTGGCTGAGATCGCATATTGGTTATGAAAACATTTGTCACCGGCGCAACCGGTTTCATAGGTGCAAGCATCGTCAGGGAGTTGTTGAAGGACGGCCGGGAGGTCCGTGCCCTTGTTCGGGCCGGGTCGGACACCGCCAATCTGGCCGGGCTCGACGTGGAGTTATGGCGCGGCGATCTGCGTGATGCCACCGCTCTGATGCAGGGTCTTAAGGGTTGTGACGTCCTTTATCACGCTGCTGCCGATTATCGTCTCTGGACACTCGACCCCTCCGAGATGTATCGTACCAACGTTCATGGTACTGTGGCAATCCTCAATGCTGCCCTGGAAAACGGTCTTTCGCGGGTTGTCTACACCAGCAGCGTCGGTACGCTGGGTAATCCGGGCAACGGCACCCCAGGCACCGAGACGACACCGGTAACCCTTGCTGACATGGTGGGGCACTACAAAAAGAGCAAGTTCCTGGCTGAACGTGAAGCGGAGAAATTCGTTGCCAAGGGGTTGCCGCTGGTAATCGTCAATCCATCCACGCCGGTCGGTCCTCTGGATATCAAGCCGACCCCTACCGGCAAGATAATTGTCGACTTTCTGAACAGGAAGATGCCTGCCTATCTGGATACCGGGCTCAACATGATTGCCGTTGAGGATTGTGCCCGCGGACATATCCTGGCGGAACTCAAGGGGCAGATCGGCGAAAAGTACATCCTGGGCAATACCAATCTGACCTTGCGGGATATCTTCGGCCTGCTGGAAGAGATTACAGGGCTTTCCGCACCCAGAGTCAGGCTTCCTTACACGCCGATTCTGCTTGCTGCCTACGTGAACGAGGGCATTGCCCGCATCACCGGCAAAGAACCCTTGATCCCTTTGGCCGGCGTTCAGATGGCGGCCAAGTTCATGTATTTCGATTCATCCCGTGCTGTTCGCGAACTGGGACTTCCCCAGTCATCGTTGAAAGACGCACTCAGCCGGGCGGTGCACTGGTTCAGGACAAACAAATATGCATAAGCGCGGTTCCGGGCTCCACATTCATGGTGTGACTATCCTTGAATATACAACCCGGATCATCGAATTGAGGTAACACCATAATGCTACTTGAAAATATCAATAGCCCGGCAGACCTGAAGAAATTGAAACCGGAGCAGTTGCCTGCACTTGCGAAAGAGGTCCGCCAGTTCTTGCTGGAAACCGTTTCCAATACCGGCGGCCACCTGGGATCAAATCTTGGTACGGTGGAACTGACCATTGCCCTGCACTACTGCTTTGACTCTCCACAGGACAAGATCATCTGGGACGTGGGGCACCAGGCCTACACCCACAAGATCCTTACCGGCCGGCGCGAACAATTTCATACCCAGCGTCAGTATCAGGGGATATCCGGGTTTCCCAAACGTAGCGAATCCGAACACGACGCCTTTGGAGTCGGACATTCCTCCACCTCCATCTCGGCCGGGCTCGGCATGGCTGCGGCGGCTGATCTGGCCGGCAAAAAAAACCATGCCATTGCAGTCATCGGCGATGGTTCCCTGACCGGCGGCATGGCCTTCGAGGCCCTCAACCAGGCCGGGCATCTCAAGAAGAACATGATCGTCATCCTCAACGACAACGACATGTCCATCTCTAAAAACGTGGGGGCATTTTCCTCGTTCATCTCCCGCAAGTTGACCGGTCGCTACTTCCGTGATCTCAAAAAAGAGATGCAGGGGCTGTTGATCAACATTCCGGCCATCGGCACTGATATCCTTCATTTTGCCCGGCGGGCGGAGAATTCACTGAAAGGCTTTCTCACCCCCGGCTCCCTGTTCGAAGCGCTGGGTTTCGACTATCTGGGACCTCTGGATGGTCACGACCTGCTCCATCTGGTGGAGGTCTTCACCAACATCAATGAGCTGGATGGACCGCTGCTGGTGCATGTTATGACCACCAAGGGCAAGGGGTATAAACCGGCAGAAGACACACCCCAGAAGTATCACGGAGTGGGCGCCTTTGATATTGCAACTGGCAAGGGAGCACCCAAGGCTTCTGCAAAGTCCTATACCGACGTATTCGGCGAGACGATCGTGCAGCTGGCTGAGCAAGACCCGAAGATCGTGGCCATCACTGCTGCCATGCCGGATGGCACCGGTCTCAACACATTTGCCGAGCGTTTCCCTGCGCGCTTCTTTGATGTGGGCATTGCCGAGCAGCATGCCATGACCTTTGCGGCAGGTTTGGCTGCCGACGGATTCCGGCCGGTGGCCGCCATCTACTCTACCTTTGTTCAAAGGGGCTACGATCAGGTCTTTCACGACATCTGCCTGCAGCATCTTCCGGTCACAATTGCCATGGATCGCGCGGGCCTGGTGGGGGACGACGGCCCGACCCATCATGGAGTGTTTGATCTTTCCTATCTGCGCCATCTGCCGGGTATTACCCTGATGGCTCCCAAGGATGAGAACGAACTGCGCCATATGTTGAAAACCGCCGTCTATTCCGGTGCACCCATGGCGTTGCGCTATCCGCGTGGCGCCGGCTATGGGGTGGAACCGGATCCGGAGTTGAAGACATTGGAGATCGGCATGGGTGAACAACTGGCAGAGGGGAGCGATCTGTGCATCATCGCCATCGGTTCCAGCGTTTATCCCGCTCTTCAGGCCGCCGAGTCCCTGAAACAGAAAGGGATCAGCGCCGGCGTCATCAATGCCCGTTTCGTCAAGCCGTTGGACGCCGATCTGATCCTCTCCGCGGCACGAGCAACCGGCCGTATCATGACCGTTGAGGAAAACGCCCTTCAGGGCGGCTTTGGCAGCACCGTGCTGGAGCTTATTTATGACAACAGCCTGCAGGATGTGAAGGTCAAACGCATCGGCATCCCGGACCGCTACATCGAACAAGGGAGTCAGGCGCAACTGCGCAAGGACCTGGGAATCGATGCCGAGGGGATTGCCGCTGCTGTGGAAGCATTTTTGAAATCATAACCATCAGCAGACAGACACCCACCACGGAGACACAAAGACACGGAGAACGTCAAAACAACAAATCCGGAGAATAGGTACGATAACCTTATTGGTTAAACATTTTTCGTGTGTTTATTCCCTGACTCTTGAATTTGATTTTCTTCCGCTACTCTCTGTGCCTCTGTGTCTCCGTGGTGAGATGTATATTTTGAAAGGACTATATCAATGCGTTTCCCGTTCCGTCTCAACTATGATCTGACCAAATACATCATCAGCAACAAGCTCAACAAGATAGAAAAATATCCTCTGGTACTGATGCTGGAACCGACCCACCTCTGCAACCTCGCCTGCTCCGGATGCGGGCGGATCCGTGAATACGCCGACACCATCCAGGAGATGATGAGCCTGGAAGACTGCCTCAAATCCGTGGATGAGTGCCCCGCACCGGTTGTTACCATCACCGGCGGCGAGCCATTCCTTTATCCCCACATCTTTGACCTGGTCCGCGGCGTACTCGACCGCGGTAAGCACATCTACTTCTGCACCAACGGTCTGCTCCTGGAAAAGGCGTGCGACAGCATGACCCCCCATCCCAACTTCACTTTTAATGTGCACATGGACGGTCTGGAGGAAACCCAGGATCGCATCCTGGAACGTAAAGGCTCTTTCAAGGCCGGCATAGAGGGCATTAAAAAAGCCAAAAAACTCGGCTTCCGTGTCTGCACCAACACAACCATCTTCAAGGAAACCGACCTGGTGGAGATCGAGATGCTCTTCACCCACCTGGAAGAGATCGGTGTGGATGGCCTTCTGGTGGCTCCCGGCTTTGGCTATGAGGCGGTGGGAGAAAAACTCTTCCTGGAGCGGCGCGACATTGAGAACAAGTTTGCCGAGGTTTTCGAGATGAGCAAGAAGCATCGCTTTTTCTCAACCCCCATGTACCTGCGCTTTCTCAAGGGGGAGAAAAAACTCGAGTGCACTCCCTGGGGCAACCCCACCCGTAATCCGCAGGGGTGGAAGGCGCCCTGTTACCTGATCACCGACGCCCATTATCCGACTTACGCGGAGATGATGGCAAAGACCGAATGGGAAAAATACGGCGTAGGGAAGGATCCCCGCTGTGCCCAGTGCATGATGCATTGCGGTTTTGAACCTACTGTTGTCAACGAGATCGGCAAGAGCTGGAAGGATATTCTTGAAATGATGATCTGGAATATGACCTAGAACATTTGAAGCTGTTGAGGGGTTGCTCACAACCCCTCAACAGCCGGCTTGCGACCCAGGAGCAAGCCGGCTACATATGCGCGAATCCTTCTCTGATTGCCCTGACATTTCTTGTTCCCAAAGCATTGTGAATCCCCTCTTCCCATGATATCCTTTTCCCCATGGCCGACCTCAATCTTACAAAAAAGGCAGTAGCTGCGACATCCCCGGAATTGACCGATAAAGTAGTTTTCTATCTGGTCGATCACGGGATGCAGATCCTCACCGCAATTGTCCTGATGGGCATTGGCGTGGTTATCGCACGCTGGGTCGGCAAACTACTGCATCGATGGCTGAAGACAAAGGCCTATGATGAGCCGGTCAGCAATCTCATCGTCAAGGTTGTTAAGCTTCTGATCATAGGATTAATAGGGATCATGGCGCTTGGCCAGATGGGGGTGCAGATCACGCCGCTCATTGCCGGAATCGGCGTTGCCGGCGTCGGCGCAAGCCTTGCCATGCAGGGGATACTCGGCAACCTTGTTGCCGGTCTTACGATCATTTTTTCAAAACCATTCGCCATCGGTGAATACATTGAACTTCTCGGGGTGTACGGCCAGGTCACCGATATAGACCTGTTTTCTACCACGCTGCTGCATGCGGATAATTCCCGGGTCATTGTCCCCAACAGAAAGATTGTGGGCGAGATACTCCATAACTACGGCAATATCCGCCAACTGGATCTGACCGCCGGGGTTGCCTACAGTGCGGACCTCACCCTGGCGCTCTCAATAGTGAATGACATCCTGCGAAAAACCCCGGCGGTTTTAAAGGACCCGGTTCCTGTCGTCGGCATAACCGCCCTGAATGAATCATCAATCGTCATTGCGATCAAGCCGTGGGTGAAGGTTGAAGATTTTGTCCCTGCACAGGCCGCAATCTACCAGGCCGTAATAGAAAGTTTCCGTGACCGCAAGATCGAGATCCCGGTTTCCCGTCGGGACATTCGCCTTCTGAATCCAATGCCCTGATCCGTTTTCAGGTACTGGCCAACATCTCCAACAGGATCTATTTCAACCCATACAACTGGCGATATGTGGTTGCAGAGGCATAGACCTTCTTGACGTAATCCCGCGTTTCCTGATAGGGGATACTCTCGATGAACTCATCTTTCTTGAGCCCCTTCAGGTTCTTCTTCCAGCGCTCCACTGCCGAAGCTCCGGCATTGTAGGCAGCAATCGCATAAACCGTATCACCGTCGTACCCATTCAACAGATCCTTCAAATGCTTGGTTCCCAGCTTGATATTAAACTCCGGGGTCGTAAGCCGCTGCGGATTGAACTGCCCTTTTTCCCTGGCAACGGCTTTGGCTGTGTTAGGCATTAGCTGCATCAGGCCAATGGCTCCGGCATGTGATTTTACTGCCGGCGAAAAACTGCTTTCGGCACGAATCAAGGCATAGATCAGCGCTTCGGAAATGGTGTTGGCTGATGCATGCTGGCCAACCGGGCCCACATAGGTCATGGGGTAACCAAACGTCCAGAGCGGCAGGCTTTCCTTATCCCATTTCACGGGACGATTTTGCAGAAACAGGCCAATGGCCGTGCCATAATCCCCTATTTCAAGATACAATCGGGCCAGGGAGGGAAACATGATTTTTTTGTCCCCCAGCTTCTTTCGGGCTGCGGAGATCTCTACGCGAGCCTCCTCCAGCATCCCCAGCGAAGCCAGTAGAAGCGGTTTTTCGAATCCGGCTGGTAGCGGCAACTCTTCCTTAACATTTCGCAGGCCCAAGCCTTCACGCACATCCTTAAGCCCCTTTTGCTCACGATGCCAGGCTGCGTAAAAACCGGAGGGGTATTCTTCCAGAAGCGTGCGGTAATAGCCGGCTGCATCTCCGCTATTGCCGGCATTCTCCAATGCCCGCGAGAGCCAATACAGACCCTTTTCCCTGACGGAATCGTCCTTCAGCAGCATCTTGAACGACTCGGCGGCTACGGGGTATTCACCGCCCAGGTAACGGCACCAGGCCATGTCCCAGCTTGCCCGGGAAATATACTTGGAATCAGGGAAACCCTTTATGAGCTGATCATACAGCTGTACGGCCTCAAGGTAATTGCCCAGCCCCTTGCGCAAGCCCGCTGCCTCCATCAGGGCGTCGTCGCTAAACTCCTGTTTTTTGCCTTCGCCCACCAGTTCCATGTAGATCGCAAACGCCTGGTCATTCTGGGACTGACGCTCAAGTGACTTGGCCAGCCAATAACGCCCCTCTGCGCTTATACCCGCAACATTGCTTGCAGCTGCCTTTGCCAAGATCTTCTCCGCCTGCTTGTATTTTCTCAGCCGAAGCAGGGCCATCCCCTGCCGCAGATCCACCTTGGCGCTGAAGGCAGCCGACTGGCCGTCAAGCGGGATAGACTGCAACGTCTGCAGCGAGCGGGTGAACTCATTCTTGGCGTACAGTGCCGATGCGCGACGCAGCAATTCTTCGGGCGTGTAGGCAATGACTTTGATACCTGATTTTTCCAGCTCCTTAAGACGGTCTTCCGACTTTTTTGCCTGGGAAGCATTCTGATTATTCAGCCAGATGCTGCGATACACCTGGACAGCGCCGCTTTTGTCCCCGGTTTCTTCGCGGCTGCGGGCCAGTTGAAAAAGAGCATCCACGGAATCACTACCGGAGGAGTACTTGTCCACAAAAGACTGTAAAACCTTGAGGGCACCCTTGTAATCTTCGGCCTCGATGAAAATGTCCGCAAAAAGCTTTTCGGAACGGCGAATCAACTGCGAGGCCGGATATGTTTTGGGTATGGAGCCGGCCTTGGCCGCGGCCTCTTTGAATTTCCCGAGCTTCAGCAATGCCTCGGCCTGGTACAATGCCGCATAGTCGCCCAAAAGCGGCAACCTCTTTTCAGACTCAGCCAGTGCAGGAACAGCCTCGGCATACCTGTTGGAACGCAATGCGGCAACCCCCAGCAGGAAGGTTCGCTTGGGCGATTCAGAACATTTCGTTGCAAGGTCAGCGGCATTGCCATAATCCTTTTCCCTGAATTGTGCGGCAGCAAGGGAGAGAAGATCCTCAGCACGGGAAGAAATAACAGGGGTGAGGAGAAAAGCCCCGGCGAGAAGAACAACAGCGATTTGCTTGTACGGAATTCGAAACATTAATCTGCCTTTCATGAAAAAAGGCCCTGGCTGCCTGCCCATGGCCTGTCTGAGTTGTTATTGGAAATGGGAATCAGCTGATCGTGAATAGCGGCTATATCTACAATCTGCTATGCCTTCCGCGCCTCCAGCAACCGTTTACCCACCCAGTGGGTGGCAAACTGGTAAGCGATCCGGCCGCTGCAGTCACCCTTCTGCTGGGACCAGAGAATGGCGGCCAACCGCTCCTCCTCACCCCAAACAAGCTTTGAACCCATTTTGTCGCACAACTTGCCGAACCACTGCCGGACCACATCCAGGTACTGATCCTGACTGAAGGGATGAAAACCGACCCAAAGCCCGAAACGGCCCGACAGGGAAATCTTTTCCTCGATTGCTTCGCCATGGTGGAGCTCGTTGTTGACCAGCATGGCCCCTCGGTTGTCGGTTTCGTACTCGGGCAGCAGGCGGCGGCGGTTGGAGGTGACGTAGATCAGCGCATTCTCCGGCGGAGCATAGACCGAGCCATCCAGGGCGCTTTTCAGCATCTTGTAACTCGACTCCCCCACCTCGAACGAGGCATCGTCGGAAAAGAGGATGAAACGGTAAGGCACCCCCTTGATGGCATCGACGATATCCGGCAGATGCACCAGATCGTCCTTGTCAACCTGGATCACCCGCAATCCCTGGCCGGCGTAATTATTGAGGATTGCCCGCACCAGTGATGACTTGCCGGTGCCGCGCGTCCCCCACAGGAGAACATTGTTGGCAGGCAGCCCGGCCAGAAACTGGCGGGTGTTTTCCTCCACCACCCGTTTCTGCTCGTCAATTCCCAGCAGGTCATCCAGTGCAATCTGCTCCACCACATCCAGCGGCTCCAGATAACCGACAAAGGAGTGTTTGTGCCAGTTGGCGGCGGTGGTGGTGGACCAGTCCAAGGTGGGATTTGGTTTCGGCAGGAGTTGTTCCAACGAGGTCAGTACCCGTTTGAGTTGTTCAGTCAATTCCGGTTCTAACATATTTATCGTCCGATCATGGCGTCAGTTTCTTTATGATGGTGTCTGCCAGGCTATGAGCCAGCTTCTTGCCCATACGGGCCTTGGCGGCTGTAATGGTCAAGCGGTCGTGCTCGAAAAAATCAGTACCCGGCACAAAGACCTCCAGAGAGGGTTCATTCTTGCCCGGCTCATAAAGGTAGAGACGGGACTTGACCTTCATATCCGTTGAGCAGCAACCGGATGTTTCCACATAACCCCAGATGTCGCCCGAGATATAGGTCTGTTTTACCAGCCAGGCCGGTTCGACCTCCTTGAGCTCTTCCTTTAGGATCAGGAATTTGGCAACCCGGGTGTTTTTGCGCTGGCTATTCAGGCGGTCTACGAATTCGTTAAAGACCGGTTCGCCCACATCTGAGGGAACCAGGGTCGTATCAAAGGGGATCACGTAGACGGTATCGCGGGCCTGCCGTGGGTCAAGGCCGCCGAAATTCCTGACTTTGGCCCCTCCGGTACAACCTGTCAGCATCAGGGCGGCAAACAGTACCGTCCACACAGCTGTACGCACAAAAGCGCTCACAGCTTTCTCCTGGCCAGCTCTTCCTGATAAAACTTTTGATACAGCAGTTCCCAATCACGGCTGCCTGGAGCCCTGTTCCTGAGCTTGGCCTGCACCGCTGCATCGATGTCCTCGACTACACTGAAAAAATCGGTCAGCGACTGTTTGATGCGGGAAAGCGCCCGCCCTTCATCAACAACATCGGCCAGATCGTCACGCCACAGGCGTTCCATAATCTCGTGGGATAAATGGGAAATACGGTCTTCGGACAGCGACATAAAATTTCCTTTAACAATGCCGAATCAAGGCGCGATCCTCGCCACCCTGATTCCATCCATGGATTGACGTGACATAGAAGTTACAAGACGATCTTGCGATCCTTGGCCAATTTTTCCTTGATCATCCGCAGCATCTTGCGGCGGTCGATGTCAGCAGCATTGCGCCCCATGGCAGCAATAGTATCGTCCAGCATCTTCTCCGCATCCCGCTCCAAGGTCTGTTCACGACTGATATCCTGCATGATCGCCTTGACTATACCCTGTACCGCGGCGCCCCGCTCTTGACGCTGCACAATCAGACCATCCTGAACAAGGTCACTGTAAACCTTTTCAGCCAGGTGCTTTATCTGTTCTTCCTTTAATCGCATGGGTTGCTCACTCAATAAAAAGGCCTGCCTTCCGGCAGGCCTTTAGAAAGTTAGTAGTTGTTTTCTGGGGGTTTTGAAATGACCCTCTTACTTCAGGGTCTTAAGATAACCCAGCAAAGCATCCATTTCAGCCTTGGGCAGAGTACTGAATGACGGCATGGCGCTGTTTGGATTGGTTTTTTTCGGATTTTCCAGCTTCACCTTCAAATCCTTTACCTTCATTTTCGAAGCAATCCTGGTCAGTTCGGGACCGACAGCCCCGCCCTTTCCCTTGACAACATGGCACATGGCGCACTTCTGGCTGAAGAGCTGCTCACCCTTGCCGGCTGCCTGGGCAGCC
>JBGSQD010000256.1:0-5295 GCA_041738275.1 Geobacterales bacterium
CCGACCAGTGATTTGTCCGGCAAGCTGAGAATTGCAAGAACTACCGGCAGTAACGGCAAGGCCAGCGTCTCTCTTTATACCTCTGCGGGTGGTGCATGGGATTTGCGCAAAGAGATTGTGATGAATTCAACATTGTTTGTGCCTACATGGTTATCCGTAATGCAGCAATTGGCGGGGAGTGAGGTTGCAAACACGGATATGGCGGCTGAAATCAGCAATATCAGTCTTTCCGTCCCGGCTAATGTGAACCCATACAGCAACGAGGCCCAGGTTGTAACGAAGGATTCCAATGGCAATGTGATTGGGAACACCACTCCGGCCTTCGTAACCGGAGACGGAGATTGCACATGCGTCATACAGACAGATGGCACAACGGTCTGTACCCCCGGAAGGCCTTAGTGACGGCTATGTTTCGGCAAACCCCGGATTTTTTGAAAGAAGGCGCTCGCCATGAAAAAACGCTATTTATGGCTAAAAGTTGATGGTAGTGCAGACGTTCATCCCTGCTGATTTGCACTAGTTATTGGCCAATGGTTCACTGATGCCTGTAACGAACTGAAAAGGGTGGGCGTTGTGAGGTCCCCTTTTTCAATAGTGACGTGCTAGAAACTATCTGCGATACTCTGTTGTATGGAGAATGAGACCGAAGACATCGTAGATGCCGAGTCCCAATGGTTGCCGCTCCCTCTGGAACGTGTGGACGGAAACACCTCGGACATACTGACGCAGGGCAGGGCGCAACTCTGGGCATTGGTCCTGGAAGCCCGTTCCGTGCCTTGTCGTGCCGTGCCAGGCGAGTCCGGCTGGCTCCTGCTTGTACCATCAGGAAATATCGATCAGGCCATGAATGAGCTGCGTCTCTTTGAAAAAGAAAACCATAACTGGCCGCCATCTGCTCCGCCTGCACACGCTCTGGCAGAGAATACCCTGGCAACACTGTCCGTGCTGGTCCTCATTGCCACCTTCCACAACATTACACTGCTCGATAGCGCTCTGTTCGGTCTATATCCGCTCGACTGGATCTCCTTCGGCAATGCCCAGGCCGCCAAAATTCTGGATGGCCAGTGGTGGCGACTAATCACCGCACTTACCCTCCATGCCGACGACCTGCATTTGTTCAGCAACCTTGCAATCGGCGGTGTTTTTATTATCTTCCTGTGTCATGAACTCGGCTCGGGGCTAGCCTGGAGCCTGATCCTCGCTTCCGGCATCCTTGGCAACCTGGCAAATGCCGCTGTGCAGTCTCCAGCCCACAGCTC
The DNA here is from genome assembly GCA_041738275.1 of Geobacterales bacterium. Lineage (GTDB taxonomy): Bacteria > Desulfobacterota > Desulfuromonadia > Geobacterales > Pseudopelobacteraceae > JACPFJ01. The sequence continues at coordinate 1,260 of JBGSQD010000256.1, forward strand.
AATCGGCGCTTCCACCGCAGTATTCGGCACCGTTGGTATCCTGGCGGCGCTCAGTCTGGTTCGCTACCGGCACTATCTGCAGAGGCGCTGGCTGCTCCCTGTGGCTGCTGCCCTGGCGCTTTTGGCGCTTTTGGGAACGGAAGGCAAAAATACCGATCTGGGTGCCCATCTGTTCGGATTTGTCTTCGGGGCAGCTCTGGGCCTGGTTGCAGAACATCAGGTGGGAAAGCACGGACGCCCTGGTTTGATGCTGAACGCCCTGCTGGCAATGTCATGCATCATTGCGGTGCTCTTGGCTTGGTGGTTTGCCTTGGCGCAAAAGTAGTAAACTTTACTTATCTGTGGGGTGACTATTTTTTTGGGGTTTGGGTGCGTATAAAAGTAGTTGTCTGTTCATTTCCATCATGTTTGGATGTACTTATCAGCTGTAAAAGGGTTGATTCAGGCATTTTGCTTGGTAAGTCTATGGAAAATCATTAGTCTAATCTCACGTTATTGATATTTTACTATTGATGCCGCTTTGGAATAAATATTTGATATCATTGCACATGACAACGTATTTTCTTCCGAAGCGTACGGTCAGCGGATGTCTTTTTAAATTGTTATGGTTTTGTGTCTAGTAAAATATGTTTTATGTCGAGTAAAATCTTGTATCTGTCTATATTTGTGCTATATTCACGAAAAGTTTCATCAAAGTTAAAAGGGGGGCGTATGAAAAAAGCAGATCTCGTTGCAAAGATGGCAGAGGCAGCAGGCCTTACCAAGACCCAGGCTGAAAAAGCGCTGAACGGTTTCATTTCTGAGACCACAGCAGCACTCAAAGCTGGCGACAAAGTTACCTTGGTTGGTTTCGGCACTTTCAGTGCAGTTACCCGCAAGGCACGTACCGGCCGTAATCCCCAGACCGGTAAAGCTCTCAAAATTGCGGCAAAAACCTCTGGTAAATTCAGCGCTGGAAAAAGCCTGAAGGATCTGAAGGCGAAACCCGCAGCGAAACCCGCCAAGAAGAAATAAATTACAGATCAAAGTTCAGATAACAATGCCCCGCCATCCAGCGGGGTTTTGTTGTTTGTAGCAAATGCAATGACTTGATGTTAAAAAGTCTGGTTCCAATTGTAAGCGACAGCTAATTTAGCTTGAAGCAGGGCTTGTTTTTTCGTACTATTACTTTCGTTACCCTATCTGTATCAAGGAGGTTTTCTATGTTGAAGAAACTTTGTGCCGTTGCTGCCGTGGTTGTCTGTTTGGCGGTTGCGATGACGGCTGAGGCGAAAAATCCGTTGGTAATCATGGAAACAAACATGGGAAACGTGAAATTGGAACTGTTTGAAAAGGAAGCTCCCATCAGCGTTAAAAATTTCCTCGATTATGCTGACAGCGGTTTTTTCAGTAATACAATTTTCCATCGTGTCATTGCCAATTTCATGATTCAGGGTGGTGGCTTTACTACGGATTTCAAACAGAAGCCGACAAAAGCGCCTATCAAGAACGAAGCGGATAATGGCCTCAAAAATCAGCGCGGCACCTTGGCCATGGCCCGTACCGGTATTGTCGACTCGGCCACGGCCCAGTTTTTTATCAATGTCGTTAACAATGATTTTCTCAATCACCGTGACAAAAGCATGCAGGGATATGGCTATGCAGTTTTCGGCAAGGTTGTGGAAGGCATGGATGTGGTCGATAAGATCGCTGGGGTAAAAACCGTTACCCGCGGGTTCCCTGATGTGCCGGAACAACAGGTGGTGATCAAGTCCATGAAGCTCTTGAAATAACTCGCTACATCAATTTAAGCAGCGCAATGAGGTGCCGGATATATGGGACTGACCGAAGAACTAGTTAGCTGGACCCATGAACAGAAGTGCCGGAAGGCCGTTGAATCTTTGGCCAGAAACGGTTTTGCAGCTCTTTATTGCTCCACACCGCGGGAAGCCGGCGATTACATAATCACCGAGGCTGGAGATGCGCTCAGTATTGGCTTTGGCGGTTCCATGTCAATCGTCGAGCTTGATGTGGAGACGGTTTTGCGGGACCAGGGAAAAGAAATTCTCAATCATGCCAAACCTGCCCTTTCCCGCGAAGAGCGGATGGAGATCATGCGGCGGCAGCTTACCTGCGACCTTTTCCTCTCCGGTTGCAATGCCCTGACGCTTAATGGTGAACTGGTTAATATCGATGCAACCGGCAACCGGGTTGCCGCCATGTTTTTCGGGCCACGAAAGGTCATTGTCGTGGTCGGTCGTAACAAGCTGGTCGACGGCACAACTCAGGATGCCGTTGAGCGTGTTAAAAACTGGGCCACACCGCCCAATGCCAGGCGGCTGAACTTTAAGACCCCCTGTGCCGGTACCGGCTTTTGCACTGATTGTAACGCCCCTGACCGACTCTGTCGGGTCACCACTATTATTGACAGAAAACCTCGTCTTACGGACGTCAGGGTTCTGGTGGTTAACCACGACCTGGGTTTTTAACGGATATGTACCTGCCTGTACTAAAGGCACTTGCTGATTTTTTCTTTCCACCCCTTTGTCATATCTGCCGCACATTTATCCCGGATGCCGGGCCATTGCACATCTGCCCCACATGCAAGGCCCAGATGCGCCCCTTGTCTCATCCGCTCTGCCCGGTGTGTGGCATCCCCTTTGTCGGGATAGGCGATGATCACCTGTGCGGAGCTTGTCTGAAAAACCCTCCCTCGTTTGATGTAGCCCGAGCTGGTTTTCTGTACGAAGGCCATTGCCGGGAGCTTATTCATACCTTCAAATATCAGAACAAGATCCACCTGCGCCGGCCGCTGGCTTTGCTGGTTCTGCAAAGCCTGTCGGAATTCATCGTATCCCATCGCCCTGATCTGGTCCTGCCGGTGCCGTTACACAAAAGGCGTCTTCGCCGCCGAGGTTTTAATCAGGCGCTACTGTTAGGTGATTTGCTTGCTCGCGAGTTTCATCTTCCTTTGGAAAGGCGGGCTTTGCAGCGGGTTCGCTGGACCGAGCCGCAGATCAGCCTGTCCGCTGATGAGCGGCGCGGAAACGTAAAAGGCGCATTTTCTGTGACCGACTGTGCTGCTGTTGCCGGGAAACGGGTGATGATCGTGGATGATGTTCTTACAACCGGCAGCACTGTTGAGGAGTGCTCACGCATGCTTAAGCGTGCCGGGGCAGCAGAAGTGATGGTGGTTACTGTTGCAAGGGCAGTGCTGTAAAATTCCGGTGCGGTCATGTTGTATTAATGTTTTATGTGGAATGTTTGGATTGTAGGGGTTGTTTTCTTGACAAGATAAGTGCGTTACAGTAGAAATACGTGACAAATAATTTTCAGGTTTAGGAGGGTAAAATGCGTCTGTCGACAAAAAGTCGCTATGGACTTCGTGCCATGTTTGACATTGCTTACAATTGTGGCAACATGCCGGCCCAAATTCAGGATATCTCGCGGCGTCAGCAGATTTCCCCTCGCTACCTGGAACAGATTTTTCAAAATTTGAAGAGGGCAGGTATTCTCAAGAGCAAGCGCGGTCCTCAGGGTGGTTACACGCTGGCCAGAAAACCGGATGAAATTACAGTGCTGGAGATCCTTAACGCCACCGAACAGGATGTGCTCCTAACAGGTTGCGCCGGTGTAACGAAAAAAAAATCCAAACGGCAAGCGGAGTGCCCCTTTGAGGGTAAATGTGTTACCCAAACGGTTTGGGAAGAGGCCAGTAATCTTCTTAACGATCTGTTTGCCGGCATGACCCTGCAGACCCTTTGTCAGCGTGGCCAGGATATGGGGATCAAGAAGGAACAGGACCACCGCTTTATGTACTACATCTGACGAATTCGGAAAAAGTACATCTGCTGCGTTACAGGAATTAACCATGCCAATTGATATCAGCCCCACGACTATTGATCAGATCGGACATACCCCCCTTGTATGATCAGGGTAGGTTTTTGTTGTAAGCTGTTACCACTGTTTACTCCGGGACGCTGGAGTAATTGAGAAAGGTGAATCTGGAACCCCCCACCGGCTTTGAGCCTGTGATTGAGATTAGATCCCTTTCTCC
>JBGSQD010000299.1:0-1711 GCA_041738275.1 Geobacterales bacterium
GGTGCGCGAGAACGGCGGTCAGTACACCCACGCGGCCCTCTGGATGGCCATGGCATTTGCCCGCAAAGGGGATGGTGAGCGGGCGGTGCAGCTGCTGCGCATGATCAACCCGATCGAGCATGCCCGCGATGCGGACGCGGCGTGGCACTACGGGGTTGAGCCATACGTGGTTGCGGCCGATGTTTACCGACTGCCGGGCCGGACAGGGCAGGGGGGGTGGTCCTGGTATACCGGTTCGGCGTCCTGGATGTACCGGGCCTGGGTTGAAGAGGTGCTCGGTCTGCAGATACGGAACGGAAAGATGCGGGTCAATCCGGTCATCCCGGCGGCATGGCCCGGTTTCTACCTCAGCTATCGTCATGGTGAAACAATTTACGCGATCCAGGTGGAGAATCCCCATGGTGTCGAGCGTGGCGTTTCCTGGGTGGAGATGGATGGCCAGCGCGTGCCCGGAGGCGAAATTACACTGGAAAGTGGCCTGGTGAAGCATCAGGTTGTTGTGAAAATGGGGAATCCGAGGTAAACTACTGCGCCCTGAAGGTATCCTGGATAAATATTATAAGGAAGAGCAATGGATCGTGTAAGAATAGGCTGCAACTATGAAAAGCAACCGCTCTGGAAGGTTTGCCTTGGCGTCCCGCTGATATATCTGCCGATTATTACGACCGTACCGTTCGTGATTATGGGGGTTTTGCTGGTTAAAACCCATCTGAAATATGTGGGCGGCATGGATATCAAATCGTACTGGGATTTTGTCCCGGCCTGGGTTTCCCATCGCTATGAAAATAAAGACCAGCCAGCCATAAACATCCCCTGGTTTCATCCGGCGCACTACAGATTCTTCTGGATCTTCAACTGCAAGCACTATTGCCCGCTGAGCGTCGCACTATTCAGTTATGCGGTGTATTTAGTGAAAATTGTGGAAAATTGGTGGTGTCCGTTTGCCCATGATAAAAAGCAGAGTTATGCAGATGGCGCTATCGACAAGTCCTTTTGGCATGTGGACCCGGAGGAGCTGGTAAAAATGCATCCTGACGACAAAAAAAACCCGATCTGGAATGAAAAAGAGGAACGATAGCCGGGGACATCAGTCCCTGGAGCGGGTACGCGTCACCCCGGTCAAGATCGCGATGCCCACAAGTATGATAACCGCGATCATCACATACACGGTACTTAATCCTGCCACAACAAGGGCCCACGAAATACCGCCTATGACAAAAGCAAAACCTACCAGATAGATTATTAAGGACATTAGTTGCCTCCCGGCTTGGAATAAATGACTGATCAGAACTTTGGAAATCGTATGCGGCTGACCATTAACGAGCCGGAAACCGCGAAGATTAATACAATCGGATGAAGGGTAAAGCCGGCAAACATGAGCTTTCCGAACCAGAGTGAGTCGTTCAATGCGCCCTGTGTGGCGGCCCAGAACATCAACACCACCAGCAGCAGCGAAGTCGGAATTGGAGTTCCTTCGAAGTACTTCACCTTGTCTCCGTCCCCAGACAGTGCCTCAGCCGTAACATTGTAGCGCGCCAGGCGAGATACTCCGCAGGCAACAAAATAGGTCAGGACAATACGGTCGTAAAGGCCCTGCATGCCGCAGCCATAGCCGATGACGGCGGGGGCTACGCCAAAAGAGATGACATCAGCGAGAGAGTCGAGTTCGCGCCCCATTAAGGAATTTTTCTGTCGCCAACGGGCAATCCGG
>JBGSQD010000039.1:0-4648 GCA_041738275.1 Geobacterales bacterium
ACAATTTTACAGGTGCTGAGCGTCACAATCTTTGAGCGAATGCCCTTATTGCAGGCACTTACAGATTCGGATTACAGAAGAGAAACAGACGCTAATAACAACCAACTGTTTTTATTCAACTAAACGTTGGGACACTACTGACCAGAAATAGAAAAAGCTGCAGAACGTGCTGCCGCATTGTGCCGCCAGATGCTGGCATACGCTGGGAAGGCCTCACTCACACAGAGTAAGATAAATGCCTGGATGCTGGTGGATGAGATGGTCACCATGCTGAAAACCACCATCCAAAAAAATGTCGTGATCAAAGGCGAACTCGACACTGATATCCCCTTCATAATGGGAGATGCCAGCCAGATCAGGCAGGTTGTCATGAATCTGGTCATCAATGCAGCAGAAGCTATTGGTGATGCAGAGGGTACGATAGATGTCAAGTTGGTAAAGGCAGAGCTCAAGGCGAAGCATACAGAGAAAGACCATCTTGGTTTAATCATACCGGCGGGACATTATATCCTCTTTGAAGTAACTGACAACGGCTGCGGCATGGATGAAGAAACCAGCCGCAGAATATTTGAGCCGTTCTACACCACGAAATTTACCGGGCGTGGCCTCGGGATGTCGGCGGTACTTGGCATCATCAAGGCACATAACGGGGCACTGCAGCTTGAAAGCCACCCGGGACAGGGTGCAACCTTCAAAGTCTATCTGCCTGTTCAGTTCAGTAAATCTGAATCAGAGGAAGCACAACAGAAAGCCGCTTCAGCACCGTGGCATGGCAGCGGCACTATCCTGCTGGCAGAGGATGAAGAACAGGTCAAATCTATTGCAATAATTCTGTTAAAGGAGCTTGGGTTCACAGTGCTTGATGCCGAAAACGGCAAAGAAGCGTTGGAACTGTACCAGCAGAACGCTGCTGACATCAGCCTGGTAATAACCGACATGGGTATGCCGGTTATGAACGGCTATGAACTGTTCTGCAAACTGAAACAGCTCGACCCGCATCTACCGATCATTATCTCCAGCGGTTTTGGTGAAGGTGATATTGACTCTAAGATCCCCCGTGAGGAGATAGCCGGATTGATCAACAAGCCATATAACTTTGATCAGTTGCGGGAAGTTCTTAGGGGTGTTGTGAAGGGAGCGAAGTAAACTTATGTCCAGAGGGAAATTCTAAATTTCAGAATAACGCACTCTTATATAAAATCCGAATTTCTATTTACACAATCTGTTTTACAGGCCCGCCCATGTGGCCTTGAGATCAAACCAGAGCGTAAGTTTAGCATTGCCCTCTGATATTAGATGCCATCATGAATTTAGCTTTTCTTTCGCATCTACTATCATATGCTTTTCAAGTTCCGTTCCCTTGATCTTCCCGTACTGGATGTACCACAATTTAACATCCGGGTCCCATTTACCGCCCATCTTTCAGGAACGCCCGGAGGGACGTTCTTAGCTATTTTTCTATCTGCCAGCAAAACAACTTACTTTCCCCCTCCTGCGCCATACCGTTCCAAGCTCTCCCTCACAACCATCTCTCGCTCTCGCTCAATCTCAGTTCGCAACTCCTCCTCGGTCGGCAGATACAGCCGATATCGTGACGCAAACAAATGCGTACTTTCGTTCAACACCGAATACTTTCAGCACTCCGCCAATTCTGCAACATCATTAAAATCAGAGGTTCACGCGACGACGCAACGACGCGACGAAAACCTCAAAATATTTCCAGTCCATTAGCTACCCGTTTAAAGCCATCCTTCATAAGGTATTCACCGAAATTTATCAACAAACCAAGACGACATCCGGTTAAACGAAGATAGGTCAGCAGCTGTTTCGAATGTACCGGTTGCAATCGTTCAACGGATTTCAATTCAATGATGACCTTCTGTTCCACGAATAGATCAGCTCGAAAACCTTCCTCAAAAATAATCTCCTGAAATCTGATCGGTACTGGAACCTGACGTTCTACAGTCAAGCCCATATCGGCCAGTTTACGAGCCAGAATAACTTCATAGACACTTTCCAGCAGACCTGGACCAAGTTCCCGATGTATCTGGAACGCTGCATCCATAATCATGTTGGCAATTTCATTTTCAGTCATGCATCAAATTCCCTTGAAGTCAGCATTCAGATTTTCGTCGCGTCGTCGCGTCGTCGCGTGAGTAATATGTTTCTGATATTTTCTCGCATTGATCTGGCGGTCCAGAGTGCGCGTGCTCCAGTTTTGATCGGCGGCTTCAGCAAGATACCAGGTGCGGGCTTTCTCGTTTTCTATCCGGAGAAGAAGGCGATAGTGGGACCATTTCAATTCGGGGCGCACTGCGCCCCGAATTGGATATGTGCTATAAAATTGGCGCATGCGCCGCAATTCCCGTTCATCAAAACCTTTTCCCAACTCATCGGTCAATTTAATGGCAAGATTCCGGATCAGATACTTTCCATACTCTGCCCGTTCCCTCCCCTGCTGTTCTTCTTCAACAATCATCCGCCCTACATTCCAGTAGGCTTCAACCATTATGAAGTTAACAGCACGGTGACTGTTGATGCGTGCGTTATGCAGGACATCAACGATGGCTTGATAAAATTCGGAACGAGGTATCATCGGCAAATCCGGAAATGTTATTTTAGAGGTTTTTCGCTGCATCATATGCAACCCTTATCTTAATCCACTGTAGGTGAAATAGTCGCATTGTAACCGGAAATATGCTGTGAGAAAAATCGCGGTTATTGTAAACAAATGTCTTCGTAGTAGCAAGATTTCATTACATATTTCTTAGGATATGGAAGGAATAGACCGGAAGGCAGGGATAAAAACAGGGGTGTCAGATTTGGAATGGTAAGCAATCAAATCATGAAAGGGTAATCCTTCTTTGTCACGTAGTGACAGTGTGACGGTAGTCCGGCGTTTTAAGGCCGGGATCGAATCAGAATCAAGTTCATTCCGTCACGTACGTGACGGTTGAAATGTGTGTTATCCAGATCCGGGGAATGAATTCCCCGGCTATCATCAGTCAGTCCCTACGTGACGAAACAGATGTGATCAAGTAGAAATAGTAATCCCATGTAGCAAATAGATAGCAGGGAAGTGACCCTGATTTTTACCCCAACAGGTATCCCCGGGCAAGCTCGCAAAATAAGGCCACCTGCTGTTCCTGCCAAGCACGGTCCTTCCCCAATTCACCCGCCATCAGCTCCGCAACCGCAGGCGCAACAACAATGCTCGCGCGGGCATCAAGCAGCAGCGCCCTGGTCCGACGGGCCAGCACATCATCCACACTCCTCGCCCATTCCTGGCGTGTTGCCCAGACAACCTCTCCCCGGCAGTAAGGGAGCGCAGGGTGCAGCGGTTCGCGCCATGAGGGGTTTTCTTCCAGAAGAGCTTCCAGTGCCGAGGCATCGCTGCCGTAGACCTGCCATTGGTCACCAACACTCACCCCTTCCTGCCAGCCATGAATATGCAGGTTGCCGGTAACGGACGGCAGATCATCCAGCCCGGCGATCTGGGCGGCGGCGGTAACCGTGTCCTCCCCCATCTTCCGGTAGGTGGTCCATTTGCCGCCGGCAATGGTGACGAGCCCGCTGCTGTCCACCAGCAGGGTGTGGTCGCGGGAAAGGGATGCTGTGTCGCCGCTGCCACCTGACCGCACCAGCGGCCGGATGCCGACAAAGACACTCAGCACATCAGCCGGTGCAGGATGGCGGGTGAGGTAGCGTGAAGCGTGGGTCAGCAGAAAATCGATCTCTTCCGGCAGGGGGCGCGGTTCGAGGGAAGCCGTTGCTACCGGGGTATCGGTGGTGCCGACAATGGTTCGGCCATGCCAGGGGAGTGCGAAAAGCACCCTTCCGTCATCGGTATGAGGAACCATGATGGCACAGTCACCAGGGAGGAAAGAGCCATCCAGCACGAGATGCACTCCCTGGCTCGGGGTTATGAGTCCCATGGCGTCCGGATCAACCATCCGCCGCACGCTGTCGATAAAGGGACCGGCGGCATTGATCACGACCTTTCCCCTTATCCGGAATTCACGGCCGCTTTCCTGATCCCGCGCCAGCACTCCCGCAACCAGCCCATCCTCCTTGAAGATACTTGTCACACGCAGGTAATTGAGTGCTGCCCCGCCCAGGTCAGCGAGGGTCAGCGCAAGACTGATCGCCAGGCGCGCGTCGTCGAACTGGGCGTCGTGGTACATCACCCCGCCGCGCAGGCCATTGTGCTCCACGGTCGGGATATGGCGCAGGGTCTCCTCCGGCGAGAGCAGGCGGGACGGCCCCAGCCCCAGCTTTCCGGCCAGGAGGTCGTACAGCTTGAGTCCGACCCCGTAGAAGGGGCCTTCCCACCAGTCGTAAAGGGGAACAACCAAAGAGAGATTATGAACCAGGTGGGGGGCGTTGCGGATCAGCAGCCCGCGCTCCCTGAGAGCATCCAGCACGAGGGAAAGGTTGCCCTGCTGCAGGTAGCGCACCCCGCCATGGATCAGCTTGGTACTCCGGCTGGAGGTTCCCTTGGCAAAATCGCTCTGTTCCAGCAGGAGGGTCCGGTAGCCGCGGCTGGCCGCATCCACCGCCGTGCCCAGACCGGTGGCGCCGCCGCCGATCACGATCATATCCCAGAGCGGCACTGCTTCCAGTTGAGCCATCTGCAGATCTCTTACAA
>JBGSQD010000066.1:0-16558 GCA_041738275.1 Geobacterales bacterium
GGGTGCCAAATAATAATGGTGATGGCAGCCCCGCGATCCAGAAACCGAGACCGCCGAGTGCTCCCTGCACCAGGCAGGTCAGGACGACCCCATACATCACCGCCCCAAGAACCCTGGTGGTTGTTTCAACAAGGGCTGTCCTCAGGCTTTCTTTGAGGGCGATGACCAGCCAGAAACGCCGCAGGAAGTGAATCCCGTCCTTGTAGATAAAAAAGAGGGTAATCACCATCAAAACCAGCTTGATCAGAACCCCCAAAAAGTTTTTCACGACTCCGGTCGAATAATTCAGCATGTAGGAGATCCCTTGTTTGACTGCCGGAAGCATCATGGCATCCAGATCAAGGTTGAGCGAGCTGGTCAGGGGGGTGATCATTTCAATCAAGGGGGATATCATCGGATGCTGCAGGATGTTGCTCATGGCACTGCCCGAACTGCCCGCGGTCACGCTCTCCAGGTATTGATAGGCCAGCGCGGCCTCCCGTGAGATCGTGAAGATCAATCCCACCAAGGGGACTACCAATGCCAGGACAAAAGCGGTTGTCATCAGTAACGAGGCAATGATCTCGCGACCCTGGCAGCGTCTGAGGAGCTTTTCGTATAGAGGATAGCTGATGATGCCGATTGCCCCTGCCCATACCAGCACCGCCAGAAACGGCGACAGGATGGTGAACAGCAGATAGAGCATGAACAGGGTAAACGTATAGGTCAGCAGGGTATTCAATAAGGTTCGATCCATGTTGGCCAGGTCCTCCGTGGTAGAGTAACTTCTGAATCACTCCCTGATTTCCTGGCCGGGACTGACGAAGGATATCCCCTGGCCCGATGTGGCGCCGATCATGACACACTCGATGACCGGGGTATTCACAACCCGGTCGCTGTTCCACCTGACTATGAAGTTTGCTCCAAATCCGCCGCTAGCATCCTTTTCCTCTATATGGATGAAGGTGGAAGCCAATGGTCCCAGGTTGAGCGGCTTGTCCAGGTAGCGCCGGATCAGCCGGCCGTTTGTATCGAAATATTCGATTGACGTAATCCGGATTGAAGCCGACAGGTCAGTACTGCGAATGCTGAGTGTTGTAGCCAGCTGAAAGGGGAGCTTTTTTGGCCCGGTGAAGACGTTGGAATAAGCAGACACGTATACGGTCTGCCCCTTTGACAGGCGGATTTCGGACTCGGCCGCCCAGGATTTTGCCGGGATCATCCAGGCAAGCAACAAAAGCGCAACCAGGAACGTTGATGACAGAAAAATGTTTTTTTTGCACATACAGGTCTCCTTTCCACATCATCTCCGGCAAGACCGGGATCTATTTTTTGGCAAAACGTCTCGATATGTTTAATTTTTTGCCGGTAATGTCTCAATAGCCGCAATTATTTCAGCAAGCAGCAAGCCGATCTCGTGCTGCTCATGGATAAACAGGTTCGCGCTGCTACCGGTGTCCATCCCGACCCGTATCCCGAGGACAGCGTCATTTTCGAGACGGAACACGTCCTCATCCGTCACATCATCGCCAACAAATAGTGCACGTTGACACCCAGACTGTTCCATTACTCGGAGGAGCGCCTCTCCTTTGTGGAGTGCCTCCCGGGGCACCAGATTCTCCACAAACTTGCCCGAGACTCGCCGGGGAAGAGGATCCAGACGGCTGACGGCAGCCAGTATATCACGTTGAACCATGTTCCTGTCCGGGGCATTCCGGTAGTGGAGTGACAGTGTGGCCCCCTTGTTTTCTGTGACTATCCCGATACTTGCTGCCTTGGGCAGAAGCGTCCGCAGTTGTTCTTCCCAGTCATGGCAGAGACGGACAAAGCCACCCTCAGATTTTTCACCGCCGGGGAGTCCCTCTGCACCGTGATTACCCACCAGATAGCGCGGTGAGAAGCCGAGATGGGGTAGCGCGTCGGCTCGCGCACGCCCGGTGATGACGGCAACCGGCGCCAGCCTGTCCAGTTTTCTCAGGTGCTGCTGCACCTCCTCCTGGATCATGATTCCTGCCGGTTCGTCAACGATCGGCGCCAATGTCCCGTCAAGATCAAAGGCATACAGTGTTGAACCAGTGACAAAGGCATGAAACGCTGCACGACCGGCAGCGCTGAAAAGATACGTCATTGATGTCCCTCGGTTACAAGTTGGGCGCTATGCGCATTGCCAGTTTTTCGCGCTGACGCACACGGGCGGCATCCAGCAGCATCCGTCCGGCCCAGCGGTAGACATTGAAATCCCTTACCAAAGAGCGCATGCTGCGCATACGCTCCTGCTGTTCATATTCTGGCATAAAGAGCGCCTGATAAAGCGCCTCGGCTGTCTGCTCGACATGATAGGGGTTGACTATCAACGCCTCGTGCAGTTCGTGGGCAGCACCGGTAAACTGGCTCAGGACCAGCACCCCGCGTTCATCATCTCTGGAGGCCACATATTCCTTGGCCACCAGGTTCATGCCATCATGGAGGCTGGTGACCATGCATACCTGGGATGCCCTGTAATAGCGGTTCACCTCTTCCGGTTCATGGTGTTCGGCCTTGAGGATGATTGCCGGGCGGCCATCACTGGAAAAACGCTTGTTTATCCGTTCCTCAAGGGCATGCACCCTACCCTCGAATGCGTGGTACTCTTCAAGTGCCGAACGGCTCGGGGCGGCGATCTGGATGAAGCAGAAGCGCCCCACCAGTTCCGGGTGAAGCTCCAGCATCCGCTCAACCGCCGTGAAACGTTCCAGGATCCCCTTGGTATAGTCCATTCGGTCAACTCCGATCCCCAGCAGCTGATCAGAGGGCAGGCCCAAAGCCTTCAGGATCTCCTGTCTGGTCTCCTCCGCCGGGGGAACCTTGCCTTGCCAGGGTGGGGGCCACTGGATGGAGATCGGGTAGTTCTCCACCAGGGTCAGCTGGCCGCGCCTGGAGATCGTGGATGATTCGTGTTCGATGCGCGTCTCCAGGTACCGATCCACTGTCTCCAGAAAATTCTTGCAGTGGTATGGGGTGTGAAAACCGAGAATGGTGCTTCCCAGCATCCCTTTCAACAGTTCCTCCCGCCAGGGGCAGATGCCGAATGATTCCGGGTTGGGCCACGGGATGTGCCAGAAGGTGATGATGGTTGCCTTGGGCAAAGCCTTACGTATCATCCCCGGCAGCAGGGCAAAGTGATAATCCTGCACCAGCACTACCGGGTCTTTGCTGTCTGCTTCCATGACCACGGCATCGGCAAAGCGCTGGTTGATCTTCACATAATGTTCCCAGTCGCTGGTGCGAAATACCGGCCGGACATGGGCAATATGGCAAAGCGGCCAAAGCCCCTCATTGGCGAATCCGTAATAATAACCGTTTTCCTCTTCCTTGCTCAGCCAGATCCGCCGCAGGTTGTATTCCGGATTGTGCGGCGGCACCATGACGCGGTCGTTGGCGTCAACGGTTTCCCGGTCGGCGTTGCCGCTGCCATGGGCGATCCAGGTGCCGGAACAGGCCCGCATGACCGGTTCAACAGCTGTTACCAGGCCGCTGGCGGGACGGTGCACTTTGATTTCACCATCTTCTTTGCTGTGTATATACGGCTCTCGATTGGAGACTACGATGATCCGCTCACCTACCAGCTGTTTGTGCAGCAGATTTTTCAATGTTTCGGGGCTCCAGGTCATGGTGGAGTCGTCGGCCAGACGCCGCTCTGCATCCATGGAGCGCAGCAGGGTTTTCAGGTCGCCCACCAGCGGCTGTAATTCCGAATCGACCTTTTGAACAGAGAACGGTTTGAGAAGGCCTTCGCCCTTGAGCATCGCCCTGACCCCCTCCATCCAGCCGCGCCAGATCAGGTGAGCCATAAATACGGTTACCAGGGAGGTTACGATTCCCAGCACAACAAAAAGTAAAATGACGTACTTGCGGGTATCTGCGCTGCGTCGTTCCATAAAACTCGTATCATGAACAAGGATCAGAGAACCGTTGATTCCATCCTCCTGTGTGATCTGGTGGCTTGCAACGTGCACCGCGCCCTCGGGGAGCTGAAGTATCTTGCTTGCCTCCTTGCTATCGTTAACCGTGGATGAGCAGCTGATACTCTTGGGAAATGTCGGAGTGCGGTACAGCAACTCCCCCCGGTCACTGCAAAAGCCGAGCGCCAGCAGGCGTTCATCCTGGATGGAGCGGAGCAGCAGCGAGTTGATCCTGGATCTGTTCCCCTGCTGGAGAAGTTCCGCCAACGGCTCATGCAGGGTATTGGCAATCAGGCTGGAACGAATATCCATATCCCTGATAAACCAGCGCTTGTTCAGTTTATCCACCAGCGGAACCACGGCATAGGCCAGCAGTCCCAGGGCTGCCATCAGGGGTACGACAAATCGTAAAGAAAGTTTAAGCGATCTGAATCCGCGCATTATTTCCTCTTCCAAAAGGTGATGTCCCGGCTTGGCTGCTTAGACGGCAACATGGGGTAACCTAGCCATATAATTACTTACCCATGACGGTTTATAATTCCACCCGCTTCAGTCTCAGTGAATTGAAACTGAGCTGAAGCGCAGCGGCCGCAGCTATCATCGCAACTGTCTCTTGAATATATTCTAGCTTGGCAATGAATTCAAGGGTCATGGAGCAAATGCTGGGACAGGAAAAGAATCCGGAAAGAGGCCACCCGTGACGGCACTTTCTGTCAATACTCCGTCAAAACAAGAAAACCTGCCTGCGCAGATTTTATTGCCTCAATAAATCCAATTGCGACATCACTCAGCCAATCATCCGCACAAGTCTGCGCTTCTGATGTCCCAGAGTTTCCTGGCCCTTTTCGATGGCTGCGAGGATGTCTCTTTTCCCTTCCTTGGTAAGTTCCTGCCCGCTACGCAGAATACCGACGGTCTTTTCCCCAACCGACTCCATGTCACGATCCTTGATGTCGGTCTTGGATGATATCGATTCATATTGCAGCCTCTTGATCAGCTGACCATTAGTAAATACATCAACCCCCATCAACACCCTGCATTTGGCCTTGAGATCGACTAGATCGGAGATCTGCTCCAGTTCAATCTCTGTTTTGGCAAGCTCGATCACCCGTTGTTCGGCACCCGAACGCTTCGTGACTGGTATAACGGTATAACCAGCCTTCCTTAACTCCAGACCTAAAGCCGCTTGAATTATTTCTGCCGAAGAGCGTGGGCTTAATACTTCATCAATCTGCCTGTTCTCGTCATCTTGAACCTTGCCAATAACCCATCTGAGATCCGCAGTCACCGCTTATAAGCATCATTGCGCCAAGCACAATCAACATGAACAATGGTATCGCTTTAAACCTGCTGGTTAAGGGTTTCATGGCTTGCTCCTAGTATCAACCCGATATAGTTTCAAACTCCACCGTGTTCTTGCCGTTCTCCTTGGCAACGTACATAAGCCTGTCAGCCTTGCCCAGCAACGCATCGTAGGTCTCGCAGATCTCTGTACAGGTCACCACCCCGATGCTGGCTGTCACCTGCCAGCCGGATTGACTGGTCATTACATCCAGGGCCTTGACCAGCTTTTCAATCGCCTTGCGCGCTTGATTTCCATCTGTTTCCGGAAAACAGACCGTAAATTCGTCTCCGCCAATACGACCAATGATGTCGGTATCCCGTATGGCCTGGATTATGGTCTCGCTTACGCTCTGTAACAGCTTATCGCCACGGGCATGCCCCTGGGTATCGTTAACCTGCTTGAAGTTATCAAGATCGATAAATGCCAACGATAGCGGATGATTGTAGCGCCGCGACCGGTTCATCTCCTCCTCCACCCGAACGCGAAAGGCCCCTTTGTTCAAGAGTCCTGTCAGACTATCCATATTGGATTTCAGCTTCTCTCGCTCCAGCGACCTTCTAAGCTGTGCCTGTAATGAAACTGAATATGCGATCAAAACAAAGATGCCGAAGCGGGTAAAGGCGTTCCAGGAAAGAATGGCTTCACTCTCTCCCGGGAAATGATTGAACACGTTGACAGCAAGCCAGCTGACGGCCGCAGCGGTTGCAATAACAATACCCTCGAACCTGCCACAATACCAGGAAGACAGGAGGATAGGCACTGCATAAAGCAGTAACATCGAGACATGCGCACCGGTATGATTGTCATAGTAGCCAATCAACACTGTGAGCAGTAACGACATTATAAAAGTATGCCGATGATCTTTCATCTCGCATGTTCCTCGATGTTATTTGCAATAGCCTTGAGCGTGTAACCACTTACCAGTATGGGCTTTGATTAGCAGGTCTTACACTCCGCACCAGCTGTTCCGGTCATGAGCAGCGCCATTCCTTCAGCAGCATTTCGAGCCCCCGCAGGTGAAGGTCAATCTGATCCGTGCGGTTATTCAGTTCGTGTCCCAATTCGTGAACCACACGTTGAATCAGGTAGCAGCGCAGCATGATTTCAAGTTCCTTTCTGTTCGCCGGTACCAGAGGTGAATTCTTCATGGCATGCAGATAGGCTTTCAGATATGAGCCGCTGACGTAGACATACCAAGCTTCCAGCCATGTTTCAAGCAGTACTGTGTCATCCGGGTGACCGGCGCTGTGGTGAGCCAGCGTGGTCATGGTTGCATAATGGATGGAATGAATTATGCTGATAACATCCCGTAGTGGAGAACGTTTCAGTCGCCGTTCACTCAGCGAATGGGTCGGTTCGCCCTCAAAATCAATAAATACGAAATCCTTACCGGTAAAAAGCGCCTGTCCCAGATGAAAATCACCGTGAATTCTGCATTTCATTGCGGCAAAGCGGCGACCGGTAATTTTCTTCAGGCAGCCGATAATCTCATTTTCTGCCTCCAAAATCAGTTCGGCTCTCTTTTGAACGGGAGTGGGCAAGCCGGGAGCGGCTTTTGCCAATGCCTGGAATGTCCTTCGTACCTGCGCCTGCATCGACTGAAACAGGGAACGCTGGTACAGGGTGGAAAACTCCTCCATGCTCCAGCTGTTATCCGTCGAACCCGAGGCCAGCGACCGATGCATTTCGGCGGTCCGCCGACCGAGCAGAAGGGCCATCTCCAGATGCAGCCCTCGCACGAGCTCATGAAACTGTTCAGGAATCCCGTTTTTAACGACTTCCAGAAGCGTCGGCAGGCTGGCTGGAAGCTTTGGCAGGTCCTGTTTGTGTGTCAATAGATACTCAACGAACTGGGCCAGACTGGAGAGGGTGTTTCCCCAGGCATCGCCGTGACTGGCGATGTAGGATTGCAGGACGCCGATATCATAAACTTTGCCGCCGGTCGGCCGGTATTCGATCTTTCCGGCATATAACGGTACATTGCGGAATCTGTTTTTGCCGCCCAGGAACTGAAGAATCTCCGGTTCCGGGTTAATTCCCTCATCCAGCTTGCGGTACATTTTGAACAGTAACCTGTCACCAAACAGAATGCTGGTGTTGTTCTGTACAACCGTGACAACCCTGCTGGGGAACAGTTCTGTCCGGGGAGGGAAATTCCTGGACATACCGCTTCCAACCAGGCCAACCAGATGAGAACCGAGTTCACCCGTTACTTTTGTACGTTCGCGTATCATTTTCATGAGCAGCTCGCGAAACTCCTCGAAGTAGGCCGCATCGCAGAGATAGCCGTCAATATCGCCAAGCGATAGCGGCGTTATTATTTCCAGTGGATGCTTATCCTTGACGTTCAGCAGACGTTCATTGGAGATCCAGGCCAGGGGGAGCAGATAGACCTCGGGATCCCACTCGGCGTATGCGACCTTGATGAAGGTCAGCAGAAAAAGCTGATCATTCTGTTTCAACTGGCAGCTTTCAAGGATGGTAATCTGGCTGATAACCCTCCCTTTGCCGCAAAACCAGAATACGCGTTGAAGGTAGAGAGGCAGGACGGAGGAGCAGAAACGCTCTCCGATCTTGCCCTTTAACACATCCCACCAGGGATGCCCGTCAGCCAGCTTCAGCTTCAAGTATTCCTCATCACATGGTTCCCTCCGCGCCTCCGTACTGCGCAGGACAAACCAGAAGTAGTCATATTGCCCCATGGTGAAGTGATAGCGCGACTCCTGGATAATCGGAAAACGGTTACGGCTGAAGACCTCTTCGGGAAACATGCCGGCGTAGCGTGAAAGATCAACTGTGACCGTTTGGGTGAACCTTGAGAGATTTATGACCACCAGGATTTTTTCATCTTCATGGATGCGGATGAAGGTCAAGACCTTCGGGTTGTCGGATGGCAGCATTTCCAGGCTGCCGCAGCCGAAGGCCCTGAAGCTCTTACGCATGGCAATAGTGCGGCGCATCCACCAGAGCAGGGAAGAGGGGTTGCGTTCCTGGTTCTCCACGTTGATCGACTCGTAATGATATTCCGCTTCAATGATTACCGGCAGAAACAGCCTCTGGGGGCTGGATTGTGAGAAACCGGCGTTGCGGTCCTGATTCCACTGCATCGGGGTGCGTACTCCGTTGCGGTCGCCCAGATAATAATTGTCACCCATGCCGATCTCGTCGCCGTAGTAGATGATGGGAGTGCCCGGCATGGAGAAGAGCAGCACATTCATCAGCTCGATCTTTCGGCGGTTGTTTTTCATCAGAGGGGCCAGCCGGCGGCGGATGCCGAGGTTGATACGGGCGCGCGGGTCAGCGGCGTAGACCCGGTACATATAGTCACGCTCCTCATCGGTCACCATCTCCAGGGTCAATTCATCATGGTTGCGCAGGAAGATGGCCCACTGGCACCCTTCCGGGATGGCAGGCGTCTGATCAAGGATATCCACGATCGGAAAACGGTCTTCCATCTCAATGGCCATGAACATGCGCGGCATGAGCGGAAAGTGGAAAGCCATGTTGCTTTCGTCTCCGTCACCAAAATAGGCGGCTGCATCCTCCGGCCACTGGTTGGCCTCTGACAGAAGCAGGCGGTTTTTAAAACGTTCATCCAGGTGGGCCCGCAGTTTTTTCAGGAAGGTGTGGGTTTCAGGTAGATTTTCGCAATTGGTCCCTTCACGCTCAAACAGATAGGGAACGGCGTCGAGCCTGACGCCGTCTATGCCCAGCCCCATCCAGAAATCGATCACCTTGAGCATTTCAGCCTGTACCTTGGGATTGTCAAAGTTGAGATCCGGCTGGTGGGAGTAAAAACGATGCCAGTAGTTTGCTTTGGCCACCGGATCCCAGGTCCAGTTGGAGGTCTCGAAGTCCTGAAAGATAATCCGGGCATCGCGGTACTTTTCCGGTGTGTCGCTCCAGACGTAAAAGTCCCTATGGGCGGAGCCCTGTTTTGCCTTGCGGGCCCTCTGGAACCAGGGATGCTGGTCTGATGTGTGGTTAAGCACCAGTTCGGTTATCACCCGGAGCCCACGTCGGTGAGCAGCACGAAGAAACTGTTTGAACTCGCGGAGTGTGTTGTAGTCAGGGTTGACGTCATAGTAATCGGCGATGTCATAGCCGTCATCGCGCTGGGGAGATGGATAGAAAGGGAGCAGCCAGAGTGCCGTGACTCCTAGCTGCTGGAGGTAGTCAAGTTTGCCGGTCAACCCAAGGAAGTCACCAATGCCGTCTGCGTTGGAATCGGCGAAGGCCTTGATATGTACCTGGTAAATGACGGCGTCCCGGTACCAGTGCGGATTGTCTTCAAGAACGGAATCTTTGTGGGGCATATCGATTTTATATCCTTTGTGCCGGCTCTTTTTCAGCTACTACAGCATTACCTTATATCACAATCGTGCTTCAGAATAAACCAATGTCTGGTCAGAGTGCTGCCAGAAGGTTGTCAGGCTACAGACAATACGCAAAATAATGCAAATGTTTCCCGGTTGATTGTTGCCGGAATGAACCGGAAACTTGTCAATATTTCGCTATCTTAGCGCAACATGCTGATATTGCTTGATTCTTTGTTATCAGGTGTGTTAAGTTAATTAGAAATTATTCCAAGTCGTCGGGCGCTGCATCCCTGATCTGCAGCACAATCCTGACCGGCAGCTTGCGTAAGCAAAGCCGGAGAACCAACCTAATGTCCCCCTTGCCTCCAGCACTAGAGTTGCGGGCAAGGGGTTTTTTATTTTGATGACACCATTATGAAGGAGGGCGAAGACTTTGCTCGGAAAATAATCTTCAGGAGGAGATTCAATGACAATTTATTCTAAGAACCAGCAGGAAATTGCAAAAAAAATTCAGGAAGCTCCTGCCTTGTCAAACTGGAAAGACTGGAAATGGCAGTTAAAGCATTCCATTCACGATATTGACACACTTGAACGCCTGCTGGGTATACAGCTTCCAATCGGACAGCGTGAGCAGTGTGAAGCGACTCTGGCGACCTTTCCGCTGGCTGTCAAACCTTACTACCTGTCACTGATTGATCGCAACGAGTTCGCCAATGATCCGGTTTTCCGGCAATCGTTCCCTTCCCCGCAGGAACTGCATATCGGGCGATTTGATCTGGAGGATCCGCTTTCCGAGGATGCCGACAGCCCGGTGTCAGGCATCACGCACCGCTACCCGGACCGGGTGCTGTTTCATATCAGTAATATCTGTGCCATGTACTGCCGCCACTGCACCCGTAAACGCAAGGTTGGTGATGTGGACTCGATTCCTGGTCGTGAAGAGATCAACAGAGGCCTTGACTACATCCGCAACAATCCGGTCGTGCGTGACGTGTTGCTCTCCGGAGGCGACCCGCCCGGGAGCAGAAACAGGTTGCTGAACAGCATCTGCCGGAGGGCTTTGTCTTCCGGATAGCAGAAGAAGATGATACTTTCGCCATGGCCAGGCTCTACCGTACTGTCTTCGCCAGTTACCCCTTCCCGATTTTTGATCCTGCCTACCTCGAGGAGATAATGGGCTCCACAATCTTTTTCGGGATATGGGAGGGGGATGAACTGATAGCACTGGCATCGGCAGAGATGGATAAAACTTCCGGCTCGGTTGAAATGACAGACTTTGCTACCCTGGACGCCTTTCGAGGGCATGGCCTTGCTCTCTTTCTGCTGCAACGGATGGAAAAGGAAATGGCTGCGCGCGGCATCCACAATTTCTATACCATTGCCCGGGCCTATTCCCACGGCATGAACATTACCTTTGCCCGTAACGGTTATAAATATTCCGGCACATTAACCAACAATACCAATATTTTTGGTAAGCTTGAGAGCATGAATGTCTGGCACAAACAGTGGGATCCAGTTGTTTGATATCAGGCTAATCATGGGGGGATAAATGGAGTTATTGGAGAAAATATATTTCGGCAACAGCGTACAATCCTGGCTGGTTGCGGTCGGCATCCTGGTGGTTGCTTTTGCGCTTTTTAAAATAATCCTTAAAGTGTTGATCAACAGAATATCCGCATTGGCCACCACTACGGCCACCCAAATAGATGATCTTCTTGTCACCATGTTGAAAAGGACAAAGAGCTTCATCCTGTTTGCCAGTTCCGCATACATTGCCTCCAATGCGGTTACTCTAAAGCCGGCAACTTCTGCGTTCTGGCTGAAAGCCTGCGTTTTTTTACTGATTCTGCAAGCCGGGATCTGGATCAACAGCGGCTTTTCTTTCTGGTTTAAAGAGACAATCAAGAAACGGCGGGAAGAGGACGCTGCCAGCATCACGACGATTACACTTCTGGGTGTGATAGCACGTATCAGTTTGTGGACTGTTATCCTGCTGCTGCTGCTGGGCAACCTTGGTATCAATATCACCGGTCTGGTCGCCGGCCTGGGCATAGGCGGCATTGCCGTAGCCCTGGCCGTGCAGAATATCCTTGGCGATCTTCTGGCCTCCCTGTCGATTGTGCTCGACAAGCCTTTTGTAATCGGCGATTTTATTGTCGTCGATGCACATATGGGGACTATCGAACATATCGGCTTGAAGACGACCAGAATCCGCAGTCTAAGCGGCGAACAGCTGATTTTTTCCAATAATGATCTTTTGAGTAGCCGTGTCCGTAATTACAAACGGATGTCTGAACGTCGTATCCTTTTCGGCTTCGGTGTCATTTACCAGACGCCACTGGAAAAGCTGAAGGAGATCAAAGAGATTGTCAGTGACATCATCATTAAAGTGGAAAATGCCCGCCTGGACAGAGTTCATTTCAAGGAATATGGAGATTCATCGCTTAATTTTGAGGTTGTTTATTATGTGACCGATCCTGATTACACCATCTATATGAATGTCCAAGAAACAATCAATCAAGAGATTTTTCGCTGCTTCACCGAAGAATCTATAGAGTTCGCCTATCCGACTCAGACGCTCTTTATTCAAAAAGGGTGATGAGAGTTATGGTTACTGATTTGAAACCACCTAAAAGAAATATTCCACGTCGCAAGAGATGGACGACAGCCCTCCTTCTAGCGATCTTTATTGCGGGTGCAGCCCTTTTAATCGTAACTCTGAATCATAACAGGCAACCAGATCCCTTAGACAAAGGAACAGAATCCGTTGACGAGATCAACAAGACAATCAAGGGCTGCATCAAGCCTGGCGACACCATTTCATCACTGCTGGGAGATTTATTAAGCCCAGGCAAAATAAATGAATTGGCCCTGAAGTGCCGGGAAGTACACCCACTTTCCACTATTGCAGCCGGTCAACCCTATAAAATCTCTTTGAAGGATGGTAGTCTAAAACGCTTTTCATATGACATTGACAGCAATGACAAATTGATCATCTGCTGTGAACTAGACGAATTTACCATCTCTAAAGAGCCTATTGAGTATACTGTCAAGCAGGTGGCTGTAAGGGGCACCATCGAGTCCAGTCTGTTTCAGGCAGTGGTCAATTCCGGTGAAAGCGAATCACTGGCTATTCAGCTTGCAGATATCTTTGCCTGGGACATTAATTTTTTCAATGACATCCAGGAAGGCGACACCTTTGAAATATTGGTAGAAAAACGGTTCCGTAACGGTCAGCCTGCAGATAATGGTCGCCTGCTGGCGGCCAACTTCACAGTTCAGGACAAGACATACCAGGCATTTTATTTTCGTGATGGCAATCAGCCACCGGGCTACTATGATAGTAAGGGGTGCAGTCTGCGCAAAGCATTTCTGAAAGCTCCCCTTTCATACAGCCGGATCTCTTCCGGTTTCAGCATGCGGAGACGTCACCCGATTTCACACCGCATCAAGAAACACCCTGCCATTGACTACGCCGCTCCGACCGGAACTCCCGTGCATAGCATCGGCAACGGCACCGTTACCTACGCAAGCTATAAAAAATTTAACGGCAAGTGTGTCAAGATTCGCCATCAAAATGGCTGGTCAACAATGTATAATCACTTGAGCCGCTTCGCTAAAAACATTAGAAAAGGCCAGAAAGTTACGCAGGGACAATTTATCGGTTATGTCGGCAGTACCGGCTTGTCCACCGGCCCGCATCTCGACTTCCGCATGTATAAAAACGGTAAGCCGGTTAACCCATTGAGAATTAAATCTCCTCCGGCAAGGCCGGTATCATACGCCAACCTTGCAGCTTATAAGGCAATTGTTGCAAAACTATCGGCAACAATGGAGAATCAGCCCCCGCAGCAAACAGCCAGGACATCACGAGTCCTGCCAGCACCAAAACCGGAAGACATGTCCTAATGACAGCTATTCCCATAGCCACAGCCAGCCAGCCAGACGCCTCAATTGCCGCAGCATTGCGACTGCTGGGCAAGTCTGACTTCCTTCTGGCGGTCCATGATGCCAGTTTTCCCGGCGCGGCTGGCGAAGATACAGGACGTGGGACACCTTACGGCGAGGGTGGTCTGGCGTTGGCCCGTTTCGCGCGATCCCTCGGATTCACCGGTATTCAGCTGGGTCCTCAAGGGCAAACCTCTTCTGTCAATCCTTCTCCATACGACGGCACCCTGTTTTCGCGCAATATTCTCTCGCTGGACCTGAAGGAACTGGTCGATCAGGGGCTGCTCAGCCGGCGCACCTGGGAATCGATCCTGGCTGCAAACCCTTGCCCGAAAGGCCGGAGAGTCCCCTATGCCCATGTTTTCAACGTCTACAACAAAGCTCTGGACGAGGTACATCAGGCCTTCCGTACAGCAGTAACAAACAATGACCGCGCCGCCCTGTCTCTGGATAAGGAGATAAGGAACCTCTGGCAATCCGCCCGCTGGCTGCGGGATGACGCCCTGTTCGAAGCCCTGAATATGGAACACGAACATCTTCCATGGCAGCAATGGCCGCAAGATGGAGAGTCGGCTCTCGACAGGGTGCTTTGCGCACCTCCACCGGGTATGGAGGATGCCTGCGCAGTCCGTCGCCGGGCGCTGGAGGGAAAACATTCCCCGCTGCTGGAGCGCTACGCCCTGGCCCAGCAGCTTCTGCTTCGGCAACATCTGGCCTTCCACGGCCGCATGCAGGACATCGGCCTCAAAATTTACGGCGACGTGCAGGTCGGTTTCTCCCGGTGTGACGCCTGGAGCCTGCAAAACATCCTGCTGCCCGGCTATTACCTGGGTGCGCCGCCCAGCCGCACAAACATCGAGGGACAGCCCTGGAACTATCAGGTGCTGGACCCGGCTCAGTACCTGGACGCCAAGGGCCGGCCTGGCCCGGTACTGGATCTGGTTGCCGAGCGATTGGGCAAGATGCTCTTCGAATTCGATGGCCTGCGCCTGGATCATCCCCACGGCCTGGTCTGCCCATGGGTCTATAGGGCCGATGATCCCGACCCCTACCATGCGATACAGAACGGGGCGCGCCTTTTTTCATCCCCTGATCTGCCCGACCACCCCGAACTCGCCCGCCATGCCATCGTGCATCCGGACCAGATCAACCGGGATCAACCCCGCTTTGCCGACGACTGGATACGCGATCTCACCCCTGAACAGGAAGATCGTTATGCACTGATCATGGACGCCCTCATGAGCCGGGTGCATGACCACGGGCGTCGCAAGGAGGACATCCTGTTCGAGGTGTTGTCTACCGAGCCTCTGCCCCTCCAGCGGGTACGCCTGCGGCACGGCCTGGGCTGTTTCCGGGTCACCCAGAAAGCCAATATGGACAATCGCAAGGATGTATATCGCAGCGAGAACACGGAGCCCCGTGACTGGATCATGGTGGGCAACCACGATACTCCGCCTATCTGGTGTCTGGTAAAAGCCTGGCATGGCAAGGAGGAGGGAGCGAAGCATGCCAATTACCTCGCACACAGGCTCAGTCCGGATAATTCCGGCCGATTTGCGGCGCTCCTGGCCGCAGACCCGCGCCGGCTGGCGCACGCCAAGGTGGCAAATCTGTTCCTGGGCCCGGCACGGCACGTAATGATGTTCTTCGCCGATCTTTTCGGTCTGGAGGAGACCTACAATGTGCCGGGCACGCAGCATGAGGACAACTGGGCCCTTCGTGTGCCGCCGGATTTTGCCGGCCGTTACGAAGAAGGTAGAAGGCGGGGAGAAATGCTCAATCTGCACGCAGTACTGGCCCTTGCTCTGCGTGCCCGTCCGGACATCGTCTGTCCGGACCTTATTGCCCGGCTGGAGAGCGAGGCAGGGTGGCGGATTGATAAAACAGCATAACGGTGCACAACCTGTGCTGGCAGCGCAAGGAAAAGTACGAGGAGTACTCCCTGGCCCTGTCGCAGATGTTTTCGCCGAAGCAGAAGGAGTTGGAATAAGAAGAGGCTGGAAGGGTTGCCCCTGACTAAGACAAAACAGGAGTATTATTCCCGTTCGGTAAAGAAAAAAGTGGTCGCGCTGGCAAACGCGGAACTACATGGTCTTGCGAGGAAGTTGTTGGAGAAATAAGCATAGTAGCTTGGTGGTAAACAGGAAAGACGGCCGATTGGCCGCCCGCTACATCAAACAAATATGGTGTTTCCCCTTTCCTCCGCGTTCCATCCGGGTGTGGAGTATGGGCTAGTAGCTGAGGGTGGCGTATGGAGAACGGGCCGAGGCCTTCAGGGCATCGTTCAGGGTCACTATACCCCTCGCTTCCAGCAGGGGGATCATCTTCAGCAGCACCTCCGCGGTCACGATGGCATCCCCCAGCGCGGTATGACGGCCGATATTGGACAGGTTCAGGCGTGCGGCGATTTCATCCAGGGAATGGGACTCCTGGTGGGGGTGGAGAATGGAAGAGAGGAGGAGCGTGTCCAGCACCGGGTTGTCGAATCTTACCCCGGTCCGTGACTCCTTCAGCTGCAGGCAGCACATGTCGAAAGCAGCGTTGTGGGCCACCAGCACGGCCCCCTCCACGAAGTGGTGGAAGTGGGGGAGCACCTGGTCGATGGTCGGCTTGCCGGCCACCATCTGTTCCGTGATGCCGTGGATCGCCGAGGACGCCTCCGGAATCGGCCGCTGCGGGTCGATCAGCTGGTCGATCAGCTCCTCCCGGATCAGTTTGCCGTTAACGATTCGTACCGCCCCGAGCTGGACGATCTCGTCTCCCGCTGCCGGATCGAGGCCGGTGGTTTCCGTATCGAAGGCCACGCAGGTCAGCCTGCGTAGCGGCTGTTCTCCCATCTCCCCCGGGGCTTGTTGATGGAACAGGTCGAACTCGTAGAAGGTCGGCCGGGATTCCCGTACCTGCGGCTGGACGGCGGGGGGTGCCGCTTCATCCCCTGTCCGATCCGGCAGCCGGGTCGGGTCGTCGGCAGCCGCAGCCTGCGGCGCGGTGGTGGCGTCGATGGTAAGGACCATCCCCGACATGGC
>JBGSQD010000154.1:0-10625 GCA_041738275.1 Geobacterales bacterium
CTGCCCCTGGGACAGCGCTGCCGACACCGCACCAACCAACAATACGGTTACCATGCCGCTGAACGCGCCCACTGGGCTCTTCAAGGCCTACTCTATATCCACAATCTGCAACGACCTGCGTTTTACCGACAGCAGCGGCAGCGCGATCTTTGACCACTGGCTGGAATCCGGGTGCAATACAGCCTCTACCAGGGTATGGATGAAGGTCCCCACCCTGACGGTCGGCGCAAATACGGTATATGTCCATTATGCAAACCCGGGAGCCACGGCGCCCGCACAACCGGCACTGCACAACGGGTTCTTTGAATTTTATGATGATTTTGCCGGCACAACACTGGACACCTCCAAGTGGACGAAAGTGCAGAAAACTACCAGTACTATCACCCAGAACAACGGTCTTACCTTTACTTATGCCGCAGGTACGTGGGGCGATACAGGTTTGTATTCCAACACAAGTTTCGCACGGCCGTTTGTCCTCGAATTTTCCCATTTTCGCACCGGGAGTGAATACGCAATATTAGGGGCGGTAAATAAAGGTGCAACGCCCTATACCAGTCTGAACACCATTAACTTTGCCCATGCGGTATATCCCCGTTACCAGGATGGTGGTACGGGTTACCGCATCGCCGGCTACGAAAATAATACGCTGATTGGAGACAACCTTAAAACCCTGGTCTACAACGTATGGAATTATTACAAGCTTGATGTAAAAAATACAGGTGCCAACTATTGGCACGCTGATTCACCAACTGCGTCCTACACCGCATTAACGCCCACCACCGCTAGTGCCGGCAGCGCCTCTCCGCTAAATATCGGGATGGCTCATCTCAATCAGAATTTCACTGTGGGTTGGATGAGAGTCAGAAAATACGCTAGTACGGAACCAACCTACACCCTGCTGGGTGAACAAACCGGTTCGTTTGCTCTGACCGGCGGCACCTGGGGCATCAAGCGGCCGATAACCATCACCAATGCCACCGCTGCAACGCTTTCCAATTACCAGATGCCGGCAACCATCGACACCCTGCCCCTGGCCTGGGACCAGATCAAGGTTAACTGGACCAACAACACCACCTCCGAAGAAGGCTATATCATCGAACGCTGCGACAACACCGCGCACGGCAATACCTGCGCCACCACCTTTGTTGCGGACAAGAGCATCACGTTCATCGGCAACGGCGTTACCTCCTACTTTGACGGGGATATCAAGAGCAACAACGCCTATTGCTATCGGGTGAAGGCAACCAGGACCACCGCCCCCGCCTGGACCACTCCAGCCAGCGGCACGGTCTGCGAGCCGTCTCGTCAGCAAGCAGCACCGGTTCTCACTGCCGTCGGCACGACAACCCAAATCAAGCTGGACTGGACCGAGGCCGATTTTATCTCGGACAGCGGCACGGCCACGTACTCTAACGTAACAACATATCTCAATGATACGTCCAAGACCTGGGGGACCAACCAGTGGGCCGGCTATTATTTGAAAATAATTACCAGTGCCACCCCTGGTAACGTAGGCGCAAGCAAGCTGATTGCCAGCAATACCAATAACAAAATAACCGTAGCCTCGGCATTTTCCGGTAACATTATGACCGGAAACAGTTATCAGATTGTCCCGGCCGACGGAAACGGAAATATGATTTCCGGCGTCATTGGCGAGTACGGCTATGAGATCGAGCGCTGCAGCGGCGCGGTCTGCACTCCAACGCCGGCCGACAAGATCGCCACACTCCCGTATAATAATGCCCGTACTTACATTGATCCTCTTTGCAGCGGCGCCTACAACTACCGGATCCATGTGGTCAAATACGGCTCGAACGGCACACCACTCACGGCTGCGGGGGATGCCTGGCCAGATTACAGTAACCCGGTCAGCGCCAATATCACCTCGGCACCAATGCCGACCAAGGTCAAGGCGATCCGTGTCTCCGAGGCTCAGATCACCCTTACCTGGCAGGACAATACCGGCGATGAAACCGGTTTCAATATCTACCGCTGCAAGGATGCCGGCGGGGTTGCCTGCACCAATTTCACGCTGCTGACTACGGCTCCTGCTGCCACTGGTACGGCTTCGGGGTCGCCCGCCGGTACCGGAACGACGGCAACCTACAACGATATCAAGGACATCGCTCAGGACAGCACCTACCGGTATCAGGTAAAGGCCACCGGCACTGGAGCGATCTGCCCTACCTGGGAAAGTCTGGCCGGAACGCCGGACCCCAGTTACACAAGTGGTGAAGCTCACGCGACAACTACCAATGCTGCGCCGAGCAGCTTGAACGTGCTGGCGGGCAATTCGACCCAGGCCAATGTGTCCTGGAATGACAATACCGCGTCGGAAGGAGCCCTCATTCTTGAACGCTGCAGCGGTGTGGGCTGCACCGATTTCAGTTACCTGAACAATATTTCAAACTCCGTGCCGGCCAAGCAATACAAGGTATTTTACCCTTTCAGCAGTAATTTGACGGATACATCCGGCAGTGGCCTGAATCTTACCGGAAGCGCCTACAGTGCTGAAGACGGGGGGCTCAGGCTGACCACAAGCACCTCTTACACCAGCCCGGTGACCGGTATCCTCGACACGGATACCCATGCTATCGAGTTTGATATCAAGATGCGCGGGGTCACCACTGGCTATACTAAAATATTCGGTTATCATCCTACTGATAACGGCGGCAGTGACAGAAGTCCCGGTATTTGGTTGAATCCAAGTTCCTACACGTTGCACTGGCGCTATGATGGCGCTAATAGCGGGGTAACTGCCCTGGGTGTAAATGGAGAAGGCGGTACACCATTCACGCCTAACGTGTGGTACCACATCCGTAGCGAAAAAACGGGCGGTAATCTGAAGATTTACGTGAATGGAACGCAGGTCGTAAATATTAGCGTATCCAATCCCAAATTTACCGGCAATGCACCGCTCTGGTTTGGCGGTGCGAATGTTACGCTCAAGAATTTCAGCATTGACGGCAATGTAATGTTCACCGATTCGACGGAATGCGCCGGCGAAACCTACAGCTATCGCACCAGGGCGGTCAGGGATGGTTTTGTCTCCTCGAATGTCAACGTCGCCAACTTCCAGGCCAATGTCCCGGCCAGGTTGATTGTGCCGGCATCCATCGTGGCCGGCAGGACCGCGAGCCAGATCAACGACCTCCGCTTCTACGATTACACTGACAAGGCTGATATCCCCTATTGGATCGAGAGTGTCCTGTCCGACGGGACCGCCGTTGTCTGGATTAAATCCGCCAACAGCACCATCACGCTGTACGGTAATAAAAATGCTACGGGCGCAGCGAGCGCCAGCAGCGTAAGCGCCATGTTTGGGAACGGTCTGGTGGGGTACTGGCCGTTTGAGGAAACCGCCAACACCGCAACCGGTTCAACAGCGGACGTGAGCGGCAACAATTTAATCAGCACCCTGACCGGATTTACTGCCGGATCCAGTATAGTTTCCACCGGCAAATACAGTAACGGCCTGAAGTTGAATGGAAGCGCCAACAATTTTGTAAGTGTTGCCGACAGCGGTTCGAACTCGCCATTGGACATAACCGGCTCGATGACTCTTGAACTCTGGTACAATTACCCGGCAGCGAATCCGGCCTGGACACGCCTGGTTGCCAAGGGTATCTACCCGAACGAGCCATATATGTTGATGTTCGATGCCACCGGTACGAAGCTGTCGTTCCTGATAAACTCGGGCGCATATGTGGCCAGTCCCAACAGTCCGGCCCTTACCCCCGGATGGCACCATGTCGTCGGCAGGTATGATGCCGACTCCCAGACCAAAACGCTCTCGATATTTATCGACGGAATTGAGTACCAGAGTGTCTTGGACCCTGCGGTAACGATTATCACGAATAACGATGCGCTCGGTATCGGCGCTATGTCGAACGGCTCCTCGCCGACCAACGGCACGCTCGACAACGTACGCCTATACAAGCGCGCTTTGAGCAATCCTGAGATTGTCTCGCATTATGCGGCTTCATTGCCAATCGGCACGGTTGACAGCACTGTGGCCATCCCCAGCCTTAATGTCGGACCTGGTGGCTCGGGGAACTGGACGGTGAGCACCCCGGTACTGATCACAGGTTTCCAACCCAATTACCAGACCAGGCTGACCGTTGCCAAGGCAGCGCTGATGAACAACGATTTCTCCGACCTTCGCTTTTACGACACCACAGCACAAGCCGAGCTGCAATATTGGATAGAGAGTAAGACCGACGGCGTTTCAGCCTCGCTCTGGATAAAAACCGGCGCGACCAACACTATTGCAATGTATTACGGCAATTCAAATGCCACATCAACCGCAGTGGGCGCCACAGCCATGTTCGATCTTTTCGATGATTTTACCGTCCTGGACGCCGGCAGATGGAGCAAATCAGACGCGGCGGCAGATATTACGTTAGATGGCAGCGCTAGCGGTGCGGTGCGGATAAACAGTGGCGCACTTGTCAGCACGAGCCCGATTGTTGCCAATCCGCAGAATTATGCCTTCGAGATGAAGACCTACCTGCTCGGACCAGCCAACGTCTTTCATAATGGCCTGGTGGTGGCCAATGACAATTTCCTTGTGTCCAACAACGACAATTCCAACGCCTTGGTCAGGCTCAACTTCAATACAACGAATAATCTTCAGGCGCTGGGTTCCGACGGAACTGCCATAGCGTTTAACCTAGGTACACCAATGGTCGAAACAAGTTATGCCGATTACATTGGCCCTGCCAACGCCAAAATTATTGGTGTCGGCTTCCCGGGCAGCAACCCGGTCAGGGCCTTCAGCAGGTATCCCGACAGCTATGCCGACAAGGTGGCACCGGTTGCCTTGAGCGGAACCTGGAAACCAACCAACAATGTAACCAACGCCAATCTGTTCCTTGGTCATGTCTTCGGTATGAACGCCGGGGTTGTTGATATCACCGATCTGGTTGTCGATTGGGTACGTGTCCGCAAATACGCCTATCCAGAGCCGCAGGCTTCGGTAAACACCGGTCAGTTCCCCGGCAACCTGAATCCCGGCAGCGGCGGCTCGGGAAGCTGGATGGCCGGCGTGTTGCTGAACATCAATAATTTTCAGCCAAGCTTCCCGACCATGATGACCGTCAACTGGCGAAATGGCATGAAGACGGACTTCTCCGATATCCGTTTTTATGACACCACTGCCAAGATTGAGCTTCCCTACTGGATAGAAAGGCATACGACCGGTTCAGAGGCCACGGTCTGGCTGAAAACCGGGGTCAACAGCACTATTGCCATGTACTACGACAACAATCTGGCAACGACCGCCAGCAACGGAGCTGGCGTCTTCGAGTTTTTCGATGATTTTGCCACCCTGGACACCACCAAGTGGAGCAAATCTGATCCAGCTGCCGGTATCACTGTGGACGGCAGCGGCACCGGCAAGCTGCGCATCAATACCGGCGCGGTCTACAGCAATGCTCCGTTGGTTTCAACACCCCAGAACTGGGTATACGAGATGAAGAGCCAATGGACCGGCGCTTTAACCAATTATTCACAACTGACGGTTTCAGATAGTCAATATTTCCTCGGCGGGAATGCCGGCGCCAGCACATATGCAACCAACCGCCTCCAAAACACCGGAAGCCTGTATGCACAGGCAAGTGACGGCACCGCTGCCACCAACAATGTCGCAACCGAAGCCTACCCGGTCGCGGCTTCTCCCTATTCCATGGCGCCGTTGAATACTGACAGCATCATCGGCATGGAGTTCCAGGGGGACACCGGCAAGATCAGCTTTTTCAGTAAGAATCCTGCCACCTACGCCGACCTGGCGCGGGTCGCCAAGCCGGCAGTAATTTCTGTAAAAGACATAAGCAAAAACCGGCCTATGACATGGACCTATGGTGGGGGGTATCATGTACACATTAAATCCGGACCGAACAGCGGGTTGACCAGTGGTCTCGCGAGCTATACCAACAATGCTTTAACCTTTAGTACTTCTTTCCCCTCTTTCTTCTCGATTGGGGATACCTATGAAGTCCATATTAATAGTTATGAAGATCTCCAAGAATCCGGCAGCATGACCGGCACATGGAACTTTCCCTCCTATCTCTGGCTGGGTTCATATCTGGGTTCCGGCTTCGGCACGTCAAGCGGGGGAACAGCCGACAACACCGACCTTATCGTCGATTGGGTACGTATCCGCAAATACGCCAACCCTATGCCCAGCATAACGGTGGATGCCATAAACATCAACCAGGCCCCGGCCCCGGACATCTACCAGTTCCTGAATAACTGGGTGTCCCCTTATTCTGAAACCATCACGGTCACGACACCGCAGGTTGCGAACATAGCGAGCAACTCGGATTTTGAGAACGGTAGTGACAAATGGACCGTCGGGGCTGGGGCTTCTGGAGATATAACCACTTCCGTCAGTGGCATCAAGAATCTCAAAATTTCTGCATCGCTGGCAATAAACACATCCGAGCTAATAAGTCTGCCCCTGCCGCAATTGCTGCCGGGAGGGAGCTATACACTATCCGGCAGCATCAAGGCCAACCTCACCAACGGCTATGCCTTCTGCCGTCTGGCGGTCAACAACAGCCCCAACTGGGATAACCCAGGAGTGGAGTCTCCGGAATTCGATCTGGTGTCCGATCCCAACATGATCATCTGGGCGAAGAACGACAACTCGCTGCCGGCTAATTCCGATACCACTGGCACCAATGGCCGGCTGCCGACCGGCAACACAACCGGAACCGGAGATATAGGCTCGGCGCAGTACCCTGCAGTTGTGCGTGACGGCGCGCAATACAAGATGTGGTATTCAGGAAGCGATACCAATAATGCGGGAACATGGCGCATCTATCACGCAACATCACCCGACGGGCTGACCTGGGCGAAACAGAACAACAACAAACCGGACAACTCCGATAGCGGCGGTCCGGCCGGCAGTGGGCAGCTGCCGCTCGGGACCGCGACCGGCACCGGCGCATCAAATCCAACGAATATAGGTGATGGCAGCCATGTCTATGCACCGAGCGTGGTCAACGACAGCACTGATCCCGGCGGCCCGGCCTTCAAGATGTGGTATTCCGGGAACGACGGGAGCGCCTGGCGCCTCTATTACGCCTATTCCACTGACGGCGGCCTGACCTGGATCAAAAAGAACAATACTATTGAAATGGATGCAGCAGTACCCAAAACCCAGGATTCCGGCCAGACCAGCAGTGATGGCCGCATTTACCTGGGCAGCAGCGGCAAGGGCGACAGCCTGGGGGTTTACACCGCGAACGTGATTCAGGATCTGTACAACGATCCGAGTGGGCAGACCTTCAAAATGTGGTATTCCGGTTTCGATGGTACAGCATGGCGCCTCTATTACGCCACCTCAATAGACCGAGGCCTGACCTGGACAAAAAGGGACAACAGCATACCTGACCCCTCGGACAGCACTATCAGTACTGATCCAGATATTGCAAACGGCCGGCTTCCGCTTGGAACAAACGGCGCCGTTCCGAGGGGAGACAGCCTTAACATAAACACTCCCACTGTATGGCAGGATGCCGCCAACTCGTTCAAGATGTGGTATTCGGCAAGTGGCGGTCCGACCGGTTGGACCAATTGGAACATTTATTATGCAACCTCGCCCGACGGCCTGGTCTGGACAAAACATAACAACAACAGGAACGCTTTTCGCATGGATGTCAACTCCACCGGTGGCCGCATACTGCTCGGGAACTCCGATGCAAACAGCAATCCTGTCAGAGGTGACGTGAATCAGGCATTTAGTCCGTCCGTGCTCAAGATTGGTTCCACCTACAGGATGTGGTATTCAGCACCTGCTTCAACTGGCATAAGGCGCATCTATTACGCTACCCTGGCAACCAATGTCGATACGACTTCCAATAACGACAACCAATGGCATTCTTTCAACCTCCCAGTCACCATCAAGGCCACGTCGGACGGTTCAAACCTGAGAATTCTTTGCGGGATTAGCAGAGATGACAGCGGCACCGACGGGACCGACACCGCCAACTTCGACATGATCCAGCTGGTTCCGAACAATCTGTCTGCCTTCAATCTGGCCGCTACGAAGGTTTCCGAATCCCAGATCAATCTTGTCTGGACCGACATGACCACGGACGAAAGCGGCTACAAGGTCTGGAGATGCAAAGATCCGGACCAAACCACAGCCTGCACCGACTTTGGGGCAACCCCGCTCGTCACGGTGGCTGCCGGTGCAACCTCTTTCCAGGACATCCAGAATCTGCAGCCGAACACCACCTACCGTTACAAGTTGGGCGCGTACAAGAGCGCCCCAGCTTCGTGCAACGGCGGATGGGAAAGCAACTTCAGCAATATCGCCTTCGCAAAAACTGATGATGCCTCTCCTGTGTCGCTTAACGCCAAGGCGATCAACACCAACCAGGTTGATCTGTCCTGGACCGATCAATCAATGGGCGAATCGGGCTTTGCCATCGAGAGGAGTACGGACGGCACTAGTTTTAGTTCGCTGCCACCGGACACATCTAAATTAACCATGGCTCCCGTCAATGCCACCGCTTTTTCGGATCTGACAGCCTGCCCCTCCACCACCTACACCTATCGTGTCAGGGCGCTCAACCGGGGGCTTTCCATGGACGGCGGCTTCGCCAGCAGCTGCGTCACCCCTGGTGACAGCTGGAACAGGCGCAGGCATCTCAACATAACCTTCTTCCTGCCCCAGTTCCAGACTGCAATGACCGTCACCTACGTTACCGGGATGAAGAGTGACTTCAGCGACCTGCGCTTCTATGACACCACTGCCGGCAAGGAACTCCCATTCTGGATCGAGAGCAAGACCGACGGTGTTTCCGCCAAGGTTTGGATCAAGACCGGTGATAACAACAACATCGACATGTATTACGGTAACACAAATGCGGCAAGCACCGGCAGCCCGGCAAATATATTCGACTTCTGGGATGATTTCACCGGTGGTGCAATTGATGCGGCCAAATGGACTGTGGTCGATGCCAGCGGATTAAGCGTGTCTGGCGGCAATCTGCATGGCACCAATACCTCCGGTCAGATCAAATCCATAGCAACCTTCCCGGCTGGAAAGTCCCTGGAGTACAAGGCCAAGGCTACAAAATGGGCCGACAACCCCTGGTATATCGGCGGATTCAGTGCTCCAGCGAAATACTTTGGATGGGTTCCCTATTTCAGCTGGTGGAACGCTGCTGCCGTCCAGCCAGCATATGGTGGTAGAGGCTTTTATTTTACCACGTCGGGGGGATACAGCAGGTTGAGTTTTTATGGTAATACCAACTTCCCTTCAAATAACGATGTCATGTCTTCCAATAACATGCTCTACAGGGTCACGGCCAAGGATGCCAGCAACTCTGCCGTGCATATAGACGTGCTTGACCGTCTTGATGCACAGGGCAAGCCGCTTGTTATGGCAGACTTGAATAGCAACTTCACCTATGCCGCTGCACCGATTGTTATCGGCGGCAGTGTCGCCAACCCGGGCGAAGCGATGCAGGTTGATTGGGACTGGGTGCGGGTGCGCAAGTATGCGGCAACTGAGCCGGCCGTAACAATCGATTATGAGGTTGCTTCGTCGTCCCTCACACCCTCCCAGACCTGCTTCAGCTTCGCCAATCTATGGGGGGATGAGGCTGTTGGAACCAGGTATTATAGCTACAACAGCAATCCGGTCACGACTGCAACACCGCTCGCTCCATCCAACCTGATTGCCTCCGGGGTGACTCCCACCCGGATAGATCTGAGCTGGATTGACAATACCGGCAGCGAGGAATCCGGCTTCGAGATCCAGGATTGCGGTGCTGGCTGTACGAACACCACCGCCACACCGGTAACAGTGGCTGCCAACAGCACCAAATACAGCGTTACAGGCCTGACTGCCGGTACTGACCACTGCTATCGTGTACGTGCCGCCAAGAACGGCGCCTGTGGCTGGCCGACAGAATACAGTGCGGCCACCTGCGTGACGCTATCAAGCACCATCCACCTTGATGCTACCGCCCAAGGCCCGTTCGCCGTCAAACTTGACTGGACCAACGTACCCGATGACGAAAGAGGATTCGAGATCGAGAAGAAGCTGGCAAACGGCAGCTTCGCCAACATTGCCACGGTCGGCAATGTGCTGACCTACAACGACAAGGTCGGGATCGAACCGCTGAAACCATACATCTACCGTGTGAGAAAGTCGGATAAGAGCCTGCAGACAGTCTTCTCCGACAGTTTCCCGGCTGGTATCAACACACAGCTCTGGACGCCGGAGGTGGGACAGACATGGAGAGCCGCCGATACCTATGCGGCACTGAGCAATAATACCCTTGTCTCGGATACGAGCAACGGCACGGCCAGATTGTCTTCAACTCCGGGAAAACTTGAGTTTTATTCCAAATCCAAAGGCAATACAGGCCTGATATATGAGATGTTGTCACTCAATGACCTTGCCCCGACCCAGGGGGATTTCGATGTACAGCTGGATTACGCCATCACCAAGGAGATCAACACCTCGACGCAAAACACCAATACTTACGTACTCCTCAGGTATGACACCTTTGCGCCGGCTGGCTACCAATACAAAATAACGCTCTATCGTGCCAGAATTAAAGATACCGATAACGTAATGAAAGACGCCTATGTTGCTCAGT